>JAVBMB010000064.1:0-3915 GCA_031552995.1 Oscillospiraceae bacterium
ATAATTTATTTATTATACACCGCAGCCGGGCGTTAAACAAGTGCAATCGTACTGCACGCTCGATGGCTTTCTATAATCACGCGGCTGCTGTCAGATGCGGAAAACAGCAGTTTTTAAGCCATTATCCCATTTAGTCGGGGCTGTGGCGGCCTTGCCCCGGTGCCGGAGTGCCTAGGAAAGAGAAAAATGGCACATCCTAAAGGACGCGGCGCGGCCGGCGGTATCTGCCGGCGCCGCTTCTGACGTTTTGCCCGGTGTGCCGAAACATAATTTTTGACGTCCGCTCAATTTGATTTCGACATGCCCGCACTTGACAAAACAGAAAAGCCGGCTATAATTAGATAGACTATCTATCTAATTGAAGCGAGGAAGGGGAGCGCAGCCATGGACGCATTTTCTATGCAGTTGAATGACCTTCTTGTCGACACTTTCCGTGTCATACTGAAGATTGAAGAGTCTTCGGTCAAGAACCTGGGCTGCAACCTTTCAATCGGCGAGATGCATCTGATTGAGACAATCGGCAAGCTTCAAGCTACGGGAAGCACCATCCGGGATATCGCGCGCGAGCAGATGATTGCGGGGTCCTCGGTCACTGTTGCCATAAACAAGCTGGAAAAAAAAGGTTTTGTCGAGAGACAGCGCTCAAGCGCCGATGCGCGCTCGGTCAATGTAACGCTGACACGCCTTGGCGAGAAGATGAGCTCGGTGCACAGATATTTTCACGCGCGTATGGTTTCGGCGGTCAGCGACGATTTTACCGGAGCCGAAAAAGAAGTGCTGCTGGCCGGGATAGTTAAACTGAACAACTACTTCAGGCGAAGCCTGGAACTGCAGGAGGGACAATGAGCTTCACAATTACCGGTACCGGCCGAGGCCTGCCTGACAGGATTGTTACAAATAATGAATTGGCTGCGTTTCTCGACACGTCGGACGAATGGATTACATCCCGCACCGGCATATCCGAGCGACGCGTGATGACCGATGAATCTCTGCTTGACTTGGCTGTTTCCGCCGCGAAAAACGCGCTGGAAAATGCCGAAGCCGGCGGCGCCGACATTGATTTGGTAATCGTGTCGACCGTTCAGGGCGAGTATATCTCGCCGTCGATGTCGTGCCTTGTGGCGACGGCTGTCGGGGCAGCCGCGGCGCGCACGCTCGACATCAACATGGGCTGCACGGGGTTTATCTATGCGCTCGATGCCGCCGCGGCTTTCATGGACTCAGGGCGGGCTCGCCGCGCGCTTGTCGTGTGCGCCGAATCGATGGCGCGCCTTGCCGACTGGCGTGAGCGTGCTACATGCGTGCTTTTTGGCGACGGCGCGGGCGCTGTTGTTCTGGAGCGCGGCGCGTCTCTGCTGTCACTTAAGCTCGGCTCAAGCGGCAGCGTAGAAAATCTGTTTATCCCCTCGTGCTGCGGCAACAGCCCGTTTACGCCGGCGCGACATACCGAGACATATATCAACATGAACGGGCAGGAGATTTATAAGTTCGCCGTGCCTGCCATACTTGCCGATATCGGCGGCGCCGTGGGCGCCTGCGGACTGACGCCGGACGATATCTCGCACTTCCTGCTGCATCAGGCGAACATCCGCATCATAGCCTCGGCTGTGGAGAAAAGCGGCCAGCCGCCGGAGAAGTTCCCGCACAACATCGAGCGGCACGGGAACACATCGTCCGCGACGATTCCTATTCTTCTGGATGAGCTGAACCGCGCGGGCAAGCTTAAAAAAGGTGAAAAACTGGTTTTTTGCGCATTCGGCGCCGGGCTCGCATCCGGCGCATGTGTGATAAACTGGGAAAAATAAAAATATTACCACGAAAGAGGTAGACTATTATGGTATTCGAAAAAGTAGCTGCAATCATTGCCGATTACAAAGACCTTGACATCGCGTCCGTCACGGCGGAGAGCGCCTTTGCGGACCTCGGGTTTGATTCACTCGACATCGTCGAGATGATTATGTCTCTTGAAGAGGAGTTCGGAATCACTCTCAAGGCGGATCAGGGCTTTAAGACCGTCGGCGACCTTACCGGGTTTATCGAGGAAACGGTTAATGCTTAAGCCGCCCATCTGCGAGGTGCTGGACATAGACGTGCCGATACTTCAGGGCGGCATGGCATGGGTGTCCGACGCGTCGCTTGCCGCTGCCGTCTCAAACGCCGGAGGGCTTGGGATAATCTCGGCGATGAGTATGCCGGCGGAGCCGCTGCGCGACGAGATACGCAAGGCCAAGTCGCTTACAGGCCGCAGCTTCGGAGTAAACATAATGCTGATGAGCCCGCATGCGGACGACGTGGCGCGCGTTGTCACCGAGGAACGTGTGCCTGTCGTGACGACCGGCGCCGGCCTCCCGTCAAAATACATGCCGATGTGGCGCGAAGCCGGTATAAGAGTCGTGCCTGTCGTGCCGTCCACCGGCATCGCAAAGCTTGTCGCGCGCGCCGGCGCCGTCGCCGTCATTGCAGAGGGCTGTGAATCCGGCGGGCATATCGGCGAGCTGACGACGATGGCACTTGTGCCGCAGGTGTGCGACGCGGTCGATATCCCCGTCATCGCCGCAGGCGGCATTGCGGACGGCAGGGGCATGGCGGCGGCATTTATGCTCGGCGCATGCGCCGTGCAGCTCGGCACCCGTTTTCTCGTCGCCAAGGAATGCGGTATCCATCAAAACTACAAGGATAAGATTCTTAAAGCAAAGGACATAGATACAATCGCAACCGGCAAGCGCCTCGGGCATCCTGTCCGCTCGCTCAAGACTCCGTTTTCCAGAGCGTTTTTTGAAAAAGAATACGACTGCGCGGTATCGGACGAGGAGCTTGAGCAGTTCGGCGCGGGCGCGCTGCGGCTTGCCGCCGTCGAGGGCGATTTGCAGAAAGGCTGCTTCATGGCGGGGCAAATCGCCTCGCTCGTCAAAAAAGAGCAGACCGCAAAGGAGATAATCGACGAGATGATGTCCCATGCGGAGAAGATACTGTGCGGAGCAAATACATGGGTAAGATAGCGTTTGTTTTCCCCGGTCAGGGCGCACAGCACCCCGGGATGGGGCGCGGGCTGTATGAAAGCTCGAACGCCGCGAGGCAGGTGCTTGACACGGCCGAGCGCCTGCGCCCCGGCACGCTTGATTTAATGTTTTCAGGCACTAAGGATCAGCTGGAATGCACATCAAACACTCAGCCCGCGCTGTTTACCGTCGATCTGGCCTGTGCCGCCGCCCTTACCGAGCGCAAGGTATGCGCCGACGGCGCGGCGGGATTTTCTCTGGGAGAAATTGCCGCGCTGGCTTTCTGCAATGTGCTGGAATATGAGAGCGCGTTTTCACTCGCCTGCGCGCGCGGGCGTCTGATGCAGGCGTGCGCCGAAAAGCATCCCGGCTTTATGGCGGCGGTGCTGCGCATGGATAACGACACGGTCGAGAGGCTGTGCCGCACATTTACCGACATATACCCTGTCAACTACAACGCGCCGGGGCAGCTTACCGTCGCGGGCGCTGCTGACTCCGCAGAAGCGTTTTTCGCCGCCGTGCAGCAAAACGGCGGGCGCGCGCTGCGCCTCGGCGTCGGCGGCGCGTTCCACTGCCCTTTTATGGATGAGGCTTCCTCCGCGCTTGCCGCGCTTGTCGATGAGCTTGAGCTGCGCGCGCCGCGCATACCGCTGTATTCAAACGTAACCGCGCTGCCGTACGGCGACGCTCGCGCGCTTGTGCCGCTTCAGATGAAAAGCCCGGTGCTGTGGCAGAAAACAATAGAGAACATGGTAGCTGACGGTTTCGACACATTCATCGAGTGCGGCCCGGGTAATGTGCTGGGCAACCTGATAGGCAAAATATCGCCCGCCGCGCGCACGCTGAGCGTCGCCGACGGCGAAAGCCTGAAAAAAACGTGCGCCGCGCTGGAGGTGCTGTGATGGACGGTATACTG
>JAVBMB010000063.1:0-51286 GCA_031552995.1 Oscillospiraceae bacterium
CAGGGCGACACCATAATCGACGGCCCGCTGTGCGGCAGCGCCTGCCAAACACTCTCGGTGATGAATGGCATAAACGGGTGCAGAAGCTGCAACGTGCCTGTAAGCACATGCCCGAGAACGCGCTGCGCGCGCTCGGCCGCCGCTTTGTCGTCGCCTGTCAGCCTTGTCTTGCACAACTCTATATACCAGTCGCAAAAATCATCCCACATAAACGAGTACAGCTTCTCGGCAGCGATACCCAGCTCATACTTTTCAATATTGTCGCTTACCTCTTTGACAATTGTATTGTACTTGTGCAATATCCATTTGTCTTCAAGGTCAAGCGCTTCCGGCAGTTCAAAATCGCCGACCGTAAGGTTCATAAGCAAAAATCGCGAAGCGTTCCATATTTTGTTGCAGAAGTTGCGGCTGCTTTCGACACGCTCGGTATAAAACCTCGTGTCATTGCCCGGGCCGATGCCGGTAACAAGCGTAAAGCGCAGCGCGTCCGCGCCGTATTTGTCAATCATCTCAAGCGGGTCGATACCGTTGCCAAGCGATTTACTCATCTTTCTGCCCTGGCTGTCGCGCACAAGCCCGTGTATAAAAACGTCGTTAAACGGCTTCTCCTCCATCTGCTCAAGGCCGGAGAATATCATCCTTGCCACCCAGAAGAATATGATGTCATACCCGGTCACCAACACATTCGTCGGGTAAAAGAAGTCAAGCTCCGGCGTGTTTTCCGGCCAGCCGAGCGTAGAGAACGGCCACAGCGCCGAGCTGAACCATGTGTCCAGCACATCTTCATCCTGATATATATTTGCGCTGCCGCACTTGTCGCATTTTGTCACATCGGTCTTGCTCACCGACATGTGCCCGCAGTCTCTGCAATAAAACGCCGGTATGCGGTGCCCCCACCAAAGCTGGCGCGAGATACACCAGTCGTGCACATTCTCCATCCAATTGTTGAATGTCTTTGTAAAGCGTTCCGGCACAAAGCGGATATCGCCCGCCCTTACGCTTTCCAGAGATTTGCCGGCCAGAGGAGCCATATTGACAAACCACTGCTCGCTTGTAATCGGCTCGATGTTCTTCGAACAGCGGTAGCATGTGCCCACGTTGTGCGCGTGCGCTTCGGCCTTTTCAAGCAGCCCCTGCGCTTCAAGGTCGGCGACGACCGCCTTTCGCGCCTCCTCACGCGTCATGCCACAGTATTTTCCGCCGTATTCGTTTATTGTCGCGTCGCCGTTCATCGTCAGTATAAACTCAAGGTTGTGCCTCTTGCCCATCTCAAAGTCGTTCGGGTCGTGGCACGGCGTCACCTTGACGCAGCCTGTGCCGAACTCCATATCGACATAGTCGTCGGCGAATATCGGTATCCGCCTGTTCATCAGCGGCAGTATTGCGTACTTTCCGATTAGTTGCCTGTATCTCTCATCCTCGGGATGCACCGCGACGCCGGTGTCGCCCATCATCGTCTCGGGGCGCGTCGTCGCAATCACCAAATAGTCGTCGCTGCCCTCAATCGGGTAGCGAACATGCCAAAGGTGCCCGGGCTGGTCGGTATACTCCACCTCGATATCGCTGAGCGCGGTCGCGCAGTTGGGGCACCAGTTTATTATCCTGTTGCCCTTGTAGATAAGACCTTTGTTATAGAGGTCAACAAACACCTCGCGCACGGCATGGCTGAGCCCGTCATCCATCGTAAAACGTGTGCGGCGCCAGTCGCACGACGCGCCGAGCCGCTGAAGCTGGTTTATGATGCGGCTGCCGTACCGGTCTTTCCACTCCCATACCTTTTCAAGGAAAGCCTCGCGGCCGAGGTCATGCCGCGTCAGCCCCTCTTCGCGCAGCACCTCCTCAACCTTGATTTGTGTCGCAATACCGGCATGGTCGGTGCCGGGCATCCACAGAGCCTCAAAACCCTGCATACGCTTTGTGCGTATAAGGATATCCTGCAATGTGTTGTCAAACGCGTGCCCCATGTGAAGCTGCCCGGTTACATTCGGCGGCGGAATCACTATGCAGTAAGGCGTCTTGTCGGGGTTGACCTCGGCGTCAAAAAAACCGCCGTCCAGCCAGAACTTATACCACCTATTTTCTGCTTCTTTAGGGTCGTACGTTTTTTGAAGTTCATGTTCACTCATTTGTAATCACTCCGTATATCCAGATTATATTTGTCCTGTTGCCGCGGGGGGGCAAAGCAAATCAAAAAATCCCGCAGCCATACTTGGCTGCGGGACGAAAAATCGCGGTACCACCCACATTCGCAAAAGCGCACTCACGGCGCAGCAACGCCGTTATCCTTAACGCGGAACACGCCCATGCTTACTCATGGCGCAAGCGCCTTTCTGCACGGAAGCTCGGGGACGACATTCATTCTGCTCTTCACAGGCGCTTACACCATTCCGCGCCTTCTCTTCGCATCCAAGCAAAACTACTCCTGCCCGTCATCGCCTTTATTATATTCAATTGACTGTATAGATACTATTATTATATTGCCTTGCGCGCGTTTTGTCAATCACATATTAGGCAGATATAGTTTATTCATCATTATCCATTAAGGCACTCAGCTTAAAATAGCCGTTTTATGTTCTCTTATCCACAATTATTGTATTTATATTCATTCATAACTCTTGACGGCCAGGTGTTTATAGCTATTTTTTACAGACAAGTGCATTAATAATCGGCAAAATATTATGAATATTTATCAGTTGATATTTATAATTATTCTGATATACTGTTAATATCCTGTTCGGGCACCAACGATGTATATCTATTTAACATAACGGAGGAATAATCATGAAAAAGCTCATCGCCCTTCTAATCGCAATCACAATGACAGCCTGTATGCTCTCCGCCTGCGGAGAAAAAGGGCCCGCAAACCGCCTAGAGCAGATAGTCAAGAACAAAAAAATCGTAATGGCCACGTCGCCCGACTTCGCTCCTATCGAGTTTATCGACTACACAAAGACCGGCGCCGAGCAATATGTCGGCTGCGAAATCGAGCTCGGCAAGTTCATTGCCAGAGAGCTTGGCGTCGAGCTTGAAATCAAGGCTATGGACTTTGGCGCAATTCAGGCTGCGGTAACTACAGGCCAGGTAGATATGGCGCTGTCCGGCTTTGCGTGGAAAGAAGACCGAGCCGAAAATATGGGCCTTTCCGATTTCTATAACTTTGAATCGGAGGATAACGGCCAGGGCATAATCATCCCTAAAGACCAGGCCGATGTCCTTAACACCGCCGATAGCTTTGCCGGCAAAACGATTGCCGTGCAGGCCAATTCTCTTCAGCTTGAGCTGTGCCAAAAGCAGCTGCCCGAGGGTGTCACACTGCAGCCGATAAGCAACCTCAGCGACGGCATTATGATGCTGCTGACAAATAAAGTCGACGCCCTTGCAAGCGCCAGCGGTACAGGCGACATCCTTATCAAGGGCAAGGAGGATCAGCTTCAGTTCAGCGATTTCTTCTTCGAATACGAAAGCGAGGGCAATGTACTCGCCGTCAACAAGAACGAGCCGGAACTGCTGGCGAAGCTGAACGAAATCCTCGCCAAGGCAAAGGCAGAAAAGCTTCTGCCTCAGTGGTATACCGATGCGAAGGCTCTTGCCGACACACTTGGGATAGAATAACCTCGCTCCACACCTCTCCAAGCCCCACCGCAGCCGGCGCTTAACGCGCCGGCTCTATCCTTGAAGACGGAGGTTCCCCCTCATGGGTGATATCTTTATAAACATATTCAAAATAGCCACAAAATACGGTCATCTGTTTGCCAAAGGCGCGCTAGTCACGCTGGAAATATCGGCAATAGCCGTTCTGCTGGGCACGATTCTCGGCTCGCTTGTCGCCATAATGAAAATGGCAAAATCCAAGCCGGTCAGCGCCATTGCCACAGTGTATATCGAGGTGCTGCGCGGCACGCCGATGCTTGTTCAACTGTACTTTTTCTATTTCATGCTGCCCATGATATTCCCCGCGCTAAACGGCAGCGCCATGCTGTGCATCTGCATTGCGGTCACCCTCAACAGCGCGGCATATATGGCAGAGGTCATCCGCTCGGGCATACAGGCTGTCGACAAGGGTCAAACCGAGGCCTCGCGCAGCTTGGGATTAAGCGGCCGCCAGACAATGATGAAAATCGTGCTTCCACAGGCCATAAAGAACATTCTGCCAGCGATGTGCAACGAGTTCGTCACGATAATAAAGGAGACCGCAATCGTCTCGACATTCTTCGGCGGCGACATAATGACGGCGTTCAAAACGGTTCAGGGCATCACATATCTCGCCATCGAGCCTCTGATGATTGCGGCATTCACGTATTTTATACTTACATTTGTGCTTTCAAAAATTATCGCTGTGTTCGAAAGGAGGCTGAAGGCAAGTGATTAAGACTGTAGACCTGCACAAGAGCTTCGGCGAACTGCATGTGCTTAAGGGTATAAATGAACACATTTCAAAGGGTGAGGTCGTGTCAATCATCGGCCCGTCCGGCGGGGGAAAAAGCACATTTCTTCGCTCGCTCAACCTGCTTGAGATCCCCGAAAAAGGCCAAATATTCTTTGAAGGCGTCGAGATAACCGCCAAAAATGTTAACATCGACGTACATCGGCAAAAAATGGGCATGGTTTTCCAGCACTTCAATGTGTTCCCTCACCTGTCTGTCAAGGAAAACATAACCCTGGCGCCGGTGCTTACAAACAAGCTGACGCAGGCCGAAGCCGATGAACGCGCCGCCGCGCTGCTTAACCGCGTAGGGCTTTACGAAAAACTGAACGAATACCCCAAACGCCTTTCCGGCGGCCAAAAACAGCGGCTCGCCATTGTACGCGCACTCGCTATGGAGCCTGATGTGATGCTGTTTGATGAGCCTACAAGCGCGCTAGACCCCGAGATGGTCGGCGAGGTGCTGGGTGTTATCAAGTCACTTGTCAAAGAGGGTATGACCTGCATTATCGTCACGCACGAGATGGGCTTCGCGCGAGAGGTATCGACGCGCGTGCTGTTCATGGATGACGGCCAAATCGTCGAGCAGGGCAAGCCGGACGCGCTGCTTAGCAGCCCTCAGAACCCCAGAACGCAGGACTTCTTGAGCAAAGTGCTGTACTAAACCGATAAACAGCCCCGTCTTTATCGCAGTCACGCAAAAACGCGTGCATCATGCGCAGCCTGTCGGTTTGTTTTTTAACGACAGCAAATGTTCCATAGCTTTTTTGTGGTGGTCGAGGTCCCCGACGAACTCTTCATACGGTTCGCATGGGAAATCACCGCATTCGCCGCAATGGCTAAGCTGCCTTTCGGTGCAGCAAATGCGAAAATCACGGCTGTGGTGGCAGCCGCATTTAAAAAAGCAATCGTCCGTCGTGTTCCAGCAGCCTTTGCACAACGGGTTTTTCTTCATCACCGCATCGGCGCCTTCATCCTTTCCAATCCATCCCTGGCTTCGATACCATCCGACCAACTCTTCCGCAGCTTTTATGTCATGCTCCACCGTGGCTTTGTAAGAGGCGCATTCACCGCAGTTCATCCCGCAAGCCGCCATTCTCAGCTTATCCATAACCATATCCCCCTCCTCACACAGAACAAATGACATCTGCACCCGTACAATCGTAATTATACACCCGAAGCAGTTGCAGATTCAACTCGAAATGGAAAAGGTCAGCACTGATACGGAAACGGGCATTCTCATCCCAAATCATGACCACCCCCTGAAGGGGTGGCATGAAAATCCCTGAAGCGACATAGTCAAAAATCGGCCGGATTCCTCCGCGCCGATTTTTATTTTTTATCTCTTCGCTCTGTTTGCAGATGTGACGCATCCGCCGCCGCCTCACGCGCGGCTCACAGGTCAACCTCAACATAACCGGTCATGCTTCTCCGGCTCACGCGGCCTTCTTGTCTCATATGTAGGCCTGCGCGCCGGCGTATTGCGCGACCTTGCCGCCGGCAAAGCACTCCGCTTAGCGCGTCCGGCAGACCGCGGCTTCCTCCCGGCAGCTCTGCCGGGCCTACAGCGCCTTTAGCTGACTGAGCACGCTGTCAATCTTTCCGGCCGGCGCCATACCTTTAACCATGCCAAGAACCTGGTTCAAGCTCATCCCCTGCGCCAAATTAAACGCCGGGCTGCCGATGACGCCGGGGAACTCGCGCGCAAAAATCGCGCGCGCCTCGCTGTTTTTCATCAGCTCACTCACCGAAATATTACCGCCTCTAAGATTCATTTTACTCACCTCTCACTGTGTCGCGTTACGGGGCGCAGTCCCCCGCTAAGTATATTCTATGCTCACACAAGTGCGTCAGTGATGCAAAAAAGCCGCACGGTCAGTCCCATGCGGCTTCCATTTTTCACCTTTTATCAAACGCCCGGCTGATCCTTGACGGCCGACTTAAACTGCACGCGCGCGTCGCGCAATTCGCCAAGCGTGTGGCTGACGGCATCCTCGGTGCGCTTCATCGCGTCGTCGCAGTACGCGTTGGCAACCGTCATGATTTCCTTTGCGCGATGCTCGGCCGAGGCAATGATATCGCCGGCTTTTTTACGCGCCTCCACCGTGATGTCATGATCATTAACCCTTTGCCTGGCGTATTCCTCCGCCTGTTGCTTTATTACGTCATGCTCTTTCTTTGCCGAGGTTATAACCTCGTTTCGTTTTTCCACAATTTCCCTCGCCATTTTCAGGTCAGAGGGGAGATTTGCCCTGACCTCATCGAGGATATCAAGCACCTTCGCGCGCTCTATGACGCACTTGTCATTGCCAAGCGGCATCGACCACGCGTCCTCAATCATTTCATACAAGCTGTTCAGCAGCTCGTCTATGGGTGTACCCGCCATAACATGTCTCCTTTATTAAACGTCCCGCAGGCTGCTGTGCAGTCTGTCGGCCAGCATTTTCTCACAAAGCGGCGTCACAAGCCCGCCGATATCTCTCCCCGCGCGGCACAAAGCCTTAATTTCACTCGAGCTTACATTTTCAAGCCCTCGTCTGGCGTAGAGCAGAACAGTCTCCGCCTCCGGCAAGTGTGCGAGGTTAAACTCCGCAATCCCCTTTTCGTACTCGACATCTTTCGCGTCGCGCACACCTTTTACAATGGCGCGTACCCCCCGCATTGCGGCGTAATCGTAAAACATGCCGCCAAAGAACTCGCATGTCACATTTTTCATCCCGCCAAACGCGTCTTGCAAAAGCGCCGTCCTCTCATCCGGAGAGAACAAATATGTCTTGTCGGCGTTGAACATCGCCACGACATATACGTGCTCAAACAGCGCGGCGGCTCGGCAAACTATGTCTATATGCCCAATCGTCACCGGGTCATAGCTGCCCGGCACCGCCGCAATGCTCATCGCTCGGCCTCCTAATCCCGCGTAACCGTTGTCACCGCCGTTATGCCGTAGCGATACCGCCTGACAACACGGTACGGCTCCGCGATATCCGCCAGTTTATAATCTCGCGCGCTCTCACAGATTATTATACCACCTTGCGTCAATATGTCAAACCGCACAATGTCAAGCAGCGCCTCATTCAGCAGCGCGCCGCCATACGGCGGGTCGAGGAATATCAGCCCGAACGCCCCTTTCCTCTGCCCTTTCAAAAATGTCAGGGCATCGGCGGCATGAAGCTTCACCCGCTCGCCGCAGCCGCACGCCGCGATATTTTTCATCGCAGCGTCGCGCGCCGCCCTGTCGCTGTCCACCAGCGCGCAGCAACGCGCCCCGCGTGATACCGCTTCCAGCCCAAGCTGGCCGCTGCCGCAGAACAGGTCAAGCACGTCACGCCCCTCGATATCGAACTGAATTATGTCAAAAACCGATTCCTTCACCCTGTCGGCCGTCGGCCTCGTATGCAGTCCGGGCGCCGTCACCAGCCTGCGCCCCTTCATCTCGCCGGATACAATTCTCACGTCTCATCCCCCGCGTCGTTTTCCGTCCGCTTCTTCAAAAAATAGTTATATATCCCCTCGGCAACATTCCTCGGCACCACGCGCGCCAGCGCCTCAACATCGGCACAGGACATGGCCTTTACAGTCTTGAACTCACTCATCAGCGCCCGCCGGCGCTTTTCACCGACTCCCGGTATTTCATCAAGCTGAGAAGCGCGCGCCGCGCGGCTGCGAAGCTGCTGGTGATATTCGACGGCAAACCTGTGCGTCTCCTCCTGCACCCTGCCGACGAACGCGAAAACCGCCGGCGTTGCCGAAATGCCGATCTCCCGTCCGTCGGGCGCGACGAGCGCCCTCGTGCGGTGCCGGTCGTCCTTGACCATGCCAAACACCGGTATGTCTGCACCGCGCGCCGTCATCTCGCGCAGCGCAACGCCCACCTGCCCCGCGCCGCCGTCAATCAGCATCAGCTGCGGCAGCGGAAGAAATCCGCTGTCCCCGCTCAGCGCGCGCTCGACCCGCCTGCCAACGACCTCGGCCATCGAGCCGTAGTCGTCTCCGCCCTCGGCAACCTTTATCTTAAACCTGCGATATGCCTTTTTCAGCGGCCGCCCGCCGTCAAACACCGTCATCGAGCCGACAGCGTCGCTGCCCGCCGTATTTGATATATCATACGCCTCTATACGCTGCGGCGGCGCGGCAAGCCCCAGCACCTCGGCAATCAGCTCAAGCGTCTTCATCGACTTCTGCTCGCGCGATTCAAGCGTGGCGAGCTCAAGCGCGCCGTTTTCAAGCGACATCTCGATCATCTTGCGCTTTTCGCCTTTTTGGGGCACAATTATCTCGCATTTCCTGCCGCGAATATTTGTCAGATACTCCTCTATGGCGTCACGGTCCTCTATGGTGTGAGACAGCAGAAGCTCCCTCGGCGCCCGGCCGATACGGGAATAGTACAGCTTCACAAAGCTCTCAAGCGCGTCGCTCGCATCGTCGTCACCAAGTCCGTCAAAAAAGCGGACATTTTTGTCCATAAGACTGCCACCGGTATACGACAGCACCGTGACGCACGCCCTGTTGCCCGCACAGCTGTATGACACTGCGTCGCATTCGGAAAACCCGACCCCGACGACAATGCGGTTGTTGCGCAGCCGTTTGACAGCATACAGCCTGTCGCGCAGCATGGCCGCCTTTTCGAACTGTGTACTTTCGGCAGCCGCTTGCATTGCGCCAGTAATCATCTTCTCCAGCTTGTCCGAACTTCCGCCAAGCAGCAGCCCCGCCTGCGTGATAAGCTGCTCGTACTGCTCTTCGCTCACATCCCCGCTGCACACGCCGCAGCAGCGCCCGATATGATACATCAGACACGGCCGTTCCTTGCCTATATCCCGCGGGAACACCTTGCTGCACGCCGGTATCCCGAATGTTTCGTTCATAACCTTTATGGCCGAAAACGCCGCGCCGCGCCCTCCGAACGGCCCGAAGTAACGCGCGCCGTCATCAACCTTGCGCATCGCAACCTCAAAGCGCGGATAAGGATTCTTAGGCAGCCGCAGGTATGGGTAACCTTTGTCATCCTTCAGCATGATATTATACTTCGGGTTGTGCTTTTTTATCAGCGTGTTCTCAAGCAGCAGCGCGTCGAACTCGGTCTTGGCAAAAATAGTCTCAAAATTCTCGATCCGGCTGACGAGCTGCCGCGTCTTGAGCGTATGATCCGCAAGATTTGCAAAATACGAGCTGACGCGGTTTTTCAGCGCCTTCGCCTTGCCTACATAGATAATCTCACCCGCCTTGTCAATCATAAGATAGACGCCGGGCGTGGGGGGAAGCAGTCTGGCTTTTACCTTCAGCTCATCAAATGTCATGCGGTCACCTCCGGCTATACGGGGCATTAATTATAAAAACGCGCCGCATATGTATGCGGCGCATCATTCGTCTGCAAAACGCGCAGACAGCAGAAGGCGTCGGCCGCGCCAATACAGCGCATGTGTGGAGCGCGCGACGCCGGAAAACTATTCCCCGAAGTTAGACGCTACAAGCTCGCACAGCGCGTTGACAGCCTCTTCCTCGTCACTGCCCTCGGCCGAAACCATAATGACGCTGCCCTTGGTTATCCCAAGCGAAAGCACTCCCAGCAAGCTCTTCGCGTTGACAGTGCGCTCTTCTTTTTCAACCATAATCGTGCTGCGGAACTCATTGGCCTTCTGAATAAAAAATGTGGCCGGCCTTGCATACAGCCCCACCTGATTGGTTACCGTAATCTCCTTAGAAAACATATGCACCCTCGCTTCCAACGTTTGATGTAATAGGCTAAAATCCGCCTCAGGGCTTCTCTCCGCCAGTAAAAACGCTGCCGGGAAGTTATAAGGACAACCGTCCATAATACCGATTATCATTATTTATTATAATATCAGACTTTACGGAAAATGGCAAATTCTTTTTGTCGCGCGGCTCAAACGTCACCGCAAAAACGGAATCCAGTACAGCAGCGCCGGCACAAACATAGCAGGTATCATATTCGCGACATTGAACTTTTTTATCCCCAGCAGCGAAAACCCAATCAGCATCAGCACGGCTGAACCGACCATCGATATCATCGCTATCATGTCGCCCGGTATGTACGGTGTCAGCCAAAACGCCATAATCGTCAGCGCACCCTGATACACAAACACCGACACGGCCGAGAATATCACATCCTTGCCGTACATCGTCGTGAATATCAGCGCGGTCACGCAGTCAATTATGCCCTTTGTAAGCAGAACCGACGGCATGCCGGCCGCGTCCTCCATGCTTCCGATTATCGCCATCGCGCCTGAGCAAAACAGTATCGACGCCGTAGTGAAGCCCTCGCTTTTCCCTCCGTCCGTCGAGCGGAAGAATGTCTTGCGCATCCACTCGCCCAGCCTGTCAAACCCTTTATCTATACCTATAAGCTCGCCCAGCACGCCTCCGATTACCAGCGACAGCACCATCAGCAGCCCCCAGCGGGACGAAATCGTTCCGCCGTTTGCCGCCGTCGTCGCGGCTGTCACCACGCCAAGCGCGCCCAGCAGCAGCACCCCAATGCCCGTAGCGGTGAATATTATATTCTTAAACCTCTCCGGAACCTCCTTTTTAAGCAGCATCCCCAGCGCGCTTCCGATAATTATCAATAACGCATTAGCGGCGTTCCCAATCCCCGGCATATAAAACCTCACGCGCGGCTTCAAACGGCCGCGTCTTTCTATTATTTATATCTTATATTCTAAGCGTGGCCACGGTTACACCGGCTTCGCCCTCTCCGTACGCCCCCAGTCTAAAGCTCTTAACCTGAGGATGCGCCTTTAGATGCGCCTGAACGCGCTGGCGCAGCGCGCCGGTGCCTTTGCCGTGGATTATCATAACCGTCTCAAGCTTAAGCCTGATGCCGTTGTCGATGAACCGGTCAATCTCCATCACGGCCTCGTCACCGTTCTGCCCGCGCAGGTCAAGGCTCATCGAACCCTCTTGCGGCGCCTGCAGTCTCACGGCAACGGCGTCCGGCTGCGGCTTTGCCGCCGGCGTGTCGGGCACAAGCTGAAGGTCGTCCACAGCCACCTTGATTTTCAATATACCGGCCTGAATCTTAACATTCCCGTCCTTGTCCGGTGTCTCAAGCACGACGCCCTTCGTGCGCGTCGAGGCTATCTCAACACAGTCGCCTGTTTTAAGCGGCCTTGGCAGCGGTATCGGCTTTCGCTCAATTCGCTGCGCGGCCAGTTCATTTTCCGCCTTGGCAAGCTCGCCGCGCATCGCCGCCCTGGCCGCCGAAATGTTCGCGTCCTTGCCGTCCTCAGCGTCCTGCTGCGCGCGTCTGGCGGCTGTCAGCGCCAAATCGGCCGCCGCCCTGGCGTTGGCAATAATCTCTTGAGCGCGCACGCGTGCGTCCTTCACCAGCTTCTCGCGCTCGGCATCCAGATTATCAAGTGTCGAGCGCGCTCTGCGGTTCATTTCCTCGGCGTCGCGCCTTTGCTTTTCGGCTATGGCAATTTCGCCCTCAAGCATCTGGCGTTTCTCTTCAAGCTTGGCTATGACATCCTCAAATTGCCTGCTTTGGCTGCTCAGGCTCTCCTCTGCGGCGGCCAGAATATTCTCTTCAAGCCCCAGCCTGCGCGAAATCGCAAACGCGTTCGACTTGCCCGGCACCCCGAAAATCAGCTTGTATGTCGGCATCAGCGTCGCCACGTCAAACTCGCATGACGCATTTTCGACACCCGGCGTCTCAAGCGCGAACACCTTAAGCTCGGCATAGTGTGTCGTCGCCGATATCACGCACCCCACCTTGCGCAGGTACTGAATAATCGCAACAGCCAGCGCCGCCCCCTCTACCGGGTCCGTGCCCGCGCCAAGCTCGTCCAGCAGCACCATTGTGCCGGGTCCGGCCTGAGAGATAATCCCGACGATATTTTTCATGTGTGATGAAAATGTCGACAGCGACTGCTCTATACTTTGCTCATCGCCGATGTCGGCGAGTATATCGTCGAATATGACGACCCTGCTCTCGTCCCCCGCCGGGATATGCAGCCCGCACTGCGCCATAAGCGTCAGCAGGCCGAGCGTCTTGATGCTCACCGTCTTGCCTCCGGTGTTCGGCCCGGTGATAATCACCGTGTCGGTGCCGCCGCCGATAGTGAAGGTAATCGGCACGGCCGTGTCGCGGTTAAGCAGCGGATGCCGGGCTTTTATCAGTCTGGTCTGTCCTTTTTCCGCCAGAATCGGCCGCACGGCGCGCATCTTGTACGACAGCTTACCCCTGGCGAAAATGAAATCAAGCGCGCACAGCGTGAAATGGTCGCTTGATATCTGCCCCGAAAACTGCGCCACCTCTGCGGAAAGCTCGGCAAGTATTCGTTCGATCTCCGCCTGCTCCTTCGCCGTCAGAACCCTGATATTGTTGTTCAGCTCGACGACCGTCGACGGCTCAACAAACAGTGTCGCCCCGCTGGAGCTTACATCGTGTACAAGCCCGGGGAAGCTTCCGCGGAACTCCGCCTTAACCGGCACGACGAATCTGCCGCCGCGCTGCGTCACGATACTGTCCTGCAGCATCTTCGAATAGCTCTGCGACGATATTATTTTGCTTAGCACATCGCGCACCTTAGAACCCGCCGCGCGTATCTGTCGGCGTATCTGATAGAGCTCATTAGACGCGTGGTCGCTGACCTCCTCGTCCGAGATTATCGACGTCGTAATTTTTTCTTCAAGGTACTTATTGCCGGCAAGCCGCATAAACAGCTCGTCAATCGAGGTCTGATAATCATGCTTTTCCTCGCAATAAGCGCGTGTCACGCGCGCGGCGCGCAGCAGTGACGCCACAGCCAGAAGTTCGGTCAAGTTCAGGCTGCCGCCTTTTTCCGCCCGGTCAAGAGAGTCGGCAACATCCTTAAGCCCGCCAAACGGCGGGCTGCCCTGCACGCCGATCATTTTGGCCGCGTCCGCGGTCTGCTGCTGAATCCCCTCGCATTCAAACAGTGTCTTGTGCGGCACAAGCTCGAGGCACATCCGTTTTGCCTGCTCGCTCACCGCCTCCTGCGCCAAAAGCTCAAGCACTTTATCAAGCTCGAGCGTATGTAATGATTTTTCGCCAAAGTTCATTGCAGTTCACCTATAGATTTATAGTATTTAAGTGTTTTGAATCCCCGTTCAAGGCAGGTCTCCAAATATTTCTCGCACAGCGTGCCAAGCAGTGTCATCGACGGCGGCGGAATCGTAAACGAAAACAGCCGGTTCAGCTGCGCCGAAAGTATGTATCTCGCCGCCGAAAGCGACGCGGCGTCAAGCGGCAGAGCGTCACTGTCTCGGCAGCTGCCGCAGCATATGCGCCCGCCCGACAGCGAAAACCATCCGCTGTCAAGCTCTTCTCCGCACTCGCCGCACTCGTCAAACGCCGGCTCATACCCTGTCAGCGCCGAAAAACGCAGCTCAAACGCCGCCTTGATCAGCTCTGCCGGCCTAAGCCGCTGCGCCAGCGCAAAAAGGCTGTTCAGCATAAGCCTGAACACATCGGAATGCTGCCTGTTCCCCTCGCCCTCGCTGCCGATTATCTCGGAAAAATAACATGCCAGCGCCATATTCTCAAGCTGCTCCGCCAGGCCGGTAAACAGCTCAATCGGGTCGCACTCTCCAAGTGTAAATCTTCCTTGTCTCTCGCTTAGCGCCATATTTGAAAACGCAAACAGCCTGCAGGACGGCGCGGCGCGGCTGCCTTTGCGCCGCGCTCCGCGCGCTTTCACCGTGACGATGCCCATCTCATCGGTCAGCACCGTCAGGATTATGTCGGCCTCCCTGTAGTCGACCGTTCGTATCACCAGGCCTCGAACCGTCTGAAACATTGTCGTTTTCCTTTGTCGCACTGTAGTAATTATAGGCCTGCACAAGGCCGGTCTTGCTGAATAATTCCCATTTATTATTTTTCACAGCGCACCCTCCACGTAAAACAGATTGTCTGTCAAAACGCAACATGACGTTACTGTTATCATTAGGCGCGCGGGCAAAAAAACACGAGTTAAATTGCGGAACAACTGTTATATAATACCTGTTTCAAAAACGCGCTTCGCCGAAAAAGTAATGCCGCCAATTTCGCGTTCGAACAAGCCGTATTATACCGGTCATTCATTCTCATACCCGAAGTTTTTCAGCTGCCCGGGGCTGTCGCGCCAGCCCTCTTTCACCTTGACCCACAGCTGCAAAAACACGCGTCCCTCGTATATAGACTCAAGCTCCTCGCGCGCCGCCGTGCCGACGCTTTTCAGCATCGCCCCGTTTTTGCCGATTATTATGCCCTTGTGGCTCTTGCGCTCGCAGAATATCACGGCGCCGACGTCGACAACGCCATTCTCGCGCTCCTCAAACTTCTCTATCTCGACGGCAATGCCGTGAGGAATCTCCTTGTCCAGCCGCTCAAGCAGCTTTTCGCGGATAATTTCGGCGACAATCTGCCTCTCCGGCTGGTCGGATATCATGCCGTCGGGGAACAGCTGCTCGGACGGGACGCACATGCCGCACAGCTCGCGCGCCAGTGTGTCAACACCCTCGCCGGTTTTTGCCGACACCGGCAAAATCGCGTCGAACTCGTATGCTGTGCGGTAAATTTCCACCACTTCAAGCAGAGCCTCGCGCCTGACGGTGTCGAGTTTGTTTATAACAAGCACGGCCGGCACGTCAAGCTCCTTCAGCCTGTCAATCAGCATTTGCTCGGGCACGCCGATTCTCGCAACCGGCTCGACAAGCAGCACGGCCACATCTACCGACGCCACCGTGTTCCCGATTATCTTCACCATGTATTCGCCAAGCCGCGTCTTTGGTTTGTGAAGCCCGGGCGTATCTATGAATACAAGCTGGCAGTCGTCCACATTCGCAACGCCTGTTATCCTCGTGCGCGTCGTCTGCGGTTTTGATGACACAATAGCCACCTTGCTTTTGCACAGCGCGTTGAGCAATGTAGACTTGCCGGCATTCGGCCGCCCGACCACCGAAAATATCCCGGCTTTAGTTATCTCCATCCCCTGACCCTCCGTCTTTTTCCTCTACATATCTCAGCACGGTCATCCGCGGATAAAAACCGTGCCGCTCATAAAACCCGAATACACCCTCGTTGCCGCTCGTCACCGACAGAGATATCGGCTGCGCGCCGTTCTCCTTCAGCCATTTTACGGCCGAATCAATCAATGCGTCGCCAACGCCGTAACCGCGGTATTGCGGCAGAACAAATATCGACGCCACCTCGCCTCGCCCGTCCGCCGCCTGCGCGATACAATACCCTATATCCTCATCCCCGTCCCGCGCGACAGCGACAAGCACCTCTCCGCGCGTCAGGTCTTTTGCCCTCTGTTCAAATGTATTCTTACGATAGAAGTCACCAAAATGTGACGACATCTCGGCATGATGAGCGTTCAGTATCCTCCACATCGGCTCAATGCGCGCCAGCAGCTCGGCGCCGCCAAAAATATATTCCAAGTCAGTCCATCCTCTCAAGCCCAAGCCCCAGCAGAACTTTCTCTTCAACAGCCCTCATGCGCTTTTTGTCCGCCGCCTTCGTGTGGTCGAAGCCAAGCAGATGAAGAACGCTGTGCACCGTCAGATACGCGCACTCGCGGTCGATGCCGTGCCCAAACTCCTCAGCCTGCTCTATCGCGCGCTGCGTCGAAATTATTATATCACCCAAAAACACATTCCCGCTGTCGGGGTCAAGCATCGTATCCACCGGGTCAAGCGGCTTCCCCTCGCTAAACATATGCATCGGGAAGCTCAAAACGTCCGTCGCGGCGTCTACGCCGCGATACTGCGAGTTTATCGCCCTTATCCCTCCGTCGGTGACGACGGTAATATCGGCCTGCGCGTCAAAGTCAAAGCCAAACGCGCCAAACGCCGCTGCCGCCGCTTTTTTCATCAGCGCCTCGGCCTGCCTGTCCGCCTTGACGCCGCGGCGGCGAACTGTAACATTCAGCTTTCCCATATTTAATCCGTCTTTCCCGCCGAATAGCGTGGCCTGCGGCGCTTGTCCTTTTGCTCCTTGCCGCCCTCAAACTTTTCATACGCCCTTACAATGCGCGACACAAGCTCGTGCCGCACCACATCGCGGTGGTCAAGCAAGCATACCGCGATGTCGTCTATTCCCTTAACAATCATCATCGCCTCTTTAAGGCCGCTGCGTTTGCCGTCGGGCAAATCTATCTGCGTCACGTCCCCAGTGATCACTACCTTCGAGCCAAAGCCTATCCTCGTCAAAAACATCTTCATCTGTTCTGGCGTCGTGTTCTGCGCCTCGTCAAGTATTATAAACGCGTCGTCTAGCGTGCGTCCGCGCATATACGCCAGCGGCGCAACCTCTATGTTGCCGCGCTCTAAATATCTGTGATAGGCGTCGGCGCCAAGCGTGTCAAACAGTGCGTCGTACAGCGGCCGCAGATACGGGTCCACCTTATTCTGTAAATCACCGGGCAGGAACCCAAGCTTCTCTCCAGCCTCAACGGCAGGTCTCGTCAGGATTATACGGTTTACCGTCTTGCCGCGAAACGCCGACACGGCGCACGCGACGGCAAGGTATGTCTTACCTGTTCCCGCCGGGCCGATGCCAAGCGTGACTATATTTTTGTCAATCGCGTCAACATATTTCTGCTGCCCTACCGTCTTTGCCTTTATCGGTTTGCCTCTAGTCGTCACGCAGATGACATCCTTGCCCATCGCGGCAATCTTGTCCTGCTGCCCGTCGCGCACAAGGGATATAACATAGTTCACATTCTGCTGCGTCACCTGCTCCCCGCGCGCCGCCATAAGCATCAGCGCGTCGATAGCCGACTTCGCCGGCAGTATATCCTCGGCCTCGCCCACAATTTTCAGCTCGGTATCGCGGTTAATTATGCTGACACCGTACTCCCGCTCAAGCAGCTTTATGTTCTCGTCAAAAGACCCAAAAAGATTAATAATATGCTCAACGCGCTCGACATTCACTGTCTGTTCCGTCATACTCTCTCCCCGCAATTTGCCGTATTCGCCCGGCTATACACTTTATTTATCGTAGATTATTGCCTCTGCCGCGCCATAAAGGCGTGTTTCAGCGTCCGATAGGCCGCTCTATCCCGGCTGTCTCGATGCATTCGGCGCTCATCACACCGATTATCGCGCCGCTGACGGCACCGCACGAAAACTTGCGGCTGACTACGCGCGCGTCCGGACGGTCTGACGCCAGTTCCTCATCCATCCGCCTTTCAAGCAGCGCGGATGCCGTGTCTGTGTTCACCGTCTGCGGCACCGCTTCAACCTCTTTATATGTCTCGGTTACCAGCGCAAACGGGAAGCGAAACCCCTCGCCCAGCATCAGGGGATTTTTCTCCACTGTCTTATAATAGCACGCATAGGGCTCACTTTCAATCAAATATAAATTGTATCGTCTGCCGCCGATAATCAAGGCGCGCCTCACGGTTACCTCTCCGGTCTCTCTCGGCAAAAACACTATCTCGGGCATCGCCCGCTTGTTCACATACCATGTGCGTATATCCGCCTCGGCCGCGGCATGTACAAGCCATTTCTGCCCCTGCGTGCTCACCATTGTGCCCGATGCCAGCAAATCGCCGGGCATGATTGTCTCATTCACCTTGACCCTTGCGCTGCCGGCGCGAACACGCAGTGCGATTATTATGCCCGCTTTATCGGCTACAACGTCGCACGGCGCGTCGTTATCAATAACTTCCGGCGTCGGGATTCGTTCCCGCACAGTCACCTCGGCGTGCGTGCCGCGTATGTTAACCGCCAAAAAGCTTAAAATCTCACTCTCGCTCAAAATTGTATTGCGTATCATGTTCGAGTCAATTGACGCCACACTCGCCCCAGTTTTAAGTCCGCACCGCTCAAGCATTGCCATAAGCTCAAGCTGGCTCATTGTCTCGCAGCCGGTAATGGTTACCGTCCACACGAATGATGACAGAATATATACCGCGGCTGCGCACGCGATAAGCCCGCCCCACAGCGCCCAGCGCTTTTCAAGCCGGCGCGCCTTAAACGGCAATCCTGTTTTTTTCACCACATGTATCTCGCACATGCACCTCTTTGCGGCCCGCCTGACGGCATAAAACCCCTCGATGCGCACTGTAGCGCGTATTTTGTCCGGTGCTATGCGGCAAACATTCCAAAACGCGACGCCGCGCGCGGCACAAACATTCATAAACCGTTCAATTGCCGCGCCGGTTATCTCTACGGTAATATTTCCGCGAATATAATTGATTATGTAAAGCATATCCGCCTCCTTTCCCCGCCGCGCGGCACTACTCTCTCAAAAGCTGCACGCCAGCTATCTCGCCGCGGATGCGCATTTCACCCCGCGTCATACTAACAAGCGTCAGCTTTTCCCCCGTTATCTCCACCGACATGCCGCGCGCCGCCACCAGCATCCGCTCGTCGCTGTAGTCTATGATACCGCCGTGGCGCTCTATAAGAACCTCGCGGTCGCCCTCCATTGATATGCGCAGCATGCCCATCAGAGGCCCCGCGGGCAAGTCAAGCCCTTCGGCCGCGGCGGCAATAGCTTTCCTGGCCCGGCCGACCAATCCGTCTTTCTCCATATCATCACCTCGCGGCAGCGCGAATATATTCAAAACAGCGCACTCCCGTCTATTAAGTATATTCCGATAAAAGGAGCAGTCATGACAGTAACCCATATCAGAAAACACGTGATGTCGGCGCTGACATTTACCGCCATAATTCTCTTCGCTCTCGGCCTTGTGCTGCGCGGGGCCGAAACAAGCGCCGCCGCTGTCGAGGGGCTTAAAATATGTGTTAACGTACTCATTCCGTCTCTGTTCCCGTTCTTTGTCGTCTCATCACTCGCCGTCAAGACCGGACTTGCCGGCATGGCCGGCCGTGCGTTCGCCCGCCCGATGCGCCTCCTGTTCGGTGTATCCGGCTCGTGCGCCCCGGCGTTTGTACTCGGGCTCGTCGGCGGGTACCCAGTCGGCGCCAAAACGGCGATAGGCCTTTACGAGAGCGGCCTGTGCACAAAGACAGACGCCGAACGCCTGCTGGCATTTTGCAACAACTCCGGCCCGGCGTTCATCCTCGGTGCCGCAGGCACGGCGGTATTCGGCGGCACGACGGCCGGAGCGCTGCTGTACGCTTCGCATGTGCTCGCGTCCGTCGCGGTCGGCGTTATATTTCGGTGGTATAAACGCGGCGCCGCAGCGCCGCGTCATGCCGCGGCGCATATGTCGTCCGTCCGCCTCACCCAGGCCGTCACATCATCAATAACCTCATCGTTTGTCTATGTGATAAATATATGCGCGTTCGTCATATTTTTCTCTGTCGCAATCAGGCTGCTCACCATAAGCGGCGCGATACCTCTGCTCGCCCGCGCTCTCGGCTCGCTTCTGTCTCCGCTGGGGCTTGACGCCGCATTCGCCGAAAAACTGATTGCCGGGCTGTTCGAGGTCTCCGGCGGTGTCTACGGCCTGAAGCTCTCCACCGCAAGCCTTGGCGCCAAGCTGTCCGCCGCGGCGTTTATGCTCGGCTGGGCTGGGCTGTCTGTACACTGTCAGGTGCTAAACTTCATCGGCGACAGCGGCCTGTCCGCAGGGCCGTACATCGTCGGCAAGCTGCTGCACGCAATTATATCGGCGGCGCTCGCGTGGCTCGGCTTCACGCTGCTGCCGTTCGACGCGCAGGTATCGCGCGCCGTCTCCGGGCAGCTAAGCGCGATAAGCGCGCTAGCGCCCGCGCAATCTTTTGCGCTCGCGCTCGCGTCCGCCTTGTCGATATGGGGTGGCTTTTGTCTCATCTGGGCGGTTTATGCTTGTAAAAAACGCAAAAAGAAGCTATAATATGCATATCCTGTGCGCAGAACCGTCTTTCGCGCCACAAAGAAGGGATGTGCGGCAATGCTTTTTGACAAAAATGTCCGCAAGATATGTGCGTTCTGCCGGCACGGGCAGGATTTTGACGATGACGTTGTTCTGTGCAAAAAGTGCGGCCCCGTCTCAAGCGAGCATCACTGCCGCAAGTTTGTCTACGACCCCATCCGCCGCGACCCGCCGCGTCCGCTGATACTCAGGAAGCCATCGTCAGAAGACGCGTTCAAGCTGTAGCATGAAGTTCAAAACCGCCCGCGGCAAACTGCCGCGGGCGGTATTTTTTATATATCACTGCGGTGCTTCTGTCGTCTCCACCGCGGTCGGCTCGGTCGGCTCGGTCATTTCTTCGGGGTCTGTCGGCACATTCGGGTCAAACGGGTCATACGGAATATACGAATCGTCGGGGTGCGTCGTGCCCGGCTCAGTCACCGGTATATTGCCATCGTTGCCGATATGATGCTCGGCGCACACCTGCATCGTCGGCGTCGTCGGCTTAAACAGCTTCGAGGCGATTTCACCCTCCGTCAGGTCATAAGGCGCAAAGAACGCCTGATCCGCCACGGCGACGCCGCTGTACGGATACGCGCGGTGCAACAGCACTGCGCCGACAACCTTAAGCTGGTCGACCGGACAGTACTCGTTTGCTATCATATTCGTCGCGGGGTCTATCTCTACGCCGACATGTATGCCGCATGTCTGCTTCGGCCTGTCACCCTTCACCATCTTCGCCGTCGCGACGCGTGACCCGCGCACATCAAGCGCGCACCACGGCCCCGGCGCAAGGCCGCTGTCCATACAATACTGCACATTTTCCAGTTCCGACTTTATTTCAAACGACTTGGGCTCAAGCCCTTCATGTGCTTTTTCCATCACCCTGTGCCACAGCTCAAGCGCCGGGTTCGTGCTGAACTTCTGCAGGCTCTGCGGTTTGTCGTACCCGAACCACACAACGCCGGCGTAATACGGCGTTATGCCGGCAAACCACCTGTCGTTGTCGCGCGTCGTCGTACCGGTTTTGCCGCCGACCTCTATGCCCTCTATCTTCGCTTTTGTTCCCGTTCCGCTGCGCACGACGTTTGTAAGCAGCTGTATCATATATGTCCGCGTACGGGTTTCCATAGCCACGGTCACCTGAGGATTGCTCTTGTCCAGCAGGACGCTTCCGTCGTTGTTATACACCTTTGTATACAGTATAGGCTTTGTATAGCTGCCGTCGTTGACAAACGCGCTGTATGCCGCCGACATCTCAAGCACCGAAACGCCGTCCGTCATGCCGCCAAGCGCCAGCGGGCTGGCGCTCATATCGCTTACAATTTCCGTGCTGCCGTCGCGCCGCGTCACGGTCCTCGATGTCACAAGGCTTGTCAGCCCAAGATTTTTAGCAGCAAAATTGAACGACCGGCTGTAGCCTATTTTCTCGACGACGCTGACAGCCACGGTGTTAAGCGAGCTGGCTATGCCCCTGTATATCGTGCAGAGCCCGCTGTATTTGCGGTTTTCGTTCTTCGGCCAGCCGGATTCATTCTCGGTGAAGTTCACTGGCGCGTCGTCAACGACGCTTATCGGCGTTATAAATCCATACTCAATAGCAGGCGCATACACCGTAATCGGCTTGATGCACGAGCCCGGTTGCCTGTATGTCATCGTTGCGCGGTTAAGCACCCTGTTGCCGTATTTTTCACCGCGCCCTCCGTACATAGCAAGCACTTTGCCGGTGTACGGATCCATAATCACCATGCTCGCCTGCGGATATGTGCCGTCTTCTCCAAGCCCGCCGGGGAAGTTTTCAGTGTCCTGAAACACCTCGTCCATCTTCGCCTGAAGCTCAAGGTCAATTGGTATAACTATCTTCAGGCCGCCGCTGAACAGCAGCTGTTTGGCCATCAGCTCGCTGTAGCCGCGCTCGGTCTGGATATCGCTGAGCACGGCGTTTATAACGGCGTCGATATAATAGCTCTGATATTCACCGTTGTCCGCCGCATCGTCATCCCGGTTTATCGCGACAACCTTTTCCTTCATAGCCTTGTCATACTCGGCCTGCGTGATGTTCCCGTACTTCAGCATCTCGCCCAGCACAATGGCACGCCGCTCCTCGTTAAACTCCGGGAAGCGCTTAATGTCATACTTATATGGGTTCTTCGTAATGCCGGCAATAGCTGCGCACTCGGCCAGCGTAAGCTCACTCATCTCTTTGCCGAAATACGTCTGAGCCGCCTGCTTTACACCGTAGGCCGACTGGCCGAAATATATCGTGTTCAGGTACATCTCAAGGATGTCGTCCTTCTCATACTTCTTCTCAAGCTCCAGCGCGCGCATGACCTCCTGAATCTTGCGCTTGACCGATGTCTCATCCTCGCCGGTCAGGTTTTTGATAAGCTGCTGCGTTATCGTCGAGCCGCCGCCGAAATTATCGCGGAACTTGACGACATAGTTCAGCCCCGCGCCAATGGTCCTTCTCCAGTCGACGCCGTTATGCGCCTCAAAGCGGTTGTCCTCGACAGAGATAAACGCCAGCTTAAGCTGCTTTGGTATCTCGTCGATATCGGCCCATACACGGTCCTCGGTGCTGTACAGTTTTTGCAGCTCTACCTCCTGCCCGGTAGCGGGGTCGACGGTGTATATAAAACTCGTCATTTTAAGCCTGTAGGCCTCAAGGTATATATCAACCTCCGGGCTTATGTACTTGTTGATATACACGGCAAACGCCACGCCGCATATCGCCGCCGTGGTCATGCCAATCAGAATTATTGCCATCAGCGCCAGGGAGATTCCCTTAACTATCCGTCCTGCGCTTGATTTTTTCTTGCGTTTTTTTGCGGGCGCCGGCCCGCGCGAACTGTTTTTGCTGCCGTCCACTACATCGCCTCCCGTGATTCCGGTTGCCGCGGTTTTTATGCGGAAATAACAATTACATTTTAGTATAGCACAATCAGCCAAATTATAAAAGCAGCTTTTTTTAACCATGCCCTGTCCGCTCTCTCTTAGTTGCCAAGAACCTTCTCACACGGCATGATTTGTAATAAAAAACCCAATAATGGTCAATAATACCGCTGAGAGGTGAAGCAAATGCAAAGCATTAAAGTCAGAAGGGTTATCCTGATATGCGCTGTTTCGCTTGCGCTCGCGGGGACAACACTTGCCACATACACCGGTGTTTCGCGCTCGCGCACCGTGTCGACGACATTGCCCGCCGTATACAACTATAAATACGTCGTCTCGGAGTATGACGGTCACGTCGCAGTATTTGTTCCCGGGCAGCAGATGCCGTCCTATATAACCGACACCCCCGTGTCGGCGCTGCCGTTTGCCGACCGCGAGATGCTCGCGCGCGGCATAGAGGTAAAAACTGAGGCCGAGCTTTCGTCTCTGCTTGAGGATTACGGCCCGTAATGCCCTGTTGAACTTAACGCCGTTGTATGTCATAATAAGCGCATGGGTGTCCGCGTTTTTTGTGCGTCGGCCTCAAAACCGCACCTGGAGGGCATATAATGACGCTGAACGACACCCTATTTTCAACCACGCTTCGCGATGGTTGTATATCCGACGCGATGAGCGCGCAAAAAGTTCCGGGTGTTGCGCTTGCCGCAATAAAATCCGGCAAACCGGCGCTCGAGGCGTATTACGGTATATCAGATTCCGCCTCAAATACCGCCGTCAGCGCCGGGACGGTGTTCGAGGCCGCTTCGCTGACAAAGACGCTTTTCTCCTGCCTGACAATGCGCTTCGTGCAGGACGGGCTTTTAGCACTTGACGAGCCTTTGCTGCCACGTGCTCCGCATCTGGCGCCGCTGTCGGCCGACCCGCGCCTTAATGATATTACGGCGCGCCATGTGCTGACACACGCGAGCGGCCTGCCTAACTGGGCCGGCAAGCCGCTCGGGTTCAAGTTCACGCCCGGCGAGTCGTTCTCCTACTCGGGCGAGGGCTTTTTCTTCCTTCAAAAAGTAATCGAACATCTTACAGGCAGCGACATGCCGGCACTATTTGACAAGCACTTCATCACGCCCTGGGGCATGACGCACAGCTGGGGCATGTGGCGGCCCGGTACAAATCTGTCGCGCGGTTTTGATAAAAACGGCGAGATGCACGACGAAAAAACCGATTTTGACCTCGCCGGCAACGCGCCGGAGCCGAACGCCGCCTGGTCGCTGTGCACAACGCCCGCCGACTACATGCGGTATGTGCTTCGCCTGCTTGGCGGCGGCGCCGGCCTGAGTCCGCAAAGCGTCGACATGATGGCATCGAAGCAGAACACCGCCGCTTGCAATATCTCCTGGGGGCTCGGCTGGGGGCTGGTCGACAGCGCCCCGGGCGTGATGTGGCACTGGGGGGACAACACCGGCTTCAAGTCGATAATCGCGCTCGACCGGGTTACGCTTGACGCGATAGCCATATTTACAAACAGCGACAACGGCGCCCGCTTTACGCTGGATATCTGCCGGCGTTTCACCGGCGAAAAGTTCTTTGACGACATCGGCAGGTTCATAATCGTCGCCGAGTGACGCGGGCTAAACCAAACCCGGCGCGATATATTCCGGGCACGTTTTGCTTTATTTCAGGCAAGGGCGGGCAAGCATGAAATGCGCTTGCCCGCCCTTAGTAATTTTTGAAAACACTGTCGTTGTCGACACCCCTGTACAAATATACATCATAAGCTGCTGCGCCCATTTATGCGCCCGCTGCATACTCGGCCGCACAAGCGCGCTGTTATGACACCATTTTGCGAACACCAAGGTGAGTCCCGACTATCCTTAAATGCTGGTCTTCAAGCTGGGCGTACATTATTTCTCCCGCTTCATCCCGGTAGAATTGCCCCGTTTCACTGTTTATCCAATATAAAGTGCCGCCAATTTTAAACTCTATGTCATACAAAGCATCGGCATCACCGTCCGCCGTTCCCAGCTCGTCGACAGCTGTGTCCAAATGGCTCCTCGCATAGGCGCAGTCCGCTTTTTTGACGGCAAGCTTCTCCCCCGACTCCATAATGGTAACAGTCCCGGAATAATCCGGGTCACTTTCGTTGCGCATTACATCTCCCATCAGCCGGTCCAGCTCGTCAAAATCAAAAGAATCCGCAGGGCCTTTCATACGTATTGGTTCGCCGCCGTCAAGAACAATAAATTGAGGGTTGTAATCATTGATAACAATATACAGGGCATTGTCGCCTTTAATTATTTGTAAATAGCGCGCAGCTCCTTCGGTGCGGATCATAAACCTAACCGCCACCCCCTCGGCGCCTGCTAGATCTGCGTCAGTAAACTCACTGATATCTGCGTTGAACAGCTGGTCAAGTATAGCCTCGCTCTCCGCTTCATTCGCAACAGCGGAAAAAACACGCATTCGGCGCCGCTCAACCGGAATATCAACCCCGGTAATGTCCTCCCGCCTAAAAAGCAGCGCGCTTATATCATCACCTTCGCCCTCGCTTGGCTCTGTGGTCTCGCTTCCGCTAGGTTCTGCGGTCTCGCTCCCGCTTGGCTCTGGGTCTGTCTCTTCTGTTCCGCAAGCAAAAAGTATCACGCACAGCAGCACACATATAATCAATAGTCTTTTCCGCGTCATTCCGTCTGTTCACTCCCCCTGCTTACAATTACCGAAACGGCTTTTACATTCGATGAGAATGCCAGCTCTTCGGCGTCCAGCCTTATCCTTTCCTTTGTTCCTTTTCCGTCTCGTTCCTTCTTCGCTAAGCTCATATACTACTATTGAGTGCAAGCCAAAAGAAAAGGCGCACAAGCGGACAAGCAGCTGTCCGGCTCATGCGCGCACGTAAACGGTTTTGGTTCGCCCTCTCAACAGCCGGGGGCGGCACCAAAATCGCATTCGCATATTTTTACTCTGCACACTGCAAAAGCGAAGCATGATGATACCTCCAATCACAATCGATTTGATAGCGCAAGCTATCTGTAAGATAACTTTAACACATTATCAACAAAAACTCAAACCTTTCGAGGGATTTTTTGTGTAACTTTTTCATGAACGCGGCGCAATCTGCCCCGCCGGTCGAGCAGCAGGACGCACGGCGCTGCGTGCCTCAGCTTACCATTCCGCCGCTTTGTGTCTGGAATCTGCCGCCGCTTTACCGATGAAGGATACCTCGGCGGCACCGGCAGCCTCATCATCGCCGCCGTGCAACGCAAACGAGACCCCGCGGCTCAATGTAATCCATGCCGGGTTTTCCTGCGCGCACCGCCTCGCTTCGACTCTGCGCTTTCTTTTGCCACAAAAACCGCACATCGCGGCGTCACCGCGCGTAAACTATAGTGCGGCCGGTATTCTTATCGCAAAGCCCCTAAGAAAGCATGCCTCACCACGCGCCGGCCGCGTATACGCGGCGTAAAAGCGCCGCTTCATATAAAGGCGGTGAATCATATGTCAACAAACGGTAGTTTTCTCAGCAACCTTTTCGGCACATCCAGCTCGTGCGGATGCGGCTGCGGCTGCCGCAGCGGCTGCGGCTGCGGTACCGCGGCAGCGGTGGCCACGACGTCAACAATCATTACCGAATACTCAACCACCCGGATGATGGACGTACCGATGACCATTATACGCGGCGAAGGTTGTGTCACACCACTCAGCTGCTGCGAACGCAAGGCCGACTCACTGGAAAGTATAGCCACGTCACTCGAAGTTCTTGCTGCAAGAGGCAGTGGCTGCTGCCGGAGCAGATGCGGCTGCAACTGATAGGCCGGCACATATTTCAACCACGGCAAAACAACGGAGGGCATTGTCCCTCCATACATCACACCGATGTTGACACCGCTTTTTCGCTCACGGCATATTCCCTCCGCCATCCGGCGGAGGGATTTTCCTATATACACGGGCTAACAGCCAAAACATATTTTTTACCGGCCGCCGACATAACCCGGACTGTTCAAACGGACGCCCGGTCATAACCGGCTCAATAATCTGGACATTTTGTGGATTAATGATAGAATGGGCTTGTGTAGATTATTTGTCAGAGTGTGTAAAAACGCTTTAAAAAATGTCTTTTGAGTGGAGGCGACAAAATGATTTGTCCGTATTGCAACTGTGAAATGAGTCGGGGATTTATTAGAGCATACGGAGAGATATTGACATGGACGCCTGAGAATGAAACAAAGCCATTCACACGCTGGGGCATATCCGAAAATGGAATTAAACTAGGTAAATATTCTTTTTTTAAAGGCGGAATAGTTAATGCATTCTATTGCTGTAACTGCAAGAAAGCAATTATTGATATATAGAAAATAAACATTATCTGCATAAAGGAGGCCGAGAAAATCCCGGCCTCCTTTATAATACTTCTGTTAATTCAACCGCATGGCTTCCGGAGATTCATTCCCGGAAGCCTTTTTAATTGCTGCAGAGATTCATCCCGCGCTTATTATCCTCCGCAACCCGCTCTACGCCAGACCCAGCTCAGCAATCGCCTTCTCCAGCCGGTCAAGCGCCTCTTCAAGGTATGCGCGCGGGCAGCCGACATTCATGCGCATAAACTGCCCGAACCTCGTCCCAAATCCCAGTCCGTCACTCAGCCCGATGCCAACCTTATCAACCAAAAAGCGCCTCAGCGCTGTGTCGGTCATATTCAGCCCGCTAAAGTCAATCCACAGCAAGTACGTTGCACCGGGCCTGCGCGTTTTCAGCCTGCCCGTAGCGTTGATGCGCCGCACAGCCATGTCGAGGTTCCCGCCAATATACACAAGCAGCTCCTCCAGCCACCTCTCGCACTCGGGGTTGCCGTACAGCTCCTCAACGGCGATTCTCCCAAACACATTATCCAGCTTTATTTGCAGCGTACCAAGCTCGGCCTCATACCGCTCCTTCAGCATACTGTTCGGGATAATAATTGTCGACGTCAGCAGACCGCCAACATTAAACGCCTTGTTCGGAGAAATACATGTCGCGCTCATCTCGCAGATATTCTCGGGCAGCGAGCCAAAAGGAATATGCCTCCGTCCCTTGTGCGTCAAGTCGCTGTGCACCTCATCCGAGATAACAAACACGCCGTTTTCGGCGCATATCTCGCCGAGACGCATAAGCTCATCGCGCTGCCAAACCTCGCCCGTCGGGTTATTGGGGCTGCACAGAAGCAGCAGCTTCACATTTCGGTCAAGCTTTGCCTTCAGCCCGGCAAAGTCGATATGATAGTGCTCACCGTCAAAGACAAGCGGGTTTTCCACCATCAGGCGCTGAGAATCGCGAATCGAATCCAGCAGCGCCGTGTAGTTCGGCGTCTGAATCATAATCTTGTCGTCCGGCTGGCTCAATATATCAATAAGTATATGCACGGCCGGCAGCACCCCGGGCGAGCAATATGTTATCCAATCCCTGTTTACCTGCCAGTCAAACCTGCGCGCAAGCCAACTTGTCACAGCGTCCACATAGCCCTCGCTTCGTGATGTATAGCCCAGTATACCGTGATCAATCCTTTTTTTCAGCGCCTCAAGCAGCGGCGGCGGGCACCTGAAATCCATGTCGGACACCCACATCGGCAGTATATCCGCCCTGCCGAATACCTCGTGCGTACAGTCCCATTTAAAAGAGTCCGTTCCATGCCGGGGTATGATCTCATCAAAATTATACATCTGCTCACCCGCTATAAAGAGTTTTGATATTATTACTAATAATTTTTTATTACATTGACAATTTTTTATCTGCGTGATAATATCATAGCACGTCCTTTGAGTATTGTAAATCATTTATTTTATACCATAACGCTCGTCATAATATAGGTTCGGTCAGCGCATTTCGGCGCGGCATATTCGTCTTCACACTCTGGATACAGGCGCTTTCCGGTGGTCGTCGCCCTCTTTAGGGGTTAACGATAAATCTTGTGGGAACCAACAACACATGACAGAAGAGAAGAAAGGAAGAGCAACAATGAGTAAGAAATTTTTTTCACTCACTATGGCGTGGATGATGATTCTGGCGCTTGTGCTAACCGGATGCACAGGCACGGCCACCCCAACGACTTCCGCGCCCGCCGGAACCTCGCCCTCCGAAGCCGGCACATCCGATGCCACCGAGCCGGCCCAGATTCAGCAGCGCTCACTCACGATCGCTCTCGTCAACGACCCCGTTTCGCTTGATCCTCACGCTAAGGACAGCGGAACCGAAATGATGATTTGCGCGCATATCTATGACCCCCTCGTCGACTATAACCCCGACCTGTCATTGAAGCCCGGCCTCGCCGAGAGCTGGAAAATCCTTGATGACGGCCTGACGTGGGAGTTCAATCTGCGCCGCGGCGTCAAGTTCCAAAACGGCAACGACTTTAACGCGGATGACGTCGTCTACTCGCTCGACCGCGCCAGGAGCGACGACCTGCTCGATATGGGCGTCTACCTGTTCCGCATTGCCGAGGTCAACAAAATTGACGACTACACCGTTCAGATAGTTACAAAGATAAAATACCCGGTATTCGCCTCCAGCCTCAAGCACATCCTCATGCTGGACAAGGAGACCACAGAGGGAATGACAAGCGACGAGATATCGAACAACCCGAACGGCACCGGCCGCTACAAGCTTGTCGAACACGTCACCGAATCCCACCTCGACATGATTCGCAATGAAGAATACTGGGGCGACAAGCCTGTTGTCACCGATGTGCGCTTCCGTATGATTTCCAGCGCCGCAACACGCACAGCGGCTCTGCTCAGCGGCGACGTCGACTTTATCAGCAGCGTGCCTGTCATGGACGTCGAAAGGCTGAAGGCGCAGAGCAACATCCAGATTATGTCAATGCCCAGCCTGTCGTGCAACTACCTCGGCTTCAATCAGGACAGCGATGCCCCCAGCGGAACGATATCTCCGAACCCGCTCAAAAACGAGCTTGTCCGCCGCGCTATCTACCACGCAATTGACCTCGATTCCATTCTCACTACAACAATGCAGGGCTTCGCCACAGCGGCTGTAAGCTTTATGCCCAGCGTTGTCAACGGCTTCGACAGCACAGCGCAGCGCTACGAGTATAACCCGGAAACGGCCAAGCAGCTCCTGACAGAAGCCGGATATCCCGACGGTTTCCCGCTGCGCATCGACGCTATAAGCGACGGCGCCGTTAACGAGAGCCAGGTTGTGCAGGCTATCGCCGGCAACCTCGAAACAATCGGCATAAAAATGGAAATCAATCTTATCCCGCGCGCAATGTTCCGCGAGCTGACAAGCATCAGCGACATGAAGAGTTCGTTCTTCATGGGCAAATGGGGCGACAGCTCCGGCGAAGGTGTTGTCATCCTCAACGACATGGTCTATACATACGAGGGCAAGCCCGGCATGGGCGAAGGCAACAAGGGTAAATACAGCAACAGCGAGGTTGACGCCATGCTTGATACTGCATCTGTCTGCGAAGATGCTGTGGAACGCGCCAAGATAGTCAGTCAGGTAGACGCCATAACGCGTGAAGCCGCGGCATACATCCCGCTGTTCTTCATGGATGACATATACGGTGTGCGCTCCGGCCTTGGCTACACGCCCCGCGTAGACGGCGCCGTCATGGTGTGGGACTTCACATTCGCCGACTAAACGAAACCCAAACAAAACTAAAACATACACTGCGTCCCGCGCCTTTGCGGCGCGGGACGCAGTGTATCAAAACAAAATCCTCGATGCGTCTTCGAAGATGAGGTGAAAACGTTGATTAAATACCTGATAAAGCGCGTGGCGCAGATGGTCGTAATATTGTTTGTCGTCTCGATGCTTATATTCGTGCTTACAAACTTCATTGGCGACCCTGTCAACATGATGGTCTCTGAAAAAGCCAGCCAGGAGGTACGCGACGGCGTACGCGCCCAGCTCGGGCTTGATAAACCGATTTATATTCAATACGTACGTTTTGTCGGCAATATGCTGCACGGCAACTGGGGCATGTCCTATACATACCGAAGTCCCGTTATTGATCTCATCATTCAGCGCGCCCCCGCCACGCTGGAGATGGTTGCCGTCTCGGCACTGCTCGCTCTGATAATATCCATCCCTCTCGGCGTCTATGCCGGCGCATTCCCCAAAAGCCGCGTCAGCCGCGTGATAATGGGCGGCTCAATTCTCGGCATATCGCTGCCGTCATTTTTGGTGGGTATGCTGCTGATATACATGTTTGCCATAACACTCGGCTGGCTTCCGTCCTCCGGCCGCGGGCAGACGGTCGAGATGCTGGGCATGAAGCTGAGCATATTCGCCCCCGGCGGCATTCGGTATATCATCCTGCCGGCGCTGACGCTTGCTATATCGAACATCGCGTCGCTCATCAGGCTGACCCGAGCCGGCGTCATGGAGAACATGCGTCAGGACTACATTCGCTTCGCGCGTGCCAAAGGCGTGTCGACCCGCCGTGTTTTGTTCGGGCATGCGCTAAAAAACGCGCTGATACCGGTCGTCACGGTCTTCGGCATGGAGATTGGCTCTCTCATCGCGTTCACGACGGTCACCGAGACAATTTATGCCTGGCCGGGGCTGGGCAAACTGCTCATCGACTCAATCAACTTCGTCGACCGGCCGGTGATAGTCAGCTATCTTATACTGACAACCGTGATGTTTGTGCTGCTCAACTTTATAATCGATATACTCTATACGCTTATCGATCCGCGAATCGACTTGAGGTGATGGCATGAAAAAAACAGAAAATAAAAGCCGCCCAATTGACAGGCTGCTCAAATCAGAGCTGTTTTATAACTACCGCCGAAGCACCGGGGCGATTGCCGGAACCGCAATACTGATAATCGCGCTGTTTCTCGCTGTGTTCGGGCCGTTTCTCGCGCCGCAGAACCCGTATGACATTTCGGGCCTAAAACTGTCCGACGCGTATAAGCCGCCGTCATGGCAAAGCGGCGGCGACGCCTCGTTCATACTCGGAACAGATAACCAGGGCCGCGACATGCTCAGCACTTTGATTTACGGCAGCCGCGTCTCACTGTATATAGGGCTTGTCGGCATGGTGCTGTCGTGCGTCCTCGGCACGGCTCTCGGCTTGATTTCCGGCTATTTCGGCGGAAGAATCGACGCGCTGATTATGCGTATCGCCGATATAATGCTGTCATTCCCGTCTGTGCTGGTTGCGCTGTTTATCCTGGCGATATTCGGCAGCGGTGTCAACAAGCTCATATTGATTTTCACCGTGCTGGGCAGCGTCGTATACATCAGAACCGTGCGCGCCGAGGTACTGAGCGTGCGCAACAAGGAGTATGTCGACGCCGCGCGCGTTATCGGATACTCAGACCTGCGGATAATACTGAAGCATATCCTGCCCAATGTTGCAACGACGATAATCGTCATCTCGACAATGCGCGTCGGCAACCTGATTCTGTCCGAGGCGACGCTCAGCTTTCTCGGTGTCGGCGTGCCGGTCACGCAGCCGTCACTCGGCCTGCTCGTCAAAAACGGCTTTGATGTTTTATTCAGCGGCTACTGGTGGATTGCTTTGCTGCCCGGCATATACATTATGCTCATCGTATTCGGGATTAATCTGCTCGGCGACTTCCTTCGCGACGAGCTGAACCCGCGGCTTAAGTGAGGAGGGGCGATAATGGATAAAAATAAACGCCTGCTTGAGGTCAAGAATCTCAAAACATATTTTCACACATTCCGTGGCGTCGTCAAGGCGGTTGACGGCATCAGCTTTCACGTCGACGAGGGCGAGGTCCTCGGCATTGTCGGCGAGAGCGGCAGCGGAAAATCAGTCACAAGCTTTTCATTGCTCAAGCTCATCGAGCCGCCCGGCCGCGTCACGGCGGACAGCATTTTGTTCTCCGGAGAAGAGCTGACGAAAAAAAGCGAAAAAGAGATGACCCGCGTACGCGGCGGCGACATCTCCATGATATTTCAGGACCCGATGACGTCACTTAATCCTCTTTACACCGTTCGCAGGCAGATAGAAGAGATGCTCGAGCTGCATGAAAAGAGGATGAGCGCCGCCGCGCGCAAAGCACGCGCGCTTGAACTGCTAAAGATGGTCGGCATACCCAGCCCGGAGGAACGTATTGACGCGTACCCTCATCAATTCTCGGGCGGTATGCGTCAGCGGGTCATCATTGCCATTGCGCTGGCGGCAAACCCCAAGCTGATAATCGCCGACGAGCCTACGACGGCTCTCGACGTCACCATTCAAGCGCAGATACTGGGGCTGATGAACGGCCTCGTGCGGGAGCGCGGCGCGTCGCTGATACTAATCACGCACGACCTCGCGGTCGTCTCGCAGATGTCAGACCGCATACAGGTCATGTACTGCGGCAAAATCGTCGAAAGCGGTACGCGTGACGATGTCATCGAACGCTCGATGCACCCGTACACTGTCGGGCTTATCCGCTCCATACCCCGCTCCGGCGAGCGCCGCAAGCGCCTCGACCAGATACCGGGCATGGTGCCAAGCATGACAGACCTGCCAAACGGCTGCGCGTTTGCGCCGCGGTGCGAGCACAGCTCCGAGGTTTGCCTGCAAAAAGTTCCGCAGCCGCTCGAGGTTTCGAGCGGGCACATTGTCGCATGCCACATGTACGCGGGGGAGGGACTGAAATGAGCGACATTTTGGAAGTACGCAACCTGTATCAGAGCTTCGATCTCACCTCCGGCCTGCTCGACAAGCTGCATCTTGAAAACGGCCGCATTTCATTTGCCGCAAAATCTGTTCGCGCCGTCAGTGATGTCAGCTTCAATGTCGGTCAGGGCGAGGTATTCAGCCTCGTCGGCGAGAGCGGCTGCGGCAAGTCGACAACCGCGCGCACCGTCATCCGCCTGCTCAAGCCGAAGGGCGGCAGCATTGTCTACCGCGGCAACGACATCACTCATCTCAAGCCAAGGGACATGCTCCCCTACCGGCGCGAGATACAGATGATATTTCAGGACCCTTACGCCTCGCTGAACCCGCGCCAAAAGGTAAAAGATATCCTTGGCGAGGCCATGATGTTTCACAAAATCGTATCCACCGGCGCGCAGGCGCTTGAAAAAAGCATCTACCTGCTTGAAAAAGTCGGCCTTAGCGCCGAGCAGGCCGGAAGATACCCTCATCAGTTTTCCGGCGGACAGAGACAGCGTATAGGCATCGCCCGCGCGCTGTGCATCGACCCCAAGCTGATAATCGCGGATGAGCCGGTTTCGGCGCTCGATGTGTCCATTCAGGCGCAGATTCTTAATATACTGATGGATTTAAAAGACGAGTTCGGGCTGTCATATCTGTTTATTGCCCACAACCTCAGCGTCGTCGAGCATATAAGCGACAGCCTCGGTGTCATGTATCTCGGCACTATTGTAGAAAAAGGCACGCGCGACAGCGTATTTACCAACCCGCTGCACCCGTACACAAAGCTTCTGTTCTCGGCCGTCCCGGATGTGCGCCGCAGCAGCCTGCCGGACATCAGCGGCATGAAGGGCGAGATACCAAGCCCGGTCAACATGCCGTCCGGCTGTCCGTTCCACGACCGCTGTGTCAGCGCTATGCCGATTTGCTCCCTGTTCGTTCCGGACGAACACGAACCCGAGCCGGGACACAAGGTCCGCTGCCATCTCTTTTCAACCGGAAGCTTCACACAGGAGGGCATCTCATGAGTAGCGACATCTTCAAAAAACTCGACGACGTTCTGGCGGCATACGCACACGCCCAGCGGTTACCCGGCCTCGCCGTCGGCGTCATCCACGACGGGCAGCCGGCGCTTGTGCGCTCATACGGCGTGTCCGATATAAAAACAGCGGCTCCTGTTACCCCGTCGACGCTGTTTCACATGGCCTCGGTCTCAAAGACATTTGTTGCCACGGCCGTCATGCATCTGTGCGAGCAAGGCAGGCTCGATATCGAGCGTCCGCTCGTCCACTACCTGCCCAACCTGCGCATCGCCGGCGACAATGCCGATATCCGCGTGCGCCACATGCTAGGCCACACTTCCGGCGTCACATATACAGACGACTCTCATTGGGGCGAGGGCCCATACGGCGACGACGCGCTCGAGGGTTATGTCAGCAGCCTTGACTCTCTCGAGATGGTTTGGCCGGCCGGCGACAGGTTTTACTACAACAACACGCTGTACGAGGTTCTCGGCCACCTCATCGCGCTCGCCTCCGGGCAGACGTTCGAAAGTTATATCGAGCAAAATATCCTTCGCCCGCTCGGCATGGAGGCGAGCACATTCCTTATGCCGCGGCGCGGCGCAGCCGACATGGCCGAACCTCACTCTCTTGCGCTTGACGCGACCGCTGCCGTCGCCGGCAGCGGCGTCTATCCGTACAACCGCATGCACGCGCCAAGTTCAACTCTGCACTCCGGCATTGAAGAAATGCTGCGCTACGGTATGGCATACCTCGGTCGGGGCTGTTCGGGCGGCGCCCGAATTTTAAGCGAAGAGAGCTGGAACCGGCTTTTCGAGCCGCGTATCGGCTTGACGCACAGAGGCCGCCCCACCCAAATGGGCCTGACATGGTTCATCAACAGCCATCTTGACCGCACTGTATACTCGCACAGCGGCAGCGACGAGGGCTTCAACACAAAGATATCTCTCGTGCCGCACAGCAATTCATTCGCCGTCGTGCTGTGCAATTGTGATTATGCCAACACCGACGCGCTCGAACGCGCAATTCTCGACGCCGTAATGGGCATCGAACCCGGGCAGATTCAGATATTCCCATACGTCGATACGCTGCGTGCCCTAGCCCAAGGCGGAATAAGCGCCCTTGAGGATGCGCTGCGCGGCTATGAAAACAACCCGGCGTTCGCCCCGATGCGTGAGGCGGACCTGCTGCGCGTTGGCGGCGCCGCCGAACGCGCCGGCAAGCAAAGCGACGCCGCCTCGCTTTACAGTCTTGCGCTGAAACGCTTTCCCGCATCGGCGTCACTGCATGGCGCGCTTGCAGCCTGCCTTGACGCGCTAAGCCGGCGCGAACAGGCGCTTGAGCATTGGCGCGCGGCGCTGAAAGCCGACCCTGGGTATTATGACGCAAAGCGCGCGCTGGGGTTGACGGTGAGGCCGTGATACACCGTGCATAAAGCACGGTACTGCATCATCAAAACAGTTTTTAACACAACAGTTGCAAAATAGCGGATTTTGGCGGATAATGGTATTAACGCTCGTAATAAAACACGCAAAACTGCGCGTCGAAATTGGGAGGATATATGGACAACGCCGGCCTGATGAGTATATTTGAACAGCTCACAAAGTTTATTTCGCTCGTATGCGGAAACGAATACGAAATTGTTCTTCACAATATAGAGGATCCCGAGTCGTCGATAATCGCAATCGAGAACGGCATAGTAAGCGGCCGCAGTGTCGGCGGCCCGATGAGCGACTTGGCGCTTAAGATGCTGAGCGGCCGCTACTACGAAAACAATGATTTTGTCGTCAACCGCGGCACAACGCGAGACGGCAAGGTTCTCGCCTCGTCAACCTTTTTTGTCAAAAATGACAAATCCGAGCTTATAGGCATGCTTTGTATCAACCACGATCTCACCGGCATGATAGGCTTCCGCAACGCGCTGGCCGAGAACCTGAGCAGCTTCGGCATCGAGGATGTCAGCCTCCACGATTCCGCTCCGCAGGAGTCTCTTGCAAAAAATGTCGAGGACCTCATGAGCAGCATCTACACTAAGACAATCGGCGGTGTCAGCATACCGCCCGACCGCATGAGCTACGATGAGAAGATGGAGTTTGTCGGCGCGCTCGAAAAGCAGGGTTATTTTCTTCTAAAAGGCGCCGTACCGGAAATTGCCCGTCTGCTCAAGGTGTCGGAGGCGACGGTCTACCGCTATCTTAACAAAAACGGCAAGCACAACAGCTGAAAGCGCATCATCTGAAACATACCAAAAAGCCCTGCGGCACCACTGCCGCAGGGCTTTTGCAATGAATAAATAAACGCGCTTCGGGGATACTTAAAAATATTTATAAATTATTTTAAAATATACCTTGACAGATGAGGTATATCGTGTTATCCTTAGACTCAGAAAAGGAGGTGCCGTGTAATGTCACTGACATCCGACATAATCCGGGGGCATACCGAGACTATAATACTCTCGCAGCTCACGGATGGAGACAGCTATGGTTACCAGATAAATAAAGCGATAAAAGACAAGACCGAGGGCGACTACGAAGTCAAAGAGGCAACACTCTATACCGCTTTCCGCCGGTTGGAGAGTGCCGATCTCATCCACTCTTACTGGGGTGATGAAGCCTCCGGCGCGAGACGCAGATACTATTCCATCACAGAAGAAGGCCGCGAGTTCCTCGAAAACAACATCAAAGAATGGCAGCACGTCAAAACACTGATTGACTGCCTGATATCGAAATAATGGGGGTGTGCCAAATGGAAAACAAGATTAAGAACTATCTATACAATGCCTTCTCCCGCGCCGCTGACGGCGATGCCAAGGAAGAGATTCTCACCGAACTGCACTCAAACCTCTGCGAAAAATATAACGACCTCATCGCCCACGGCACCGACCCGGAAGCGGCGTACAAGCAGACGATTGACGGCATAGGCGATGTCGAGGAAATCATCTCTTTCATCAACTCGAACGCCGACACCGGCACACGCACGACAATCGACTTCACCGCTTCGTTCGAGGGGTTCGAGCAGCGCATGCGCGATTTGGCAAAGGACCTTGAAGGCCCGCTGCGCGAAGTGGCTAACGACATTAAAAACGCCGCAAAGGGCGCGCGTGACGTCGCGAAAAGCGCCAAGGAGCCCATAAAGGATATCGGCAAGCAGGTCGCAAACGACATAAAAGAGGCGGTCGCCGGCGTCGAATACAGCCAGCCGAGCCGCGGCACCTATCGCTATGACTACGAAGTCCCCGCCACCGATATCGAAAGCATCGATGTCAACTCGGCCTCCGGTTCGATTACGGTCGGCATCTCCTCATGCACAGGCTCGATAACCTTCGGCGTATCGCAAAACGACAACATTTATGTCGTCGAGCTGTCGCGCCAGATTCTGAACGATGACAAGCGCGCTATGATTAATGTCCGCAACGGCACACTGTATGTCTCCCACGGCAAGACTCAAGTCGGCCTTTTCTTCTTCGGCGTCGGTATCTACCAGTCCGATTTCGAGATATATCTTCCGAAAAAGCTGTACAACAGCATCCGCGCAAGGACCTCCAGCGGCGACATCGACCTCGACGTCGGCATGAGCTGCCACAGCCTTGAGATTCGTTCGTCCAGCGGCGACATACGCGGCAAAGAGATAACCTGCGCCGACGCTAAAATCGGCTCGGCCAGCGGCGACATTTCGATTCAAAACTCGACGTTCGAAACGGCGGAAATCAGCTCGGTCGGCGGCGACGTCAAGTTCTCCGGCAACACAAACGACAGCAAAATCAGCTCGACAAGCGGCGATGTCGATGTCGACTGCGATGCAAACAGCATCACGCTCAGGTCTGTCAGCGGCGAGATTGTATACGACGGCGAAGCCGAATCTCTCTCCGCCAAATCCACAAGCGGCGACCTCGAAATGCGCCTGTCCTCCGTCCCGCAGGAGCTGACTCTTGAATCGGTCTCCGGCGATGTCAAGGCCTATCTGCCTGATAACGACGGCTTCACGCTGAAGTACAAGCGCATATCGGGCAGCATCAAGAGCGACTTCAACCTGATGACCTCGATAAACAGCAAAGACGGCAGCGGCGTATACCGCAACGGCGACCTGCGCAGCTACACTATAAGCACAGTAAGCGGAGATATCCGCCTTATGAAGAAATAGCCCATCCCCCGCGGGGACCGCGGCAGGGCAATACATGCCGCGGCCCCCGCTAATAACAACACAAAAAGGAGTATACATCTTATGAAAACTGATTTTGTAAGACTGTCGCGTGAAAATATCGCGTATTATATAAACACATTGGGCATAAAATATGCAAGAGAGCTTCCTCTTAAAAATGCGCGCGGGCAGGCAATGAACCTTATGACCGCGTACTACGACAGACATCTTGAAACTCAGCTTGGAGGATATTGACATGAAGAGGCTTTATAAAAATGACTACGACAAGAGGATCAGCGGCGTCTGCTCCGGCATTGCGGAATACTTTGGTATAGACCCTACGCTTGTCCGGATACTTTGGGCAATCCTCGCGCTGTTCTGGGGCACCGGCGCTATCGCTTACATCATATGCGCGCTTATCCTGCCGAATAAGAGCCAGCTCTGATCGGCCGTCATACATTAAATAAAAAGCCCGCCTCAACGGCGGGCAGACAGAGCAGCTTTATGGAAACGGCGCAGCTTAGGCTATGCCGTTTCTCTGTTTTCGCGTACCTTCAGGCAAAAATATGGAGGGACACCCCGCCAGACCGCCTGATGCTGCCGCGCCGTACAGGCACGCTTATCTCTCGCTGACATACGGTATTTCGTCACCGAATATCAACTCATCTATATCCGGCCTCTCCCTCTCGTCGGCCTCCCTGCTTTCGTGGTTACAAATATCATCCATTTTGTGTATCCTCTTCGCAATGTAATCGCTGATATGCCCTTTGCCTTTACTGCGCCGGCACTATCCCTTCATAATATGTTTCAAAACTCGGCGGTGACTCGGGGGTATCACTAAATATATTGCTAAACCGGCTTAAAGATGCTATCATATTATCATTATTACACTGTTGGAGGACTAAACATGAAACAGAGACTGTCTCTCGCCGACATTGAGGACCTGACACATTCGCAACAGACAAATCTGCGCAGGGTTTGGATACCCGAACGCTATGATATAGCCGTTTCGAAGATGATTACCAATGCCGAGACCGGCGAGTTCAAATGGATAGAGTACGCCGTCGGCAAAATCGATATCATGCCGGGTGACCTTATTCTCAACGATCTGCGCATTACTGACGGATACTCGAAGATATCCCAGTCGGAGACCGTAGACGCAGAGGACTTTATGATTGAGGAGCCGGCCTCATTCCGCAAGTCGGAGTCTTTGCCCCTGCTCACCATCGGGCAGATGATTTCGATGCTGCACATGATTGACAAGCGCAACTATCATTTCTATCTGCTTACAGGCAACGACAAATACGCCAGCGAAATCGGCGACTTTAATTCCGAGCTGAAAAGCTCAATCCTCAGCAAAAGCAGCATAAATGACGACATCGTCGATGTGCTGTGGACTCTGCTAAAAACAATCCTCTAATCCCCCCGGCGTACATTGCGCTATCTGCACGCCGATTATGGCGGGTGTTTGCAGGGCCGCAATCCGCAGAATCGCATTTACATTCATATTCCGGCAGGTTTTTAAAACTAAGTAGCGGGTATCCGGTTTTGCCGGGTATCCGCTTTATTCCGTTTCAAACAGAACCGGCCGTTTACTTTCAGGCCGCAGGCAAAGCTTCGCCGCGCCTTAGGGCCAGCGCGGCCGTCTTGCCGGCCGCAGCGGGCTTTTCTCACAGTGGCTCTTGCATTTCCACAGAATTTGTGTTACAACTGTATTAGTTCACTTAATACAATTTTGAGGTGATCCGATGTTCAGCGTAAATTATCGCGATTCACGTCCGCTGTACGAGCAACTTTGCGACGACATGCGGCGTCAAATCATCGCCGGTGCATTCGGGGAAGGCCGGCGTCTGCCCAGCGTGCGCGAACTGGCCTCTCAGCTTGCAATCAACCCCAACACAATTCAGCGAGCCTACCGGGAGCTTGAGAGTGAGGGCTATATCCACTCGCTTCCCGGCAAGGGCAGCTTCGCCGCCGAGGCCGCCGAAGCCTCGCGCATCAGCGCCTGGCGGCTGCTGCTTGCCTTTGATGCCACAGTCAAAGAGCTGCTCGCGCTCGGCACAGCGCCGGCACAGTTAATATCCAGGATAGAGGATGGTGACACACATGGTAAGCGTTAAAAACGTCGTCAAGGCATTTGACGGCTTCCGCGCGCTCGACGGGCTGGACATCAGCGTACCGAGCGGCAGCGTCTACGGGCTTGTCGGCCCAAACGGCGCCGGGAAGACGACAATCATCAGGCATCTTACCGGTGCCTACCGGCAGGACAGCGGAGACGTGCTGATAGGCGGCGTGCCGATATACGAAAACCCCGAGGTAAAGAGCCGTGTCGCCAGCATACCGGACGACATATTTTTCTTCCCGTCCGCCGGTATACTCGACATGAAAAAATACTATTCCGGGCTGTATCCGTCGTTTTGCGCCGCCCGCTTTGACGCGCTTGGAAAGGCGTTTGACCTGCCGTTAAAGCAGCCGCTGCGCCGTTTCAGCCGCGGGATGCAAAAGCAGGCCGCGTTCTGGATTGCCATGAGCCTGTGCCCGGACCTGCTCATCCTCGACGAGCCGGTCGACGGCCTCGACCCTGTAATGCGCCGCCAAGTGTGGGGGCTTATACTCGGCGACGTCGCCGAGCGCGGCACGACGGTGTTCATCTCGTCGCACAACCTGCGCGAGCTGGAGGATGTCTGCGACCATGTCGGCGTCATCAACCGCGGCAAAATGCTTATAGAACGCTCACTTACCGAGCTTCAAGAGGGCACGGTCAAAGTTCAGGTCGTATTCCCAGAGGGCGAACAGGACCTGTCCTCGCTTGACATTTTGCACCGCAGCGCGTCGGGACGGGTGCAGATGCTGATAGTCCGGGGCGTCTCGGCCGAAATCGAGGTAGAAATCCGCCGATTCGAGCCTCTCTTTTACGACCTTCTCCCCCTGTCGCTTGAGGAGGTATTCATTTACGAGCTGGGAGGTCGGGACTATGCAGTCAAAGAAATCATCCTTTAGCCGAACAATCTTTTTTAAGAACACCGGCAGCTACTGGCCGCTTTATGTGCTTTATACAGTCATACTGTTTCTTGCTATGTTCGCGCTCACCTCCGGCCCGATGCAAGAGGAATACTATACACAGCAAAACGTTCTCCGTTCCATCGGCGGCGCGTATCCCGTTATGGCGATGCTCTACGCGACATTTGTCGCGCTCGCCGTCAACTCCTATCTGTGCAGCACAAGCAACGCGGTCACGATACACTCTCTGCCAGTGACGCGCCGCGCGTTGTTTGTCACAAACATCTCATCAGGCGCAGCGTTTATCGTGGTGCCGAACATCACCGTATTTATCCTTATTGCGGCGCTTCAGTTCACGCGCGGCCACTTCGGCATATCGCCGCTGCTTATATGGCTGGCGGCATGCACTATTCAGGGGCTGTTTTTCTTCTCGCTCGCCACATTCGCAGCGCACCTGACAGGCAGCAGGCTTATGATGCCCGCGCTGACGCTGATTCTCAACTTCATCGTCGTATCGTGCGACATGCTAATACGCTCCATCGCGTCAAAGTTCATCTACGGCCTCACATCATACGGCGGCTCGACGCTGTCGGCGCTGTCACCTGCGGCGTACCTGACGTCACTGTCATACTCATCGGCTGCCAACGGCGTATTCCCTCACTTAAAATATTTCCTTGCACTGCTCGCCGCCGCCGTCCTTTTCGCTGTTTTCGCCATGCTGCTCTACCGCTCGCGCGGCATCGAAAGCGCCGGCAACGCCATATCTCATCGCTTTGCGCGCCCAATATTCAAATATGGCTTTGCGGCCGCATGCTCACTTGTGTTCGGTCAGACGCTGTTTACTATATTTCAGCCCGGCGGCAGCCGCTATGTTATTGGCAACAGCTTATCCTATACCCAATACCTCGGTCCCGGTATGATAGCCGTGTTCCTCGTGTGCATGGTCATCGCCGGCATAATCGGATACTTCGCCGCCGAGATGATGCTGCGCAAGTCGCTGCGCGTGTTCAGGCGCGGCTGGCGCGGGTGCGCCGTATTCGCGCTTGCCGCCGTCGGCCTGTATTCGGTAATCTGCTTCGACCCGTTTGGCCTGTACCTTTCGCTGCCCAAGCTTGAATATGTCACGTCCGCTACTCTCAGCGCCGGGAATTACGGCATCATCACCACATCTGACCCCTCCGTAATCGCGAAGATTCTTGACGCAAACCGCATCGCCGCCGCAAACAGAGAGAGCAATGTCAGCATGATAAGTGAAATCAACGGTGACAATCACGCCGATATTCACGCATTTTGGTGCAATTTCTCGTATACCCTGCCAAACGGCAGCTCCTTTGTGCGCGAGTATTCTCTCCCCGCATCGCCGTTTATGCCCGATTACGGCCCCGCAGCCGCGGTGAGCGCGCTGATTAACAACCCCGAATACATCGCGGACACCGTCACGGCAAAGCCGGGATATACACTCTACGAGGCAGTCTGCGGCGGTTCAGATTACCTGACATTCGACGGCGAGAAGGCGGCAGAGCTGCAAACCGCTCTGCTCGGCGATATTCTCGCCGGCTCAGGCGGCGGGGAGGATATCATCGGCTCCACCTCATTCTACTATAACGGCGCATATGCAAGCCTGACATTCCGTCCTCTGGACGAAGCCTCTGACCGTTACATGTACTCTGTAACCATCAAGATAAACTCCAACTGCAATAATCTGATTGCCTTTTTACACAAATACGGTTATGATAATTTTGTCGAACAAATTGATTATCTGCCGATAAAATAATAAACCGCGATCCGGCATTACTCCGCACCGCGCAATTTGAGGTGATGTTTTGGCAACAAAAAGACTGAAAAAGACACTGTCCGTATTGATTGTTACCGCTCTGTTCGCCGTGTTTGCCGCGGCGTGCACAAAGCCGCCCGCGCTGTTTGGCGAGGCGCCGTATATCATATGCCTTGATCCCGGACACGGCGGCACAGATGTCGGCGCAACCGACGCCGGCGTCACAAGGATGGAAAAGGATGACAACCTCGCCCTTGCGCTGGCCGTGCGCGACAGCCTTACAAGCTTGGGCTACACGGTTATTATGACGCGCGACAGTGATGTCGCGGTCGAGCTGGAATCCCGCGCCGCCTTCGCCAACGAGAACAACGCGTCGATATTTGTCTCGCTTCACCGCAACAGCGGCGGCGGCAAGGGTGTCGAAGTCTGGGTCGCCAGCCAGCCGGACGAGGCTGATATGCAGCTTGGAAAGGCTATACTAGACGGCATTGTCGATGCGGGCGTCAACAACAACCGCGGGCTTCGCAAGGGAACGGCCGCAAATGCCGAGGTCGATTACGCCGTCATACGCGGCGCTGCGATGCCCCGCTGCCTTGTTGAGATGGGATTTATGGACAGTGACAGCGACAACGACCTGTTCGATGTCAACCTCGATGTCTACGCTTCGGCAATTGCCGGCTCGATAGCCAATCTGATTCCGATTGAATCGGATTAGCAGCGCGAAATAACACACCGCCCCGCCGGGCGATAACCCGGCGGGGCGGTTTTTCATTTCTCAACGTCACTCGGTTATGTACGCCATCAGCAGCTTAATCGAGTTCTCAAGCCCGCTGACATGGCTGCGCTCCATTCCGTGCGATGCCGCCACACCCGGCCCGATAAGCGCGGCCTTGATATCGTTCCCCCCGCGCAGCGCCGTGCTCGCGTCCGAGGCATATCTCGGGAATACATCAACGGCATAGTCAAGCTTCAGCTTTTTGCCAAGCTCAATAAGCCTGTCGGTCATACCGTAGTCATACGGCCCTGATGAATCAAGCGGGCATATAGACACCTTTGTCTCGTCCCCGGCCAAATCAAGCCCGACGCATCCCATATCAAACGCGATAACCTCGGTAATCTCCGGCGGGATGTGCGAGCCGCCGACGCCTGTCTCCTCATATGTCGATATCACGAATATCACATCGCATTTCGGCACAATGCTCTTGCGACGCATCAGCTCCATCATCGCAAACGAACACGCCGTGCTGCCCTTGTCGTCCAGATAGCGTGACTTTATGAATCCGCTGGGCGTCACGGTGAACTTCGGGTCGACCGAAACAAAATCACCGGTTCCTATGCCAAGAGCTTTTGTATCATTGTCGCTGTGCACAATCTCGTCGATGCGCACCATCATGTTCTCTTCTTTGCGTTCAAGCGTAGACGCGTCGGGGAACACATGAACAGCCGGCGACTTGCACAGTATCGTGCCGGTATATGTCTTTCCGCCGCGCGTGTGTATAAGGCAGTATTCACCGTCAAGCGTGCCGAACATATTGCCGCCGATGCCGGTTATGCGCAGCGTGCCGTCGGCGTTAATCGAGCGTACCATCGCGCCAAGCGTATCCACATGGGTAAACACCCCTATGCACCTGTCGTGCCTCTCCCCCTCGACCTTGATACACAGATTCCCCTTGCGGTTGCGCCACGATGGGTATCCGAGCTCACTTGCCATGCTCTCACAGCATTCTACCGCCTTCATCGCAAACCCTGACGGGCTGGGCACCGAAACAATGCTCTCAAGCGCTTTCAGCAGATAATCCCTGTTGATATCGACCTTCATATGACCTCTCCTTCACTCGCCGCGCCGCGCGGCTTAATATTCCCGCCTAGATTATACCCTTTAACCGCCTGCCAGTCAATTGACAGCGCAAAAAACCGACGAAAACACTTTACAAAGCTTGACTATGATGCTATAATTATTTTATCGAACATATGTTTGTAAGAGGTCATCACATGGATGTTATGCAAAAGCTGACTATACTGACCGACGCCGCCAAATACGATGTCGCCTGCACGTCGAGCGGTGTCGAGCGGTCCGGCAAAAAAGGCGCCATCGGCACGGCCGCCGCGTGCGGAATATGCCACTCCTTTGCGGCGGACGGGCGCTGTATCACACTGCTTAAGGTGCTGCAAAGCAACGCCTGCGCCTACGACTGCGAGTACTGTGTCAACCGCCGTTCAAACGAGGCACAGCGCGCCACCTTCAGCCCGGAGGAGCTTGCCGAGCTGACAATCCAGTTTTACCGGCGCAACTATATCGAGGGCCTGTTCCTGTCGTCCGCCGTAGTCAAATCGCCGGACTACACATGCGAGCTGATGATCCGCACGCTGACCCTGCTGCGCAACGAGTACCGTTTCAACGGCTACATCCACTGCAAAACCATCCCCGGCGCCGACGAAAAGCTGCTTCAGGCATTGGGTCTGCTGGCCGACAGGATGAGCATAAATATCGAACTCCCGTCACACGAGAGCCTGAAGCTTCTCGCGCCGGACAAAAGCCGGCAGAGCATTCTCGAGCCGATGGGCTTCGTCTCGCGCGGGATAACCGAAAACCGTAACGACCTCGTGCGCTACCGCGCCTCGCCAAAGTTCGTCCCGGCCGGGCAGAGTACGCAGATGATAGTCGGCGCGACACCCGAAACCGATTATCATATACTCAATCTGACATCCGCTCTTTACAAAAAATACGGCCTAAAGCGTGTATTCTTTTCGGCGTATATCCCTGTCGCCGGGGGGCGCAACCTGCCGTCTGTCGACACAAAACCGCCTCTGCTGCGCGAACACAGGCTCTATCAGGCCGACTGGCTTTTGCGTTTTTACAAGTTCGAGGCCAGTGAGATACTAAGCCAAAACGACCCGAACCTCAACGTTCTCGTCGACCCCAAATGCAATTGGGCGCTGCAAAATCTGCGCTGTTTCCCTGTCGAGGCAAATACCGCCCCGTACGATACGCTTCTGCGCGTCCCCGGTCTCGGCGTGCGCAGCGCCCAGCGCATTGTCGAAGCGCGCCGCGTCTCGTCGCTCGACTTCGACGGGCTTAAAAAAATCGGCGTCGTCCTAAAACGCGCCAGATACTTCCTGCTGTGCAAAGGCCGCCCGATGGAGGGCACGATAATGACGCACGATGCCATTACCCGCGCGCTCATCAGCGCCGCCGCCGGCGAGCGTTTTCATCAGGCCGAACAGTTTTCCCTGTTCGAACCGACGCGCGAGGACCTGCAAAAATGCCTGACCGGCGAGTTGTAGCAGCATTTTCGGCAGAAACGGAGGCCGCGATATGTCACATTCCAGCATTGTCTACCGCTACGACGGCAGCTTCGACGGCCTGCTGTGCTGTGTGTTCGACAGCTACGCAAATCACATCGACCCGGTCGGCATAATCGGCCGCGATCACTGCCAGGCCACGTTCTACGACATACGCGAGGTCGAAACCGACCCGGCGCAGGCGCGACGGGTTTCCCTCGGCATCCATCAAAAGATATCCCCGCAGGCGCTTTATCTGGTTCGCCGCGCGTTTCTCACCTGCCTGGAGGAAAAAGAGCTGCATATCCTGCGCTTCATCCGCTTCGGGTTCACCGCGGGCAGCAGCGCGATTCACATGCTCACCGAGGAGCGTGTCGACGTGCTCGTCAAGGCTGTAAATCACATGTCCGGCGAAGCGCATCTGCTTAAAGGCTTCGTCCGCTTTTCGGACATAGGCGGCGTACTCGCGGCCGAGATAGAGCCGAAAAACTTCGTTCTTCCGCTCATCGCGCCGCATTTTTGCAGCAGATTGTCAGGCGAAACCTTTATGATATACGACCGCACTCACAGGGCAGCGCTGCTGTACAGCCACGGCGAAAAGGAGATTGTCACGCTCGAGGAGTTCACAATGCCGCCGGCCCCGCCGGACGAAAAAGCATACCGCAGCTTGTGGAAGCGCTTTTACGACACGATTGCAATCGAGCAGCGCGAGAATCCCCGCTGCCGCATGGGGCATATGCCAAAGCGCTACTGGGGCGTCATGACCGAGTTCACCGAGCAGGATTCCGGCGAGACGGTGGAAACTCTGCCGCCTTCGCGCCGCGCGGCGCTGCCGCCAGATACCTTCCACTCCAAATAAAGATCAAATATTCAAGCTTAATAATTATTTGCAGCACCCGTCCGCTCTTCTGAAAAGCAAGACGGCACCCGTCTTAGTGTATTCCGCGCCTGCTCAATGCCGATTCATGCGCAGCATGCCGGAAATTATACCGTCGATGTCCGCCGGCTGTGCTTCACCGCATACTGCGGCGGCAAGCTTACGCACGGCAATCTCTTCAAATGCATTCAATATGCCGTCCCCGTCGTTTGACAGGAAGTATGATTCATCTATCCCGCTGTTTTGCAATGTTTCGCGGTTGCTGTACCGCAATATTTCATCCCGGCGCTTTGCCGTATGCCTGTTTACCGCCGGATGCAGACTCTCATGGATTACCGATTCCGGCCTCCACTCGCCGATTATTACATGTTGCTTTCCATCACATTCAAAATAGTCAGCCGAATATGCGCACTTAAGCGGGCAAATTATAACCTCGACCGTCTTTAGCTCCATCCGCTCCGCCTCGTAAATTGTCTCCAGCTTCACAAACAGCTCTCTCAGTTCTTCATCCTGTGCCGCGGCGACTCGCTCGACGATACAATCAAGCTCTCTGTTCATCCGGCGGAATGCCTCATTGTCAAGAATCCCACGCAGCGCCGCCGGAAAATGTGATATCCAAGCCCAAAACCCGCCATCCGCCTCTTCGGGCAGCAAGTTCCTCCGTGACATAACATACTCGCGGTACCGCCTGTCATCAAACGGCGGCGAGTTTGCCGTGTCTCCAATAAAAAATACCGCGCTCTCCATCAGCGCGGCACGCGGCCAATACGGATATTGCCCGCATGTATTCTGCCGCGCGGCGGCAAAAAACCCGGCATGTCGGCGCGGTATCCGTCCCGCTTTGGCTCGCAGAATCAAACCCGATAAATCAGCGCTTTTGCCGATTTCAGCAAAATCATATCCCGAGGCAAGCAGGCCGTAATAAATCGCGTTTATCTCACGCCGGCACGAAATTGTTATTCTGCTCGCCACCACAATATCACATCCCTTACAATATCACAAACCGCCCTGCGCCCTGCCTATTCTCTCACCAAGTCTGACCTGTATCTCCCCGCCCGAATCAATATTTGCCGCAATATCATCCCTAAGTATCGCGGCGCCTCCGCCAAGCAGCAAAACGACGGTCGAGCCGCCGAACTCGAACATGCCCTTTTCCTGTCCGCGTTCAAATCTGCCGCTCTCGTGCAGGTTTTTTATTTTTCCCACCATCATCGCGCCGACTTCAACCTGCACGGCCGTGCCGAAATTGTCGGTGCGCATCACGGTGTATTCTCTGCAGTTTTCGGTGAACACCGCCGTCTTTTCAAGCGCCTGCGGCCGCACGGTGTGCAGCGCGCCGGGGATAAACACATTCTCCCCTTTTTTGCACCCGTCAAAATAGCAATAGCGGTGATAGTCGTCTACACACAGCCTGAACACAAGCGCCAGCCCGCGTTCAAGCTCGATATCGTCTCTCCCCAGCAGTTTTGGCACATCGTATTTGCCGCCCTTGATTTCAAACCTGTTCCCGTTTGCTATAGTGAACACACTCAGCCTGCCGTCGCAGGGGGCGACAAGCGCCTGCGGTGCCATGTCAATCTCGCGCGCGCCGCTTCTCAGCCGTCGCGTAAAAAAATCATTAAAGCTTCCGTATTCCCGCTGCGGGAAGTCGGTCATGTCTATAGCATTTCTTCTTATAAACCCCGGCACAAGCGCGCTCGACATTTTTGTTGACAGCGTTGCACCAACCGCGCGCGACAGTATCGGCGCCGTCAGCACCTTAAGCGCACAGCGTCCCGGCGCGCTGCCGTAAAGCATTTTCAGCCCGTCGCGCCGCCGCGCGCTCATACCAGCACCCAAATCAGCTCGGCTATGCCCAGGGCTATCAGGATAAGCATGCCCACCGGCCCCAGCTTTTTAACAGGAAACTTAATTATGTAAGCAAGCGATATGCATATAAGGCTCGCGCCGTAAACAAGAGGGAATTTCATGCCAAGCATACCTCGGAAGCCGTATACAACAGGGATAATAAGCGCTACTGACGTAACCGGCAGTCCCTGATAGGACGTGCGCTTCTCATCAGTCTCAGCCTGCCTCTCCTCCTCGGTCACATTGAAGTACGCCAGCCTTGTCAGCGCCGCCAGCACATAGAAGATAAGTACCACCAGATAGCCCCTGGCGTGCAGCCCTACCGACCAGCCGATGACAGCCGGCAGCACACCGAAGCATATCACATCGGCAAGCGAGTCAATCTGTATTCCGAACCGCTTTTCCCGCTCGGTTCTCTCCCGGTGCCGGGCCACCGCGCCGTCAAACATATCGCACAGCCCGGACAGCATCAGGCAAATCACAGCCACCGTCGGTTTGCCGCTCATCGCCGCCGTAATGCCAAAAATCGCCGATGCAACACCCAGATACGTCAAAATTATCGTGTAGTTGTAAAATCCAATCATACGCTGCCTCCTCCGGCCTTGCCGCCCTTGCGCAAACTAAGTTTTCTGCCCTCTCTGTCAAGCAGCCTGATGTGAAAAATCCCGCTCGTGATTCCGCTTACTATCATCGGCAGATAATATGTGCAGCCTCGGACGAGTACAAGCGCCGGCACAAGATACGCCGGCCCGTATATGTCCCTGTACAGTCCGATGAACACACCCTCCGAAATACCCACTGCCCCCGGCAGCGGAAGGGAATCGACAGAGAATGACAGCCCGATTTGGATTGCCATGACGTCAAGCCACGTCAGCGAGTTCATGCCAAAGGCGCGGTATATGCAGTACGCCACCGAAAACATAGCCGCCCGCTGGCAAGCCGTCAGAAAATACAACTTCACCGACAGCCACGGCCTCGCTTTGATAATATCGGCCGCTTTGTGATACTTGTCCACCTGGCGGTCGGCTTTCTCCATGAACTTTTCCCTGTTCTTTACAATCCTCAGCTTAACAAGAACGCGTACCACAAGCTGAAGAAGGCTGTAAACGAGTTTTTTTGAAAACATCACAAACAGCAACAGCATCATCATGAAGACATTCAGGAACACGCCTATCGAAAACAGTACCCTGAAATGCGGCAAATCCCAAAACACAAACCCTGTTTTAAAAAATATCAGCGGCAGCCCAAGCGTAAGCAGCACCAGCTTGAAAATAACGGTCACAAACATCAGCGCTATTGCAGATTGCGATACCGGTATAGCCTCCCGCGACATATAGTAAACCTGCACCGGCTGCCCTCCGGACGATGACGGGGTAATTGCCGAAAAATATATGCCGACAAGCGAGTATTTTATCGCGGTAACAAGTGACATCGGCTTGCCGACAGACGAAATTGATACCTTAAGGTTGAGCGCGTCAAAGAAGATATATCCGCACACAAGCAGCGCCGCCATGATAAAATACTTTAAATCAATCTCAGCGATAATATCAAAGCATTGTTCAATGCTGTACTGTCTGAACAGCATCGTATATGTCAGCACAAACAGCGCCAGCATAACGGCGATGCTTATAAAGTATTTCTTT
>JAVBMB010000004.1:0-24750 GCA_031552995.1 Oscillospiraceae bacterium
TCTGGATACACTCGAGTACAAGGGAGAGACCTATATGGCCTTCGTGCCGGCGAAGATGGCGCTTGAAGAGAGCTACGAGCTTATAATCATGAAGCTCGTTACGGAGGCCGACGGGGAGGAAGCGCTCGTCACGCTCGACGACGAGGAAGAGCTTGACGAGATGTTCCAGATATTCAGCGAACGCCTTGAGGAGTCTTTTGAGGACGACGAAGAGGATGAGGCCGAAAAAGAGGGATATTGATTTCAGGGCACTTGCGCATACTGTTCGCGCATCCGTGGCCGAAACGGCAGATGCCGCCCCCATGTGAAGGGGCACGGATTTTATTTAACCTACAACGTGTTAATTGGGATTGCGGAGTTCGGTCCCCGATGGCAGACCTCCCGTATTCGGACGTTGGGAGCCGTCTAAAGGACAGACAGCTAACCCCCCTGCTAAAGCGGGTTATTTAACACATCCGTGCCCCTTCATATGGGGACGGTCTGTTCGGCCCCGCCTTATGCGGGGCATATCTTTTTTTCGCGGGGGATATTACAGATGGAAAACGAACGCCGCGCCATATCGCCGGGCAATCGGATAAGCTGGCCCGGCGGCGCGCTTCTCGCTCCGGTTCCGCCGGCGCTTGTCGCGTGCCGCGACGGCGAAAATATAAATGTCCTCACAGTCGCGTGGACGGGCATTGTCTGCTCGAAGCCGCCTGTCACATACATATCTCTGCGCCCGCAGCGCCTCTCGCACGGCATGATAATGCGCAGCGGAGAGTTCACGATAAATCTGCCGGCGGCGTCCATGGCGCGCGCCGTGGATTTATGCGGCGTCAAATCCGGCAGGGATACCGACAAGCTTTCGCTGTGCGGCCTTAAGCTGTCGCAGGGTCAAAACGTCGCTGCCCCGGTCATAGACGGCTGTCCCGTCAGCCTGGAGTGCCGAGTCCGCTCTGTGATGCCGCTCGGCAGTCACGATATGTTCCTCGCCGACATCGTCGGCGTGTCTGTCGCCGCCGCTTTTGTCGATAAAAACGGCCGCCTGATGGCCGAAAAGTGCGACTTCCTCGCCTATGCCCACGGCGCTTATTTCAGCCTCGGCAAGCAGCTTGGCACGTTCGGCTTTTCGGTCAAAAAGCCGCGCAGGGCAAAAAAATAACCCCGGCCTTCCGGCCGGGGTACAGGCATGCAGCCGGCACCGGCCCGCGGGGCGGACTTCACTGATTTTATGCGTAAAAGTGGGCGGGCTAAGGTGATTTTTCCCCTGTACATGTCCGTGGAAAATCTGATGGCCCACGAAAAAGCACAGCGCGCTCTGCTTTTTCGACAAGCTGTACCCCGGCCGTAAGGCCGGGGTACAGGGACGGTCAAAAATCAAAAAAATGCACCGTGCTGCCCCAGCTTTCAACATACCGCAGCAGGTCGTCAAAGTCCAGTATAATTGTCACGGCGTTGTCTCCCGGGTGCGTCGCTACGCGGCTCTTCCCGCGAAGCGAGGTATCAAACACCACCTCGACCAGCCTGTCGTCGTCGCGGATAACGCCGCACACGCCAACATTGCCCTGCCGCTGCCCCAGCAGCCGTTCAAGCGCCCGCTCCCCGGCAAAGCCGAGACGCGTGCAGCCCATATGCTCGCGCAGCGCTTTAAGGTCGGCGTCCTTTTCAACCGGTATCATCAGCAAAAAGAATCTGCTCTCGCTTCGCGTCGCAACAAGCAGGTTTTTGCAAATCGTCGCCCCAAAGCTCAATTCCATAGGGAAACGCGCCGCCGCGGTCGGCACCGGCTCGTGCTCATGCAGCTCATACGCGATGCCCAGCGCGCCAAGCCTGCCAAGTACAAGCGCAGCCTGCCCGTTCATTCCGCGACAACCAAAGAGTACAAAAACGGCATCAGCAGCACGTTGAACAAATACATCACAGCCACGACGACAGCGGCGGTGATAAGCACCGCCGGGATATTCAGCCCGGGCTTGTCCTGCTTGAACTTCGCCTTTGCCAGGCGGTACGCGGCGACGCCCGCGCCGACAGGAACGATATAATACAGTATCCGCGTCAGCAGATTAATCAAAAAACCCATCGCAAAGCCCTCTCGTGTTCATAATGATAAAATGAGTATAATGCATCGGCGGTGTTATGTAAAGTATGGATGAAAAGTATATGGCCGAAGCGCTGCGGCTGGCGCGGCTTGCCGCCGATGAGGGCGAAATCCCCGTCGGCTGCGTAATCGTGCGTGACGGTGAAATCATCGGCCGCGGCCGCAACCGGCGCGAGCGCGAAAAAAGCCCGCTCGCCCACGCCGAAATCGAGGCAATCGGGCAGGCGTCGCGCGCCGTCGGAGACTGGCGTCTGCTCGGCTGCGGCCTGTATGTCACGCTCGAGCCGTGCCCGATGTGCGCCGGCGCGATAATCAACGCCAGAATACCGGAGGTCGTTTACGGCGCGTCGGACACCGCATTCGGCGCGTGCGGCGGCGTGATGAATGTGTTTGAGGAGGCGTTTGGCCACCGTCCGCGCCTGTACGGCGGTGTGATGGCGGAACAGAGCGGTAAGCTTTTAAGCGACTTTTTCGCCTCGCTTCGCGCGCGGCGGCAAACACCGCCATATGGCGCAAAGTAACGCGTATTCGCCCGGATTTAACCGTTTTTGGTACATTTTCAACGCAAAAATGCAATATTATTAGTAATTTAACATATATTTAATACGCAACAGCTTATTTTATTAACATAAGAGGGGTATCCTAAAATCAGGAAGTGTAGCGAAGGCAGTTTTTTCTTTTTTCTCCTCTGATTTTTGAAAAAGGCGGTGGGTGACCACCGCCTTTTTCGCGTCTCTTTTTCCCCGTGATTTTTTCGGCGTTTTCGGGAGAAAATATTCATTGACACACTGCCGCTCCTTCTGCTGCCGAAGTATGCACAATTACCAAATAATTCATGAAATTTATGTGAATGCTATTGACTTTGGATTGCAATGTGCTATTATGTTCTTAGCACTCGGGGTGCATGAGTGCTAAAACAATAAACCCGTTCTAAAAGGGAGATATACCCGATTTATTGATATAGGAAAGAGGACGGCGCGGTGAACCTGCCAGACAGAAAGCGGCGTATACTAAAGGCCATAATTGAAAACTATATTGATACGGCCGAGCCTGTCGGCTCTAAGCTGCTTGCCGTCAGTTTCGACCAGCCGATATCGTCGGCGACGATTCGCAACGAGATGAGCGAGCTCGAGGACATGGGTCTGCTCGAAAAGCCTCATATTTCGGCCGGCAGGATTCCGTCGTATCAGGCATACCGTCTGTACGTCAACGAGCTTATGGACAGTTATCGCGTCGCAAGCGAGGAGATTGAGCTTATCCGCGCGCAGATGAACGCCAAAATGCGCGAGCTGGATAACATCATGCTCAGCGCGTCAAAGGTCGTCAGCCACATGACCGGGCATACCGCCCTTTCGATGTCAAGCCAATCGGTAGACAGCGTCAAAAAGTGCGAGCTTATAACGGTTGACGACGGAACAAGCTATGCCGTGGTGCTCGTTCTGGCGTCATCGGTCAAAAACCGTATGATTCATCTCAGCGCGCCGGTCGAGCCGTCCACAGCCGCCGTCATAACAACAGCCATCAACCTCGCCATTGCCGAAAACCGTCTCGATTATCTGCTGCCCTCTATGGCCAACAGCATGGGAGAGCATTCGCCGGTATATGACCTGACGCGCCAGACGCTCGAGTTCATCTCCCAGACGGCGGAGGGCAGCCGGCGGTCGGAGGTCTATGTCGAAGGCGTATCCCGGCTGCTCGACAATCGTGAATATCAGGATACAAACCGCGCGAGGGCGCTGCTCGAGTCTATATCCGACCACGGCAAGCTTCGTAACACGCTGCAAAGCGGCGCCGCGAACATCGTAAATATACGCATCGGGCCGGAGCTTGATGACCCTAGCCTTCACGACGCCAGCCTCATGTTCAGCACATACAGTGTCGACCGTCATACGCGCGGCATAATCGGCATAATTGCGCCGACGAGGATGGACTATGCGCAGGCATGCGCCAAACTGCTCGGTTTCATACAGGCGGTAGGCGGCTCGCCGCCCGGTCCGCCAGGTAACATAACAGCAAATACAGAAGATACAGGTGAAAGCGATGACTGACAAAAAACACGGACGTAAGCCGCAGGAAGAAGCGTCACAGCCAAGCGAAGCAAATCAATCAGCCGTTCAAAGCGAAATTATTATTGCCTACGAGCAAAAGCTTGCCGAGCTGGACGCAAAAATCAAGGAGCAGGATGACCGCTATCTCAGGATGCTCGCCGAGTATGACAACTATAAAAAACGCACGCAGAGCGACGCGCTTCGGTCATATACCGGCGCGATGGGAGACACAATCCTTGCATTTCTGCCTGTCGTCGACAATCTCGAGCGCGCGTGCGCCAGCCCCGGCGTCGACAGCGGCATAAAAATGATAATGAAGCAGATGCATGATATACTCGACAAGTTTGGCGTCAAGGCCGTCGGCGCGGTCGGCGAATCGTTCGACCCCAACATGCACAACGCCGTAATGCACGAGGAAAATCCCGATCACGGCGATAACATCATCACGGAAGTGCTCGAAAAGGGCTACACATACGGAGAGCGCCTCATGCGCCCCGCTATGGTCAAAACGGCAAACTGAACCTATAGCTTTGGTTATAAAATTAAACATATATTCTGGAGGAATCAAACATGGCAAAAATAATTGGTATCGACCTTGGAACCACAAACTCATGCGTCGCCGTCATCGAGGGCGGAGAGGCCACGGTAATCCCCAATGCCGAGGGTAATCGCACAACCCCGTCGGTCGTCGCGTTTTCAAAGACGGGCGAGCGCATGATAGGCCAGGTCGCCAAGCGTCAGGCCGTCACAAACCCGCAGCGCACCATCAGCTCAATCAAAAGAGAGATGGGCTCCGACCACAAAGTAAAAATAGAGGATAAGACATATTCCCCGCAGGAGATATCGGCTATGATCCTGCAAAAGCTTAAGGCCGACGCCGAAGCGTATCTCGGCGGCAAGGTCAGTCAGGCGGTCATCACGGTCCCGGCATACTTCACAGACGCACAGCGTCAGGCTACAAAGGACGCCGGAAAAATAGCCGGCCTCGAAGTTCTTCGCATAATCAACGAGCCTACTGCCGCTGCCCTTGCATATGGCATGGATAAAGAGCACGAGCAAAAAATAATGGTGTACGACCTTGGCGGCGGCACATTCGATGTGTCAATCCTGTCGATTGGCGACGGCACTATCGAGGTTCTTGCCACAGCCGGAAACAACCGTCTCGGCGGCGACGATTTCGACGACCGCGTTGTAAACTGGATGATAAGCGAGTTCCGCAAGGACCAGGGTGTCGACCTCGCCGGCGACAAAATGGCGATGCAGCGGCTTAAGGAAGCCGCCGAAAAGGCCAAGATCGAGCTGTCCGGCGTCACAAGCACCGGCATAAACCTCCCATATATATTCGCCGACGCCAACGGCTCGCGTCACCTCGATTTGACGCTTACGCGCGCCAAGTTCGACGAGCTGACGCGTGACCTTGTCGAGGCGACAATGGGCCCGGTGCGTCAGGCTCTGGGCGACAGCGGCCTCAAAAAGGAAGAGCTCAGCAAAGTTCTGCTCGTCGGCGGTTCCACCCGTGTCCCCGCCGTGCAGGAGGCCGTGCGCCAGATAACCGGCAAGGACCCGTTCAAGGGCATCAACCCCGACGAGTGCGTCGCGCTCGGCGCCGCGATTCAGGCAGGCGTCCTTGGCGGAGAGGTCAAAGACCTTCTGCTGCTCGACGTCGCACCGCTGTCGCTTGGCATTGAAACTCTCGGAGGCGTCTGCACAAAAATAATCGAGCGCAACACGACAATACCGACGAATAAGAAGCAGACATTTTCCACGGCTGCCGACAGCCAGACCTCCGTCGAGATTCACGTCCTGCAGGGAGAGCGCGATATGGCCGCCGGCAACAAGACGCTTGGGCGTTTTCACCTTGACGGCATACCCGCCGCGCCGCGCGGAGTACCGCAGATAGAAGTGACATTCGACATCGATGCCAACGGCATCGTCAATGTCTCGGCCAAGGACCTCGGCACCGGCAAGGAGCAAAAAATCACGATAACCGCCTCGTCCAATCTCAGCAAGGACGACATCGAAAAAGCCGTCAAGGACGCCGAACGCTTCGCCGACGAGGACAAGAAAAAGAAAGAGCAAATCGACGTCAAGAACACGGCCGAGAGCATGGTATACCAAGTCGAAAAAAGCATTGCCGAGCTTGGCGACAAGGTGTCCGAGGACGAAATCGCCCCGGTCAAGGCTCAGATTGAAAAGGTCAAGGAGTCGCTCAAGACCGACGACTACGACAGAATCAAGCAGGACAGCGAAGAGCTTACAAACCTGTTCTACAAGATAGCCGAAAAGCTGTACGCTCAGGCCGCTCCGCAGGAGGGGGAGGCCGCGCCCGCCGCCGACGGCGACACGGTCGTCGACGCCGACTACGACGTTGTAGACGACGAAGAGAGCAAGTAACGCACAAACCGCGGCGCCGGTATATAGACTGTACCGAGCGCCGCGGCGTCTCGCGTTTATCACATATCTTTTTAGGAGAATACATCAATGGCAGAACAAAGGCGGGACCTCTATGAGGTGCTTGGGCTGGGCAACAGCGCCTCGGATGAGGAGATAAAAAAGGCATACCGCAAGCTGGCAAAAAAATATCACCCCGACCTTAACCCGGGTGATAAGACAGCCGAGCAAAAAATGAAAGAGGTCAACGCCGCGTACGAGGTGCTGTCCGACAAGGAAAAGAAGGACAGATACGACCGTTTTGGCCACGCCGGCATCGATCCCAGCTATAACGCGGCGGGCGGCTACGGCGGCTACGGCGCGCCCGGCGGCGGGTTTGAGGATTTTGACCTCGGCGACCTGTTCGGCAACATATTCGGCGGCGCGTTCGGCGGCCAAAGCCAAAGCCAGCGCCGCAGCGGCCCGCAGCGCGGGGAAAATATCCGTATGAGCATGACGCTCACATTTGAGGAAGCCGCCTTCGGCTGTGAGAAGAGCGTCAATGTCAACCGGACCGAGAGCTGCAGCGAATGCGGCGGCAGTGGGGCCAAAAAAGGCACATCGGCCGAGACGTGCCAGACATGCCACGGCACAGGCCAGGTCAGGACACAGCAGCGCACGCCATTCGGCGTGTTCGCGTCAAGCGGCCCGTGTCAGGCGTGCCACGGCACAGGCAAGATAATCAAAGAACCGTGCGAAAAATGCAAGGGCAACGGCAAGGTGCGCCGCAGCCGCACAATCAAGGTAAAAATCCCGGCCGGCATCGACAACGGCCAGACGGTCTCTCTTCGCGGAGAGGGCAATGAGGGCACGCTTGGCGGCCCTGCCGGAGACCTGTATGTCACCGTATCCGTGCTCGAACACAAGCTGTTCAAGCGAGACGGGCAGGACGTCCTGCTCGAGATGCCCGTGTCATTTGTGCAGGCCGCGCTGGGCGCAACGCTCACCGTGCCTACGGTCGACGGCAAAGTGCAGTACAACATGCCCGAGGGCACGCAAACCGGCACAATATTCCGCTTAAAGGGCAGCGGAATACCGAATGTCAACGGCCGCGGCCGCGGAGACCAGTATGTCAAGGTCAGCATCGAAATACCGCGCAACCTGTCCAAGGAGCAAAAGGACATCCTCAGCAGCTTCGACGAGGCCGTCGGTGAGCAGCATTACGAGAGTAAAAAAGGGTTCTTCGCAAAGATAAAAGACATCTTCAACTGACCAATAAATAGGCCCGACAAAACCCAAAGGGAACGGCGTTGCCGTTCCCTTTGGCATTTTTCACAGGCGGTGTTTCACACATTCTCTCACCTTGGCTATATTAACTATTGCGGCGTCACCGCATATTTGATATAATACTTTCTAATATAAATACTGGAGAGCAGCATGAAAAATAAACAATGGCTTATTCCGGAGTGCGATTTTGCGGTTGCGGGCATGCTCTCCGATGAACTTGGGCTGTCGCGTCTCGCCGCCCGTGTACTTGCCGCCCGCGGGTTAAAAACCTGCAGGGCGGCCGGTGAGTTTATGGATAAATCTCTGTCGCGCATCCATGACCCGTTTTTGCTTGACGGCATGGACGAGGCGGCGCGCGAGATTGAATCCGCCATCGCAAACGGCGTGCGTATCGCTGTGTATGGGGATTATGATGTAGACGGCGTCACGGCGACGTGTATACTCATCAAATACCTGCGCTCGCGCGGCGCCGTGTGCGATTATTATATCCCCGACCGTCTGGGAGAGGGATACGGCCTGAACACGGCCGCCATCGCCGGCTTGTATGAGCAGGGCTGCCGTCTGCTTATCACGGTCGATTCTGGCATTACCGCCGTGCAGGAGGCCGAGTTTGCCGCCGGGCTGGGCATGAGGCTTATTATAACCGACCATCACGAGTGCAAGGGCGTGCTGCCCGCGGCGCTCGCCGTCATAAACCCGCGGCGCGACGGAAGCCGGTACCCGTTCAGGGAGCTTGCCGGCGTAGGCGTTGCCTTTCAGCTCATATGCGCGCTCGAAAAAGGCCGCTCGCTCGAGCAGCTGCTTGCCGAGTATTCCGACATCGTCTCCGTCGGGACGATAGCAGACGTGATGCCGCTAATCGGCGAAAACAGCGTCATCGTCTCGCGCGGGCTCAAAGCGCTTAAGACTACAAAAAACCCCGGCCTGCGCGCTCTTATGCAAAAGCTCGGGCTGGATACAAAGCCGCTCACGGCTAACGCCGTCAGCTTTGTCATGGCCCCGAGGATAAACGCCGCCGGCCGCCTCGGCGGCGCTTCGGCGGCGGCGCAGATGTTCCTGACGGAAGATATGCGCGAGGCAGCCGAGCTCGCCGAGCATCTGTGCGAGCTTAATCGCCGCCGGCAGGAGGAAGAAAACGCCATTTACAGCCAGATAGCGGAACGCATCAGGCTCGACCCGCAGATAGTCCGCGGCAACTCGCTGACGCTGTGGGGGGATGATTGGCACAACGGCGTCATCGGCATCGTCGCCTCCCGCCTCGCCGATAAATACGGCATACCGTGCGTGCTGATTTCCATGAGCGGCGACAGCGGCAAGGGGTCGGGGCGCAGCGTTAAGGGCTTCAACATGTACACCGCGCTCGAAAAAAGCGCCGGTCTCATTGATAAGTTCGGCGGGCACGAGCTTGCGGTCGGCCTGTCTGTCAGCCGGGATAACCTTGAGGCTCTGCGCGACGCCATAGAGGCATGCGCCGCCGGCGCCGCCGCCGATGTTCAGCCACCCGGCGTCGCGGTTGACTGCTCGGTGGAGCCGGAGGAGCTGACAGTCTCCGAGATAGCCGGCTTGTCCGCGCTCGAGCCGTTTGGCATGGGCAACCCGCAGCCGGCCTTTGCCATGACCGATGTGCTCATCAACGAGATAACGCCTATCAGCAACGACAGGCATACAAAGTTTCTTCTCGCAAAAAACGGCCGTCACTTTTACGCGTTCGCCTTCGGCATGGGCGCGCGCAACTGCGCGTTTGCCTCGGGGGACAGTGTCGATATCGTCTTCTCGGCCGAGATAAACGAGTATAAAAATAAGCAGAGCGTCCAGCTGATTGTCAAGGATATAAGGTGGTCGACAGAGGAAAACAGCGCCGATACCGCCGCGCTAGAGATGTATGCCGCGTTTCGCGGCGGGGAAAATATAACGGACGAGCAGGCGCGTATTCTGTCGCCTACCAAGGATGAGCTTCGCGCGGTGTTCAGCTATATCAGGACGAATGCCGAGGGAAGCGAGATGACGGCGTCGGCCCGCGCCATGTATCGAAAGGTGCGCTACAATTCACGCGGCAGCATCAACCTGGGCAGGTTTCTCGTGTGCATGGATGTGTTCCGCGAGTTTGATATTTTCACATACAGTATGTCGGGGGACGATTTGACGATTGTCGGCGGCGGTCACACGGGCAAGGCGGATATCAGCGGTTCGCGTATATTAAAACAGCTAATGGACTCTATAAGGGGATAGTAAATTGCGCAGACTCCGCGCGTCTCGAAAGGCAGTAAGCGATTATGCAGGAAAGTGATCTAAAACCGGATATCGAAACGGTCATCGAGGGGTATCGTGAAACCGTTCGAAAGATAGCATGCGCTTTCCCGCCGGAGGAAAGCGCTAAGATAATGAGCGCTTTCGAGTGCGCCAACAGGATGCATTCCACTCAAAAACGCAAAAGCGGCGACCCCTATATCTGCCATCCGGTCGCGGCGGCGGTCATAATCAGCGACCTCGGGCTTGACAGCGATTCCATCGCCGCCGGGCTGTTGCACGACTGTGTCGAGGACACCTCCAGCACATACGAGGATATTCAGCGCGAGTTTGGCAAGCCTGTCGCCGATTTGGTCGACGGCGTCACAAAGCTGGGCAACATCGTCTACTCCAGCCGCGAGGAGGAGCAGATGGAGGACCTGCGCAAGATGTTTATTGCAATGGCCAAGGATATCAGGGTCATAATCATCAAGCTTGCCGACCGCCTTCACAACATCAGGACCATCGAGTTTCAGCGCCCGGTCAAACAGAGCGAGATTTGTCTTGAGACAATGGAGATTTACGCGCCGTTGGCCCACCGTCTGGGCATCCACAATATAAAAGAAGAGCTGGAAGACCGCTCTCTTCGCATACTCGACCCTGTAGGCTACTCCGAGATACAGAGCTTCCTGAGTGGCAAAGAGGAGGTCTTTTCGCAGTTTTTGGAGAGACAGGTCGTCCGCATCAAAGAAAAGCTCGACCAAAGCGGCATCGAGTGCGAGGTGAGATTCCGCCTTAAGCATGTCTACAGCATCTACCGCAAGCTGTACGGGCAAAATCTCACATTCGACGAGATATACGACATATGTGCCGCCCGCATCATAGTCGGGCAGATTGTCGACTGCTACAACGTATTCGGCATCATTCACGACCTGTACCGGCCGATTCCCGGCCGCTTTAAGGATTATATCAGCACGCCGAAGCCTAACGGCTACCAGTCGCTGCACACCGTCGTCATCGGCGGGGAGGGTATTCCGTTTGAGGTTCAGATCCGCACCGAAGAGATGGACAAATCGGCCGAGTTCGGTATCGCCGCTCATTGGAAATACAAGGGCGGCCTGCGCGGGCGTCAGAAGGAGGAGGCGTTCGCCTGGGTTCGTCAGCTGCTCGAAACCCAGCAGGACACCGATGCCGAGGACTTCATCAAGAACATGAAGGTCGACCTGTTCGCCGACGAGGTGTATGTATTCACCCCGCGCGGCGATGTAATAAACATGCCGCAGGGCGCAACGCCAATCGACTTCGCTTACGCCATTCACTCAGAGGTCGGCAACCGCATGACCGGAGCCAAAGTAAACGGGCGCATGGTCGGCATCGACTATGTATTAAAATCCGGCGAAATCGTCGATATTATCACATCCAAGTCATCCATCGGCCCAAAGAGGGACTGGATGCAGATTGTCAAGACGACAAGCGCCAAAAGCAAAATACGCCAGTGGTTTAAAAAAGAGCGCCGCGAGGAAAATTACGAGCACGGCAAATCGACGCTCGACCGCGAGCTGCGGGTCGCTCTTATATACGACAGTTTTATGCTGCCCGAGTTCCTGACGCCGTTCCTCAAGCAGCTCGGCCTGCCGAACCTTGACGAGCTGTATATATGCATCGGCTACGGCGGCATGACTGCCTCAAAGATTGTCAGCCGCGCCAAGGAGGAGATTATCCGCATCCGCCACGCGCGCGAGCAGCAGGAGATCAAGCTCCCTCAGCAGACGAAGCGCAAGGCGATTGCCGACACCGGCGTCATCGTCGAAGGGCTGGACAATTGCCTTGTCAAGTTCGCCAAGTGCTGCACGCCGATTCCGGGTGACGAGATTGTCGGCTTCATAACGCGCGGCCACGGCGTGTCCGTCCACAGGAAGGAGTGCGCAAATGTCCGCTCGTCGCTCGGCAACCAGGAGGAATATGACCGCTGGATTGCCACCGAGTGGGAGATGAGCGAGCGCCACAACTACAATACGGCCGTCAAGGTTGTCGCCAAGAACCGCGCAGGCGTGCTGAGCGATGTTGTTTCGGCGCTGGGCAACATGAAAATAAATGTCAACGAGCTTTCCGTGCGCGAAAATGCCGACGGCCAAAGCCTGTTTTTTATGACAATTAGCGTCACGGGCAAAGAGCAGCTCGATTTAGTGATAAACCGGCTCAAACGGGGCAGCGGCGTCATCGACGTCATGCGCTGCCTGGCCGGAAGTGAGACGGGGAGGTAGCGGACTATGCGCGCAGTAGTTATCCGCGTCAGCCGCGCGTCGATTACGATTGACGGCGAGAGCGGCGGAGAAATTGGACGGGGCCTGCTTGTGCTTCTCGGCATCAAAGACGGTGATAGCATTGAGGACGCCGACTATCTAGCCAAAAAATGCGCCTCACTTCGCGTGTTCGAGGATGAAAACGGCAAAATGAACCTCGGCCTCGGCGAGTGCGGCGGCGCAATAATGGCGGTGTCGAACTTCACTCTGTACGCCGACTGTTCACGCGGGCGCCGGCCGGACTTTTTTCACGCCGCCAGGCCGGATGTCGCTGTCCCGCTTTATGACCGTTTTGTCGCCGCTCTGCGCGAAAGCGGCCTGCCGCTCGTCTGCGGCGTGTTCGGGGCCGAGATGCAAATAGACCACGTCAACGACGGCCCGGTCACGCTCATCATGGATACCGAGCAGATGCAGGGCAAGAAATAACAATAATTCGGAGGTGCGCAATGTCAGTCAAGATAATCCCGGTCGGCATGCTTCAGACGAACTGCTGCCTGCTGATCGACGACCAAACGAAAGAATGCGCCGTCATTGACCCCGGCGCCGCCGGAGAGCGCATACTTAAAACCATAGCAGACCTCGGCGTCACAGTCGGCAGCATAATCCTCACCCACGGCCATTTCGACCACATTATGGCCGCGGCGGAGGTACAAAACGCCACAGGCGCAAAGCTCTATATCCACAGCGAGGACGAGCATATGCTCACTGCGGACTATGTCCGTCACGGCGGCTACATCCGCGGAGAGTACGCGCCCCCGCGCGTCGACGGGCATCTGTATGACGGCATGACGTTTACGGTCGGCACGCTTACGTGCAGCGTTCTCAACACGCCGGGTCACACAAAAGGCTCGTGCGTCATTTTATGCGGAGACCGTATGTTTTCGGGTGACACGCTGTTTGCCGATGACTGCGGCAGATGCGACCTCGAGGGCGGCAGCGAGGCCGAGATGAGGCAAAGCCTGCGCCGCCTTCACGACCTCGAGGGGGATTATCACGTTCATCCCGGGCATGACGAGAGTACAACGCTCTCCCGCGAGCGCCTGCACAACTTTTCTATGCGCAGCGCGATGGGGCGATGAATTATACACTTATCGGCCACGGCAGGGATAATGCCGTTCACGACCTGCTGATCTGCCTGCTTCCCGATGAGGAGCATAAATCAGCCGATTCAGCTTCGGAGGGCGACGCCTGCCGAAGCTTTTTCGAGCGGCAGGGTACGCTTGCCGTCTCGGTCGCCGAAGTCAGCCGCGGCGGCAGGCAGACGACTGGACGGTGCGAAAAGCATATGGATGATTTATCGCTCGAGGGGCAAAAGCGCGCCGCAAGCTACGCCGTCAAAACGGCGCTGTACAGGGCGCTGCTTCCGCATCTCAGCCAAAATCCCCCGTGGGGCAGCCTCACCGGAGTCAAGCCGGGCAAGGCGGTTCGCGCCGCCGTCGCCCGCGGGCTCAGTTGGCAATCGGCGCCGGGCTATCTTATGGATGAATACTTTGTCGAGCCGCTTCGCGCCGATATGTGCAGCAGGGCCTCTCGCGTCGCGTATGATATAGGGGACACCGTTTCAGGCAAGGAGGTTCAGCTCTACGCCGGCATTCCGTTCTGCCCCGGCAAATGCGCTTACTGCTCGTTTGTCAGCAACGACGTCGCCCGCTGGGGCGATATGATAGCTCCTTATCTTGACGCGCTTATCGCCGAAATCAAAGCCGCCGGAGAGGCCGCGGCGTCGGCGCGTCTCGATATCGGCAGCGTATACATCGGCGGCGGCACGCCTACAATACTGACGGCCGCGCAGCTCGACAGGCTGCTGGCCTCGCTGAGCTCGTCGTTTCATTTGCCGCCCGGCATCGAGTTCACCGTTGAGGCCGGCAGGCCGGACACCATAGACGCCGACAAGCTCGCCGTACTTGCCGCGCGGCATGTCGGCAGAATAAGTATTAACCCTCAGACGATGAATGACAGTGTGCTTGGCGGCGTCCGCCGTGCGCACACTGCGGCGGATGTTGAGCGCGTATACAAGATGGCGCGCGGCCTCGGCAGCTTTGCGATTAATATGGACTTAATCGCCGGCCTCCCGGGGGACACCCCGCAGGGCCTCATCGGCAGCGTAAAAAAGCTTGTCGGGCTGTCTCCCGAGAATATAACGATTCACTGCATGGCGCGTAAGCGCGGCGCGCCGCTGTTTTTCGGCGAAAGCGGGGATTTGCCGCAAAGCGCGCTCGACGGCTGCTACGACATGCTGTTCAAGGCTGGGTACGAGCCGTATTACATCTACAGGCAAAAATATATCGCGGGTGCGCTTGAAAATATCGGTTTCTGCAAACCCGGCTTTGCCTCGCGCTACAATATAATTATGATGGAGGAACTCGGCGATGTAATGTCGCTCGGCTGCGGCGGGGTGACAAAGCTCGGCACGCGCTCGGGCGGGAAGATAACACGCCGCGCAAACCCTAAATACCCGCGCGAGTATATCCTCGGCATCGATGAGGTATGCCTAGGTAAACGGCAGCTTGTGTAAAAGCCGGGGATCAGATCGCTCCGGTTTGCCGCATGCGGATTTCCGTCTGAGCTGCCGGTGATTTCCTTTTTTGTCATCGGGGCTTTTCTAGACGGAAAAGAAATGGGCAAAGCGCACCCTGTGCGCGCATGGACGCCGCTTGCCAAATAGGTAAAACCCTTGCCACACGCATATATGGGGCCCAAATTGCGGCAATCTATATACGTGTGGCCTGTGGGCTGTCAAAATGTCTGATCACAGACATCCACCGTCACGATGCTACGGTTGTTTTGGGCAAGCGGCCATGATATAGTTTGGTTAGGCTTTGCGGTATCGGGCAAAAAAGGGGATGAAAGAATAATGAAAAAAGATTATTGTACTTGCACCAACTACGAGTGTAAAATGCACCCGTTAAAACACGACAAGGGTTGCACACCCTGCGTTATAGCCAACCTCAAAACAAAAGATTTGCCAAAGTGTTTTTTTAATTTGGTTAATGGCGCAGATACACGAAATGGCGATACGTTTATCGATTTCGCCAAAGCAGTAATTGAGAGCGAAAATCAAATTGATCGGTAAATGCCTTTGCGGAATGCAATGCTGTATATGATTTTTGTTCGTGGCCGGGTGTGTGGGGCGCGCAGCCCCGCAAGCGCCTGCAATAGACACCGCGCCAATGAAGCGGACGGCGGTGTAATGACACGGTAAAAATCCTGACGTTCAGGGCGTTTGGGGCGTAGCTTTCCCGCCGGCCGCCGTTGCCGCTATGGCTCTCGCGCTCCCGCGCGCCCACGTCGAGGCACCGTGCGCCCACGCTTCCGCGCTCCTACGTCCATGCGCCCCGCGCGCCGGCTTCCGCGCGCCACACCCCGGCGCTTCCGCCCCGACACTCCGCGCCACACGTATTATCCTTGATATTTTTGGAATAAAGTGTTATACTATCAGCACAAAATATATTTTTTTCACACAGCAAACCACCTTCGCCGCCGCACTGTGCGGATGGTGCCCGAATATCATGTAGTGTCACAATATTTTTTCCTGTCAGGGAGAGGAGTACATTATGGACCCACGTATTTCTGAGATACTCGAAAGGGCAAAGGCCACCGCGATGAACGCTGCGACAGCTGCCGGCAAGGCGGCGGACAGCGCCGGCAAAATCGCCGGAGATTTGTTCGAAACAACAAAAATCAACCTGCAGGTGTTCGACCTGAACACCGATATCGAGCTGCTGTATAAAGAGATCGGCAAGTGCGTCTATCTCACGCATACCGGCGCCGATGTCAATGCCGACGATATAACGGCCAAGATTGCCGCTATCGATGAGAAGTTCGGCCGCATATCCGAGCTTAAAGAGCTCATTGCCGAACGCAAGAGTGTGCTGCGCTGCGAGGCGTGCGGCGCCGAGTGCGAAAAGACGGCGGTGTTCTGCAGTATCTGCGGCAAGCCTCTGTAACAAAACTCGCGGGATGGGCATTTTTGTCCGCTCCCGCTTTTTTGTATGTGCGAAAAAAATGATGCCGGGCTCGCAGCCCGGCCGAAATGGCAATTTTTTATTCATACACGCATAAACAGCCGTATATCGGCCTGTCCAAGGCGGTTTTGGCCTGTGCCAAGCCGCTTTTGCAGTTTATATTGGTCAAAAACAGCAGTGTTTTTGCGCATATATTCATGAATGCATTTTTATTCATCAGGAGGCGATTGGATGTTCATCTACGAAAATTATGTTGAAAGCGCCGATTACATAAGAAGTGTAATAGGCGATTTTTCTCCCAAAACCCTTGTGATCCTGGGCTCCGGCCTCGGCTTCATGGCCGAAATGGCCGAGCACAAAACCTTTGTGCCGTACGAGTGCATCCCGCACTTTCAAAAGTCAACGGCCCCGGGGCATGCCGGGCGTTTTGTGTTCGGCAAAATCGCCGGTATAAACGTCATGATGATGCAGGGCAGGATGCATGTCTACGAGGGATACACCGCCCAGCAGGCGGCATATCCGGTTCGCGTCGCAAAGCTGCTTGGCGTGACGTCAATGGTGGTGACAAACGCCGCCGGCGCCGTAAATACATCTTACCGGGTGGGAGAACTGATGCTGATATCCGACCACATGAAGTTTTTTGACCCGACACCGCTTAGCGGCCCAAATATCAGCGAGTTCGGCCCGCGCTTCTGCGATATGACATACACATACTGCCCCGACTACCGGGCGCTGGCGCGAGACGCCGCGGCCCGTCATGGCGTCAAGCTTAACGAGGGCGCGTATTGCTACTTTCCCGGGCCGCAATTTGAGACGCCGGCCGAAATACGCGCCGTGCGCGTACTTGGCGCGGATGCCGTCGGCATGTCGACAGTGCACGAGGCGATAGCCGCGAACCATTGCGGTATAAGGACTTTGGGGATATCACTTGTGACAAATATGGCGGCCGGAATACTGGAGCAAAAGCTGGATGAGGTGGATGTGCTTGAAGCCGCTGACAAGGCTAAAGACGGCCTGTCCCGCTTGATTCTCGACTGCCTGCCGCGGATGTGAGGCAAGAAATGGATATTCTGATAAAAAATGTCACCGCCGTTACAATGGACGAGCCCGCCGTGATACACGGCGCGTTTATTGGCATATCGGGAGGCAAAATATGCTTCCTTGGCACAGGGGAACCGGCAGAGCCGGCGGCGCGTGTGATTGACGGACACGGCATGATTGCGATGCCGGGGTTTGTCAACGCGCACACACATGTCAGCATGTCAATACTGCGTGGCTACGCCGACGATTATGACCTGCACACATGGCTGCACGAGCATGTGTTCCCGGCCGAAGCGAAGATGGACAGCCGCTGCATAAAGGCCGGCGCGCTGCTTGGCATCGCCGAGATGATACGCACCGGAACCATTGCGATGACCGATATGTATTCGAAAATAACACGCGTCGCCGAAGCGGCGTTTCAGGCCGGGATATACGCGAATATCTCTAACGGCGCGATAAGCTTTGACCCCATCGGATATGACTTTGAAAACGACAATGTGACGCGCGAAATGCGCGAAATGCTTGAAAAATGGCACAATATCGATGGGGGAAGGATTGTGCTTGACACATCCATCCACGCCGAGTATACAAGCTTTGACAGGCTGTGGAGGGCGAACACCGAGTTCGCCGCGCAGCACGGGCTGAGGATGCATGTACACGTAAGCGAGACTGAGCGGGAGCACAATGCGTGCGTTGAAAAATATGGCCGCACGCCTGTCGAGGTGCTGGCGGCGAGCGGCGTGTTCGATGTGCCGTCGACGGCGGCGCACTGTGTATGGGTGACCGATGGAGACATCGAGCTGCTGGCAGAAAAAGGCGCGACTGTGGCGCACAACCCCATAAGCAACCTGAAGCTGGCCAGCGGAATCGCAAGAGTGCCGAAAATGCTGGAAATGGGCGTAAATGTTGCCCTTGGAACCGACAGTGTATGCTCGAACAACAGCATAGACATGTTTGAAGAGATAAAAACCTGCGCGCTGCTGCAAAAGGGCATCACGCGCGACGCGTCGGCAATACCGGCGGCTGAGGCGCTTGAGATGGCGACGGTGCGCGGCGCGCAGGGCCAAGGGCGGGCAGGCAGCATAGGCCGGCTGGCGGCGGGATACGACGCCAGTTTGATTCTTGTTAACGCGAGCGCGCCGGGGCTGACGCCGGTACACAACCCGGTATCGACGCTTGCATATTCGGCGCGCGGCGGCGATGTGTGCCTGACGATGGTGCGCGGCAAGGTGCTGTATGAAAACGGCGTCTACCACACGATTGACCTTGAGGCGCTGCGGCACGAGCTTGACAGTTACGTCATGCCGCGTGTGTTCGGGGCATAGATATCTGTAAAGGCGTGAGCTGTGTGTAAAGCGTGTGCCGAAGCCGGATGCCGCGCGGAGAGGACAATGCCCGCCGTGCACCTTCTGCGCGGGAAACCGGGCGCAGGGCGCTTTTGCTTGACATACCAGCGATAATCTGCTATATTTATCGCCGCGCGGTATTGCGGCAGCGCCTGACACTCGCGGGCTTTGCCGCCCGTCCGGTATTAACCTGTTCTGCTATATTTCTGCGAAAAGGGGATTGCAGTTGGACAGACTAAAAGACAGCAACAGATCGAGGAGCTTTTTGGAGGGCACGTTTGTGCTTATGGCGGCGAGCATCATCGTTAAGGTGATAGGCGCGCTGTTTAAGGTTCCGCTTGCAAACCTGTACGGCGCCGAGGGTACGGGGATATTCACATACGCGTATAACGTCTACTCGGCGATGTATGTCATATCTACGGCCGGGCTGCCGGTTGCGGTGTCGAAAATGGTGGCGGAGGCGAACTCTCTTGGCAGGTACAGAGAGGTCAACAAAATCGCAAAAAGTACATTTGTGATGTTCACATGCATCGGCGTGGCGTCGTCACTGGTTATTATACTCGGCGTTGACGCGTTTGCGCGGTGGACGTCGGAATCGGCGCGCTATGCTATACTGGCAACGGCGCCGAGCATATTTTTTACATGTATTGTATCGGCTGTGCGCGGATACTACCAGGGGCTGTCGAATATGGTTCCGACAGCGATATCTCAGGTCATAGAAGCGCTGGGCAAGCTTATAATTGGCCTTGCTTTGGCGCGCTGGCTGATGAGCGCGGGATACAGCCTTGAAATTGTGGTTGCCGGAGCTGTGACAGGCGTGACGCTTGGGACGGCGTTGAGCGCGGTGTATGTGATATTTGTAAAGCTGAAGGACCGCAGGCACAGCCGCCGCCTGGCCGAGAGCGACACACCGTGCCGAAGCACAAAAGAGATTATGCGCACACTGCTGATGCTGGCTGTACCGATAACCATCAGCGCGTCGGTGATAAGCCTGACAAACCTGATAGACGGGTTTGTCGTGGCCGGAAGGCTGCAGGAGGGCTGTATGATGACCGACGCGCAGGCGACGTATTTGTACGGCGCGTACAGCCTGGCTACAACGCTTTTTACCGTTCCGCAGACATTTATCGCGGGAATAGGCGTCAGCATAATTCCGGCGATATCAGGCGCGAGGGCGCTGGGCAACGGCATGAAGGCGCAAAGCCTGACGGTCAGCGCGTTTCGCTTAACGGGGCTTTTGGCCTTCCCCTGCGCGGTGGGGCTTGGCGTGATGGCGCGGCCGATTCTGGGGCTGCTATACTACAGACAGCCGGAGGATGTGCTTGTGGCGGCGCCGCTGCTGCAGATTCTGGCGCCGGCCGTGTTTTTTGTGGCGATGGTGTCGGTGACAAACTCGGTGCTTCAGGCGATGGGCCGCGCAAAAGAGCCGATGGTGCACATGCTTATTGGCGGAATTGTCAAGCTGACGGCAAACTTTATTATGGTCGGCACACCCGGGATAAATATCCACGGCGCGCCGGTAGGAACATTTTTGTGCTATGCGACAATCACCGTGCTGAACCTGCTGGCAATGCGCAGGGCCGATATACATCCGCAGTTTGCAAGGGCGTTCGCAAAGCCGCTGATTTCGGCGGTAGTTATGGGCACGTTTGCCTGGCTGGTATATCCGCCTGCGGCGGGTTTTGTCGGAGAGAGAATCGGGGTACTTGTGACCGTAGGGCTCGCGGCAATTATATATTTCCTGATGCTTATAGCCACAAAGGCGTTACCGAAGGAGGATGTTTTGATGCTTCCTAAGGGCGAAAAAATAGCTAAATTGCTGAGAATGAAGTAAAAGTGAGTGTTTAACTCTTGCAAACAAGGTGACTTTATGATAGATTTAAACAAAGAAAAATATCGCCTGCCAGATTTGCTGAGAATCGTTGATGTTCTAAGGGCTCCGGGCGGATGCCCGTGGGATATCATGCAGACGCACGATAGTATTCGCCGCGATTTTATCGAGGAAGTTTACGAGGCGTGCGAGGGCATCGACAGAAAAGACGATGCGCTGCTGCGCGAGGAGCTCGGCGATGTGCTGCTTCAGGTTGTTTTTCATGCCGGAATCGCACGCGACCGCAACGCGTTTGACTTTGACGCCGTGTGCGACGGGATATGCAGGAAGCTTATTTTGCGGCATCCCCACGTGTTTGCGGACGTAAACGCCGACACTGCGGAAAAGGTGCTTGAAAATTGGGACCAGATTAAGCGCGCGGAAAAAGACCAGCGGACGCACACCGATGCGATGCGGCAGGTGGCACGAAGCCTGCCGGCGTTGATATTTGCCGAGAAGATACAGAGCAAGGCGCGCAAGGCGGGCTTCGACTGGCCGGACGCCGGCGGCGCGCTGGACAAGATTGACGAGGAACTGAGGGAGGTTCGCGACGCCGTTGCAGGCGGCATCGGAACCGAGGAGGAAATCGGAGATTTGCTGTTTGCGGCGGTGAACGCCGCGCGGCTGCTTAAAATAGACCCGGAGGCCGCCCTTATCAAAGCGGCGGACAAGTTTACCGGCAGATTCGCGCGCATGGAGGAGATGGCCGTGACGCTTGACGGCATGAGCCTTGATGATATGGACAAGCTGTGGAACCGCGTGAAGAGCGAAGAATAGAGCTGCGCAACTCGGAGAAATCCGTCAATATATTCTCTATAAAAAACAGGAGGAAGAATAATGAACAAAACAGAACTGGTTGCTGCCATTGCCGCGAAAGCTGATCTTTCGAAGAAAGATTCCGAGAAAGTCCTTAACGCCACCATCGATGTCATCGCTGAAGAGTTGACGAAAGGCGAGAAGATTCAGCTTATCGGCTTTGGTTCTTTTGAAGTGAAAAATCGCCCGGCTCGCGTTGGACGCAACCCCAAGACGAAGGAAGCCATACAGATTCCCGCCAGCAAGAGCCCGGTTTTCAAGGCCGGTAAAGCCCTTAAGGATAAGGTTGCCGAGTAAAATATTGCTCGACGCAATTCAAAGCCCCGGCTGTCGCCGGGGCTTTGGTGTTTGTTGCGCCCGAGGCACACGCGATATTGGAGGAACATAATGAGACTTGACAAGTATTTGAAAACATCACGGTTGATAAAGCGGCGGACCGTTGCAAACGAGGCGTGCGGCAACGAGCGCGTTCTCGTCAACGGAAAGCTGGCAAAGCCGTCTCATCGGATGAAGGTTGGGGACAGAATCACGATAGTGTTCGGCACGCGCGAGCTGACCGTCGAGGTGCTTTCGATGCCGGAGCACGCGGGCAAGGCCGACGCCGCGCTGTTGTACCGCGAAGTGGAATGAGCGGCAACGGCGTATGCGCGTGAGGTGTTTAGGATGGGGTACGATTTGATAGCCCAAGTGATAAAATCGAACTACGGCATCGAGGTTAGGGATATAACCGAGCTTAAAGGCGGGTGGTCGGCGCAGGCGTATAAGCTGTGCGGCACCGACGGGCGGAGTTATTTCCTGAAGCTGTACGATTTGCAAAGGTCGCTCACGCAGTCGCTGATAGGCAGCATGGAGACGTGTATGGCCGCGGCGGCGTGGCTTGGCGCCGTGCCCCGGCTTGCGGGCAGGATAAATGCTCCGCGGCTGTTGCCGGACGGCAGGGCGAAATGCGAGGAAAGCGGCAGGGTGTTTATGCTGTTTGACTATATCGACGGTGTGACGCTGGATGACGCGCCGCTGACCGGCGGGCAAAAGCGTGAGCTCGCCGAGACGGTGGCGCTTCTTCACTGCCACGGGGAGGAGGCTCCGTTCGATTTTTCGCACATGAGGGAGGATTTTGCCGTGCCGTGCGCAGACATCAAGCGGGCGCTTGATACCGGGCGTGAGGGGGACATGCTGTATGAGTTCCGCGATATGCTGACGCACGCGGTTAACCTGGCGCAGCGGCTTGCCGAGTACACGAGAGGGCGCAGGCTGAAGCATGTGATATGCCACACCGATATACATGGATGGAACTTGATGCAGGCCGACCGGCTTGTGCTGATAGACTGGGACACTATGAAGCTGGCGCCGCCTGAGGCGGACCTGTACAACTTTTGGGGCGCGCATTTTTGGGAGAGCTTTTGGGATGACTTTTTAAGGATATACCGCGTGTATCACCCGGGATACGAGGTTGACGAGCGTGTAATGATGTTTTATAAAGTGAGGCGCAGGCTGGAGGATATTGACGCGTTTTATCGAGAAATCACCGGTGACGAGCTGACGGCGCAGGCGCGGCTGGATGCGCTTGGATTGATCAGGCGCGAATGCGGGATGCTTGAAAATGAAATATAGACGGCCGGCCGGGGTATACAGTGTATACTGCACGGCCGGTCTTTTTGATTTTGACGGGCGCAAATAGGCGGCTGCGGAATACACGCGGGGAGAAAGTCATATATATCGATATGACAATTTTTTGAGGAGGCGTGTGAATGAACAATGATTTTCGGCCGCCGGAGGCACCGCACAATGTCATCATAGAGGGACGGCAACGCTGCAGCATCACGGGGGTCGTGGAGGTGATAAGCTTCGACGAGCAGGAGATAGTCGTTGAGACAAACCGGGGGGTCATTACGGTAGGCGGCACGACGATGCATGTCGAAAGGCTGAGCCTGGACATCGGTGAGCTGATGCTTGAAGGCAATATCGACGCGATAGTGTACTCTGACGAGGGCAAGCAGAAAAAAGGTTTCTGGTCGAAGCTGTTCTGATGGAGCGGCTGCTTGCGGCACAGACGCTTGTGTTCCTTTACGCAGTAATCCTGGGGCTGACGCTTGGCGTTGTGTATGATGTGCTCCGGTGCCTGCGGCTGGCGTTTGCGTGGAAGAAGCTGGGCACGGCGCTGTGTGATATCGCGTTCTGCTTTGTGATGTCGGCCGCGCTTCTCATATTCCTGCTGGCGGCGGCAGACGGAGAGATGAGGGGATATATTGCGGCGGGGCTTGCAATCGGGCTGCTGCTGTATTTTGCGGCACTGTCGGATTTTGTGCGGACCGTAATTTCCGCGGTGATGAAGATGATAGGCGGCGTGGCGCGCGTTGTGCGGCGCGGTGTGACCGGCGCGTTCACCCAGCCGAGGGGGAACTGACAAGCGCAGCCTTAACGGCCTGAATGCAGAGATAAGTAAATACAGGCAGGGGCATCCGGCGGATGCCCCTGCCTGTATTTGCAGTGCACGGGCTATGGCCCGCTTTGAGCCGCCGCAATACCGATGTGCCCGGATTGCGCATTTTACTGCCGCGTGTCATCAAAAATGAGGTATGATTCGCCTGGCGCCGCAGAAGCATTGGAGATTTTTTTATCCGGAACCGTTTGCCGGCGTTAGGCGGAATGCTTTCTTTCCGGCAGCTATTGCGGCACCTTTCATTGGCCGGCGGCAAAGCGACGCGACAAAAGTGCCCCGCACACAAAAGAGTGCGGGGGCGAAATGGCGTGCGTCTTACGGGTCAGACGAGGAACTCGGCCAGCTTATATATGTCGCCGGCGCCCATTGTGATAACCATGTCGCCCGGGCGTGTGATGCCCTCGAGCATGTGCGCGGCCTCCTTAAATGACGGGGCGTACATGCCGCCGGGAATCATATCGGCAAGAATCTCCGAGCTGACGCCCGGAACAGGTTCCTCCCGGGCGGCAAAGATGGGGCAGACAATGCACCGGTCCGCCTTGGAAAGTGAGGAGGCAAAGTCGTTCATGAAAGACTGGGTTCGTGAATAAGTATGCGGCTGGAAGACGCATATTACCCGGCCGGGGTTAAGAGAGCGGGCGGTGGACAGGCTGACGGATATTTCGTTGGGGTGGTGCGCATAGTCGTCGTATACACTGGCGCCGCGCCATGATTTTATATGCTCGAACCGGCGCCCGACGCCGGTAAAAGCCGCAAGGCCAAGCGTGAACGATGGCCCGTCGATGCCGAGCACAAAGGCCGCGGCAGCCGCGGCGAGCGCGTTTGTAAGGTTGTGAAGCCCGGGTACGCTAAGACGCGCTTTTGCATAAAGCTCTCCGCGCGCAATGATATCGCAGCTGTACAGCCCCCCCTCCAATGCGATATTCACCGGGTGGATATCAGCGCCGGAGGAATGGCCGAA
>JAVBMB010000017.1:0-48784 GCA_031552995.1 Oscillospiraceae bacterium
GGTGATGCACCGTGTATTCCTCGGGGTCGGTCAGCTTGCCGTAGCCGTTTTCGGTTACGGTCAGCAGGTAGGAGCCCTCCCTCTGCCGCGCGGCGCCTATAACGCGGTCTCCGCCGCGCAGGCGTATGCCGCGCACACCGGCGGCGTCGCGCCCCATCGGGCGTACCTCGCTCTCGTGGAAGCGTATGCCCTGGCCGTCCTTTGTGGCTATGATTATATGGTCGTCGCCGTTTGTCAGGCGGACGCTGACAAGCTCATCATCCTCGTCGAGGCCGATGACGCGCACGCCGGCCTTGCGCGCAGTGTGCAGCAGCGGCAGCGCCGTGCGCTTGACCGTGCCGTTGCGCGTTACAAACACGACATAGCGGCCCTCATCAAAGTCCTTGACGTGTATCATGGCCGACACGCGCTCGCCGCCATCAACCTGAAGCAGGTTGACGAGGTTCATGCCCTTGGCCGTGCGCGAGCTCTCGGGTATCTGATATCCCTTGAGGCGCAGCACCCTGCCCTTTGACGTGAAGAACAGGATATTGTCGTGTGTCGAGGCGATGAATATCGTGTCCACCATATCCTCTTCGCGCGTCGTCATCCCGGTAACTCCCCTGCCGCCGCGCCGCTGGGCGCGGTACGTCGCCACCGGCAGGCGTTTGATATAGCCGAGGTCGGACAGGGTGTAGACACTCTCCTCCTCGTCAATCAGCTCCTCGATATCAATCTCGTTGTCAAGGGGAGATATTTCGGTGCGGCGCTCATCGCCGTACTTTGTCTTTATGACGGCAAGCTCTTCCTTGATGATGGCGTAAACACGCTCCGGCTTGGCGAGTATATCGAGGTAATCCTCGATGCGAGCTCGCAAGCTGGCGATTTCGCTGTCAATCTTTTCGCGCTCAAGCCCTTGCAGCCGGCGAAGCTGCATTTCGAGTATAGCCTGCGCCTGTATCTCGCTGATGGCAAAACGCTCCATCAGGCGGTCGCGCGCGTTGTCGTAGCTTGTGCGGATGATGTGTATGACCTCGTCAATGTTATCGCACGCGATGGCAAGGCCCTCGAGTATATGGCAGCGCTCCTGGCATTTGCGCAGGTCATAGCGTGTGCGGCGTTCGACGACCTCGAACTGGAACTTAATATAATGGTCAAGCATCTCGCGCAGCGACAGGATTTTCGGCTCTCCGTCGACAAGTGCCAGCATGTTGCACGAGAATGTATCCTGAAGCTGCGTGAACTTGTATAGCTGATTCAGCACAATCTGCGGGTTCGCGTCGCGCCGCAGCTCTACGACGACGCGCATACCTGTGCGGTCGCTCTCGTCGCGCAGGTCTGTAATGCCGTCGATGCGCTTGTCGCGGTGCAGCTCGGCTATGTTTTCGACAAGCCGCGCCTTGTTGACCATATAGGGCAGCTCGGTGATGACGATGCGGTAGCGCCCCTCTTTCCAGTCCTCAATTTCGGCCCGGCCCTGAACCACAACCTTGCCGCGGCCTGTGGCGTAGGCGGCGCGTATGCCGCTGTGCCCCATTATTATGCCGCCCGTCGGGAAATCCGGCCCCTTGACGCACTGGGAAATGTCGTCAAATGTCGCATCGGGGTTGTCGATAAGCAGCTCAACGGCACTGCAGATTTCGCGCAGGTTGTGCGGCGGGATATTTGTCGCCATACCGACGGCGATGCCGGTGCTGCCGTTGACAAGGAGGCAGGGGAAATGCGCAGGAAGCACAGTGGGCTCCTGCATTTTGTCATCGTAGTTCGGCGCAAAATCGACTGTCTCTTTCTCGATGTCGGACATCATTTCGCCGGCAAGCCGGGCAAGGCGCGCCTCGGTATAACGGTACGCCGCCGGGGGGTCGCCGTCGATAGAGCCGAAGTTGCCGTGGCCGTCGATGAGCGGATAGCGCAGCGAAAAATCCTGCGCCATGCGCACAAGCGCGTCGTAGACGGCGGCGTCGCCGTGCGGATGATAGCGCCCCAGCACGTTGCCTATCGTCGTCGCCGCCTTGCGGTACGGCCTGTCGGATGTCAAATTATCCTCATACATCGCGTAAAGTATCCGCCGGTGTACCGGCTTAAGTCCGTCGCGCACATCGGGCAGCGCGCGGGCCACTATAACACTCATCGCGTAGCTGATAAAGGATTTGCGCATCTCTTTATCAATCTCTACGCTGACTATTTTCTGGTTCTCAAAACGGAGATCATCCTTCATTGCTTCACCTATAAAAATACCGCGCGTATAATAAGCGGTTTATTTCGCGTTTTGTATAGTAAATGCCGTCAATTCCAGTCGCCTTTATTCTCCGACTGCTTGAAGTAATCGTCCTCCGAATAGTCGGCGCGGTGCTTCCTCTGCTGCTGGTGGCCGCTGACGCCGCAGTCATCGGTGCGGTATTTCACATCGGAGGCATTCGTCTGCTTTGTGTCCGCACGACCGGGGTTGGAAGCGGGGCCGCTCCATGTGCTGCGCTCGTTATCGCTTTGCTGTTGCTGCCACTGGTTTTTCCAGCGCTTGTCATTCGGCTTGGCGTCAAACGGCTTGTCGTGCGGCGCGGCGCCGCGGCCGGAGACCGATGTGCTCATCAGCAGCCCGACGATAAAATACAGCGGAATCACAATCCCCCGGGAGATAAAAAACAGAACAACAAGCGCTGCGCGCAGGATATTAGGGTCAATGTTCAGGCGCTGGCCCAGGCTTGAGCAAACGCCCATTATAACGCGGCGGTTCGGGTCGGTTTTCATTGAAGTACCTCCTGTTCGGCGGACAGAGATTATATATCGAGGTTTGTCACAAGCTTGGCGTTCTTTTCGATAAACTCGCGCCGAGGCTCAACTTTCTCGCCCATCAATATGGTGAATGTCTCGTCGGCGGCGACGGCGTCCTCCATCTCGACGCGAAGGATTGTGCGGCGTTCGGGGTCCATGGTTGTCTCCCACAGCTGTTCGCCGTTCATTTCGCCCAGGCCCTTGTACCGCTGCACGTCGGCGCCGGGGAACTGTGCCATCAAACGGGAAAGCTCCCTGTCGTCATAGACATACATTATCTGCGCGCCCTTGCCCTTGGGCACAACCTTGTAAAGCGGCGGCTGCGCGATATAAACATGCCCGTGCTCTACAAGCGGGCGCATGAAGCGGAAGAAAAATGTCAGCAGCAGTGTGCGGATGTGGCTGCCGTCGACATCGGCGTCGGCCATGAGGATTATTTTGCCGTAGCGCAGCTTTGTCAGGTCAAACTCGTCGCCGATGCCGGCGCCGAACGCCGTAACCATCGGCACAAGCTTTTCGTTGCCGTAAACCTTGTCAAGCCGCGCCTTTTCGACGTTTAGCATCTTGCCCCACAGCGGAAGAATAGCCTGAAACCGCCTGTCGCGTCCGTTTTTGGCGCTGCCGCCGGCGCTGTCGCCCTCGACAATGTATATCTCGGTCAGCGCGGGGTCGCGCTCCTGACAGTCGGCCAGCTTGCCGGGCAGGCTTGCGCTCTCAAGCGCGCTCTTGCGGCGTGTAGCCTCGCGCGCTTTGCGCGCCGCCTCCCTGGCGCGGGACGCCGTGATGGATTTCTCCAGTATGGCGCGGGCGGTCGACGGGTTTTCTTCAAGAAAAGACGTCAGCTTGTCGCTGACCATGTTGTCGACCATTGTGCGCATAAAGCTGTTGCCCAGCTTGCTCTTTGTCTGGCCTTCGAACTGCGGCTCCTCCAGCTTGACGGACAGTACGCACGACAGGCCCTCGCGCACATCCTCGCCCGACAGCTTTTCATCCTCTTTAAGGAACTTATATTTGTGGGCGTAGTCGTTTATCACGCGGGTCAGCGCCAGCTTGAAGCCCATCTCGTGCATGCCGCCCTCGCCGGTGTTTATGTTGTTTGCGAACGACAGCAGCAGCTCGTTATATCCGTCGTTGTACTGGAAGGCGACCTCGGCCTCACTGCCCTCCCTGCGGGAGAGAAGATAGATTACCTCTTCGTGCACAGCTGTCTTGTTGCGGTTGATATACTCGACAAACTGCCTTATGCCGCCCTCATAGTGCATTACCTCGACGCGCTTGTCGGGCGTGCGGCGGTCGGTAAGCGTAATATGCAGCCCGGCGTTGAGGAACGCCTGCTCGCGCAGACGGGTGTAGAGCGTATCAAAGTCAAACGCGGTCTCCTCAAATATCTCGGGGTCGGGCTTGAATGTGATGATACTGCCGGTCTTATCGCTTTCACCCGTCACGCGCATCGGCTTTACAGCCGTGCCGCGGCGGAAAGCAAGCTCGTGCACCTGCCCCTCGTTGAACACCTGAACGTTAAGCCATTCGGACAGAGCATTGACAACGCTGGCACCGACGCCGTGCAGGCCGCCGGACACTTTATATCCCCCGCCGCCGAACTTGCCGCCGGCGTGCAGCACGGTAAACACCACTTCCAGTGTCGATATTCCCATCTTGGGGTGGATGCCGGTCGGTATGCCGCGGCCGTTATCCTTGACGGTTATGCAGTCCCCCGGCTCGATGATGACATCGATATGCGTACAAAAGCCCGCAAGAGCCTCGTCAATGGCGTTGTCGACTATCTCGTAGACGAGGTGGTGCAGCCCGCGGCTTGATGTGGTGCCGATGTACATGCCCGGTCGCTTGCGCACGGCCTCCAGCCCTTCCAGCACCTGTATCTGATTTTCGTCATATACGCTTGAATTATCGATTTTGCTGATTTCGTCGCTCATGGTTATCCTCCGGAAATATTTGATTCCGCCTTGCGGACAAAACGGATAAAGCCGCGTCACTCACCGTCCGGCATAAACTGGCTCATGCCTTCCGTGGCGCGGCGAAGGAGTGTTTTGCTGGATATCTGACAGATGTAGACCTCGGCGCCGTTTTTGCCGCCGCAGATGACTGCGGAACGCGGAAGCTCGTCTGTGACGACAAGCACGCGGTTTTGCTTTTCGGCAGCACTCAAAAAAGCCCGGGTGTGCCGGGAGCTTGTCGCGGTATCCATATCTACAACTGCGATGACACTTGAATACGGGACAACAACGTCCCTGCCGAGATGGAGATACATGTTTACCCCCGAATATCCTGATTTGGGCGGCCGGATGCCGCCGGCGAGTAGATACACATGAGCGGGGGTAAAAAAGCCTGTGTGCGAAATTATGCGCACTGGCTGCGCCGCTGCCGCAAAAATACATGCACTACCATAAAGATTATAGCACAAAACATTATAAAAGTCAGCAAACTTTATCAAAAAATGTTTGCCGAATATACGGCGTTATCTGTGTAAAACTCTGTTGAAATATAGGAAAACCGTTGATTTATCAGCATGTCCGGCGTGCGCAGGTGCGTGAAAGGGATTTTTTAGACCCGAATGTGTAAAAAATATATAAAAATCACGCTCTCGGGCAAATAACTGGTGCATTTTTCGAAAGCTTCTGGTATAATAATAAACGCTATTTTGAAAAATAAGTTGGATGCTTGTCAGGCGGCAGTTTTAAATGGCCGGGGAAATTAATGCCAAATTGCGCACAAACGCCGATTTGATACGCTTTTGCGTGATTTGGCGCGAATTTCCTGCCGGCGCCGCGTGCGCCGCCGGCAGAGTGTCCACGGAAAAACAAGGAGAGTTGAAAATGCACAAGTACGTTTATCTGTTCACAGAGGGTAACGGAAGCATGAAGAACCTGCTCGGCGGAAAGGGCGCGAACCTGGCCGAGATGACAAATCTCGGTATGCCTGTGCCCCCGGGCTTCACCATCAGCACCGAAGCATGCACAAAGTACTATGACGACGGCGAGATGATTTCGGCCGAGGTCGAAAAAGAGATTTATGAATATGTCGCCAGGCTTGAGGAGATGACAGGCAAGAAGTTCGGCGATATGCAAAACCCGCTGCTTGTCTCGGTGCGCTCCGGCGCGCGCGCCAGCATGCCCGGCATGATGGATACCATCCTCAACCTCGGACTCAACGACCAGGTTGTAGAGGCGTTTGCCAAAAAGACAAACAACCCCCGTTTCGCATACGACAGCTATCGCCGCTTTATCCAGATGTACTCCGACGTCGTTATGGAGGTCGGCAAAAAGTATTTCGAAGAGCTTATCGACCACATGAAGGACAAGAAGGGCGTCACGCTGGATACCGATTTGACCGCCGACGACCTGAAGGAGCTCGCCGTGCAGTTTAAGGCCGAGTATAAGAGCAAGCTTGGGCAGGACTTCCCCCAGACGCCGAAGGAGCAGATGATGGGCGCCATCAAGGCGGTGTTCCGCAGCTGGAACAACCCGCGCGCCATCTACTACCGCCGCATGAACGACATCCCCGGCTCGTGGGGCACCGCCGTCAACGTGCAGTCGATGGTGTTTGGCAACACCGGCAACACGTCGGGCACCGGCGTCGCCTTCACCCGCAACCCCAGCACGGGCGAAAAGAAGCTGTACGGCGAATTTTTGATGAACGCGCAGGGCGAGGATGTCGTCGCCGGCATCCGCACGCCGCAGACTATCGACCAGCTGGCCGAGGTCATGCCGCATGTCTACCGCCAGTTTGTCGAGATAGCCGGCAGGCTTGAGAACCACTACCGCGACATGCAGGATATGGAGTTCACCATAGAGGAAGAAAAGCTGTTTATGCTTCAAACCCGCAACGGCAAACGCACGGCCGCCGCCGCGCTTAAAATCGCCGTCGACCTCGTCGAAGAGGGAATGATTTCAACAGATGAGGCGCTGCTTAAGGTCGAACCGAAGCAGCTGGACGCGCTGCTGCACCCGCAGTTTGAGGATGCCGCGCTCAAGGCCGCCAAGCCTGTCGCGCAGGGTCTGCCGGCATCGCCGGGCGCCGCAACGGGCGCAGTGTACTTCACGGCCGAGGATGCGACGAAAGCATCAAAGAACGGCAAGGTCGTGCTCGTCAGGCTGGAGACCTCACCGGAGGACATCGAGGGCATGAATGCCTCGCAGGGCATACTGACAGTCCGCGGCGGTATGACATCACACGCCGCCGTCGTCGCCCGCGGCATGGGCACATGCTGCGTCGCCGGGTGCGGCGCAATAAAAATGGACGAGGAAAAGAAGTGCTTCCATGTCGGCGGCAACACTGTCAAGGAGGGCGACTGGATATCCATTGACGGCTCGACCGGCAATGTTTACCTCGGAGAAATCAAGACAGTCGAGGCCGCGCTGACCGGCGATTTCGGCCGCTTTATGGCATGGGCGGACCAGAAACGCCGCCTGAAGGTGAGAACGAATGCCGATACCCCGAAGGACGCGGCGCAGGCCGTCAGGTTCGGCGCCGAGGGTATCGGCCTGACGCGTACGGAGCACATGTTCTTCGAGGCCGACCGTATCCCGGCCATCCGCGAGATGATAGTCTCCGAGACGCTTGAGCAGCGCAAGGCCGCGCTTGCCAAGCTTCTGCCGATGCAGAGGAGCGACTTCGAGGGTATTTTCGAGGCAATGGGCGAGCGCCCGGTCACAATTCGCTTCCTCGACCCGCCGCTGCACGAGTTTTTGCCGACAGCCGACGAGGACATCGCCGCGCTGGCCGGCGAGATGAAGATGGAAGAGAGCAAGCTGCGCCAGATTATCGCCGACCTGCACGAGGCAAACCCGATGCTGGGCCACCGCGGCTGCCGCCTTGCCATAACATACCCCGAAATTGCCGAGATGCAGACCCGCGCGGTCATCGAGGCCGCAATAAACATCCAACAACGCCTTGGGTTTAATATCGTGCCCGAGATAATGATACCGCTTGTCGGCATCACGAAGGAGCTCAGCTTTGTGCGTGATATTGTCGACGAGGTAGCCAGGAAAATCATCGCCGAGTCGGGCGTCGAGCTGAAATACATGGTCGGCACGATGATTGAGATACCGCGCGCATGCGTCGTGGCGGACGAAATTGCCGAGGTGGCCGAGTTCTTCAGCTTCGGCACAAACGACCTGACTCAGATGGGCTTCGGCTTCAGCCGTGACGACGTCGGCAAGATTCTCGGCGCGTACTACGACAAGAAAATTATCGAATCCGACCCGTTTGCCCGTCTCGACCAGGACGGCATCGGCAAGCTGGTGAAGATGGCGGTTGAGCTCGGCCGCAAGACAAGGCCGAATATCAAGCTGGGCATCTGCGGAGAGCATGGCGGGGACCCGTCGTCCGTCGAGTTTTGCCACAGCGCCGGGCTGGACTATGTCTCCTGCTCGCCGTTCCGCGTGCCAATCGCACGCCTTGCCGCGGCGCAGGCCGTCGTCAAGGGCCAGTGATTTATTGATGTATTTACACAGCGAGGTGCGCCGCGTTTACGGCGCACCTCGCTGACTGTTTTTGGCGGGGGCGCGTTTCTCGGCGCCGCCGGATGCGGCGGCAGCCTGACGCTTTGGAGGGCCGATATGGACAAACCTGATGTACAATACCGAGGGCTTTCGCCTTATGAGCTTACACCGCTGCTGTTTGAGCCGTTCGACAGGCATCAAAATGTCACCGAGTGCTGGCGGCAAAGCGGCGGCGCATGGCGGCTTGAGCCGGTGCATTTTGTCGAAAACTGGGACGAGTGCCACAAGCGCATATTGCGAGAGTATCTGCTTAATACGCTCAGCCGCGGCGGCGCGGTGTTCGGCGCGTTTTGCGGAGAGCTTATCGGCTTTACGTCCGTAGAAAACGAGCTGCTTGGCACAAAAATAAAATACGTGCAGCTGTCATCGCTGCACGTGTCAAGCGCCTGGCGCGGCCGGGGTGTCGGTAAGGCGCTGTTTGCGCTCTCCTGCCGCCATGCGCTGTCTGCCGGCGCCGAAAAGCTGTACATATCGGCGCATTCATCAAAGGAGAGCTGCGCGTTTTATTTCGCCCGCGGCTGCGTCGACGCCGCCGAAGTCAACGCAGCGCTGGCCGCGCGCGAGCCGTATGACCGCCAGCTGGAGTTTGACCTTGGGCGCACCGCCGGTTAAGCTGCCCCAGCAAACAGACGCTAATAGGCGCGCTGCCGTTTTGCTTTACAGCACGCCGGTGTGTTCCAGCAGGATTTTGAAGCCCATCAGCACAAGAATCAGGCCGCCGAACAGCTCGGCCTTCGACTGAAACTTGGCGCCGACTGCGCTTCCGACGCGCATACCGATGCCGGACAGCGCGAATGTGACGACGCCGATAAAGCTGACGGCGGGGATAATGCTGACGTTGAGAAACGCAAGCGACACGCCGACAGCCAGCGCGTCGACGCTTGTGGCGACGGCGAGCGGGAACATGCTCTTAGGCGACAGATGCCCGTCGGCAGGCACGTCGCCGGCATCTTTTTTTGAAAAGCTCTCCCACACCATTCTGCCGCCAATAAAGCCGAGGAGCAGGAACACGACCCAGTGGTCGAAGCTTGTGATGTACTCCGCCATCGCCGAACCGAGGAAATAGCCGAGCAGCGGCATCAGCGCCTGAAAACCGCCGAAATACAGCCCGACAACGCCGCATTGGCGCAAACTTGCCCGGCCGACTGCCAGACCCTTGCACACCGATACCGCGAACGCGTCCATAGACAGGCCGACCGCGAGAAGGAACAGTTCGGCAAGGCTCATAGAAAAATCACTCCAAAGCTTGCGCGCCCGTCGCCGGGCGCTTTTTTATGTGTTGGCCTTTTTGGCGTAGTCGAAAAGCGACTGCGGTATGTGGCAATAGCCGGCCGGGTTTTTGACAAGATAATCCTGATGATACTCTTCGGCCAGCCAGTAGTTTTCAAGCTTTTGTACCTGGACGGCCAGCGGCCCCGCCGCCTTTGCGGCAAGCTCGCTCATCGCCTGCCCGATGTCCGGCGCGTCGCGGTCATCAATATAGAATATCCCTGTCCGGTATTGCTCCCCTACGTCGCCGCCCTGCCGATTGACGGCGCACGGGTCGATGGATTCAAAGAACACCTCAAGCAGCCGCTTAAGCGGCAGAACGTCCGGGTCATACACCGTGCGCACCGTCTCGGCATAGCCGGTTTTGCCGGAGCACACCTGCTGATATGTCGGGCGTATTGTGTTGCCGTTGGCATAGCCGACGTCGGTTGCGGCGACGCCGCGGATTTTTGACAGGTATTCATCCGTACCCCAAAAGCACCCGCCGGCAAGCCATATCTCGCGGTGAAGGGCGGACAGCGCAGATGTGCGCTGGACTGTATTCAGTTCGTCCATGACAACCCCCTGTATATTTATTTTCGATTATATTATTATCTCTGCAAAAAGCGAAAGTATTACTGTGATTATTCCGCACACGCCTATCGCGGCGCTGCTGCACGCGCCGTACACCTCGCCAAGCTCTATGGCCTTGACCGTGCCCATCGCGTGGCTGGAGGTGCCAAGGCCCAGGCCGACGGCGATTTGATTCTTTACGCCGATAAACCTCAGCAGCGGCGGGCCGGCGACAGCGCCGACAACGCCTGTTACAAGCACGGCCGCCGCGGCAATCTGCGGCACGCCGCCCAGCGCGGTGGCAACCTCCATCGCTATCGGCGTCGTCACCGATTTCGGCATCAGCGATGCGGTAAGCACATCGTCGAAGCCGGCGAGCTTGCACAGCGCATACACGCTGACAAGTGAGGTCAGCGCCCCGGCAAAGCACCCCAGCAGCACGGCCGCCATGTTGCGGCGCAGTATGTCGCGCTGACGGTAGGCCGCTATCGCAAGCGCTGCCGTGCCGGGGATGGTGAACAGCGATATGTACTGCCCGCCGGCCATATACGAATCAGCCGATACGCCCGCCGCCAGCAGGAATGTTATTATCAGCCCTGCCGATACCGGCAGAGGGTGCAGCAGCGTCAGCCCGGTTTTTTGCCGGATTGTCACGGCGATAAAATACGCGAGCAGCGTTATCGCAACCCCGAACAGCGGGTGGCCGAACACACTATGCATCATGGCGGCCACCCTTAAGGCGCAGCACAAGCGCCACGGTCAGCGATGTTGCGGCAAGCGTCAGCAGCGCCGACACGGCGCAGATAAGTACGGACATCAGTATTCTGCCGCGCAGGATATCGGTGAAGTTGAGAATCGTGACGAGCGGCGGTATGAGGAAAAACCCCATGTGCTGAAGCAAAAAATCACCGAACTTCTCGACATGGACAGTCTTTACAACGCCGGTTCCAAGAAGAATCAGCAGCAAAAACATCGCAATGACGCTGCCGGGGAAGGAAAACGGAAGCAGAGAGCTGATGAGCTGCCCGCAGAAACAAACGGCGAACATCAACAGCATTTGAACAAGAAGTTTCAAGCAATCAACTCCATAAAAAGTGTGGGCATCATGCGGGTTGCGCGGTGTCCGCGTAAAGCGTATTTTATCACATGCCGGGCAAAATGTCGATTATATTTGGGGAATTTTCGGCAAATATTGCGTTTTTTACAGACGGTAAAGCGCAAACGCCGGCGGATATAATGTCCGCCGGCGGCATAAGAGAATAAAGTCAACAGTCTCGGCATAGGTCAAACGTGCCGGGCGGGCCTTCCCGCGGCTCTCATTTAAAACGCGGTTGGCCTGGTTCCGCCCTGCCGCCGCGGCGGATTTACCCTTCGGCAGCACAGGCTTTGGGTGCCGCTGCGTTCAGGGCATGGCGCGGCGGCTCCACTATTTTTCCGCGCGGCCGATAAGCTTCATCTTCCACTTATGCAGCCTTGAGTTTTGCACGGCGTCGGAGCGCGAGATGAGGTAAACACCAAGCACCTCGAACACAAGGCCGGTTATGGAAAGAATGCGGTTTACCCAGTCTAAAAACGGTGTCGAATCCTGTATAAAGCGCTGCGTAAATATCAAGCAGAACAGGGCCGCGACGCCGATGTAAAGGAATATTCCTGTCTTGGTGTTCAAGCTGTGTTTCATGCGTGCCCGCCTTTTTCTTCCTGTGGCTTTTAGTATTTGCGCATGTAATACAGCTTAAACGCCGCGCGTACAAAGCTTGTAAACAGCGCTAAGGCTATCAGCGTGTAAAACACCGTCATGTTGAAGAACCCCGCGACGCATCCGCTGGCCAGCATGAAGCCGATTAAAAATGTCATGCCTGTAGAGCCGGATTTTTGAAACATCATCTGCGCGCGCTCGTCGGTCTCCTCAATATATAACTTTTTCAGCTTTTCGCTGTTCTTCAGCGCCATGGCATAACGGATTGAGAGCGCTGCCGCAAGGCCTATCATTGCCGTCAGCGCCCCGGCGCGGAACCCGCGCGCGTGGTCGCCGCCGGCACCGGCCGGGATAAACATGTTTACGGCTATCAGCCCCGCCGCCGCGATTGCCAGAACAATCAGAACCGCCACCCTGCGGCGGATTTTTTTTGCGTATGCCTGCATACTAAATGACCTCCACGTCCGAAAAATCAAAGACCTCTTCTATAGTCCTGCCAAAATATTTTGCGATTTTGTAAGCCAGCTCAAGCGAGGCGGTGTACTTCCCTACCTCGATTGACGTTATCGTCTGCCGGGTGACACCGACCGCAAACGCCAGATCCTCCTGCGACAGCTTGTTTTGCCTCCTCAGCTCCGGAATAATTGTCTTCAAATCATCACCCATTTCATGCTAAGCTTGCTTTGCATTTTTAGTATAGTATGCTTTGCGCAAAATGTCAAGTATGCTTTGCAAACTATTTTTCCGGCGCAAAAAGGCCCGCCACAGAGGCGGGCCGGAAAAACCTGTGTATTGCGCCGGAGGTCAGTACGCCGCCTGCGCAACCTGGCGGCTTATCGTAATCATCGCATCGGGGTGGCGCTGCAGCAGCGTCACGGGGAATGCGGCGCTCTCCTCTCCGTAGGCGGCGCGGCGAACGGGCGCGCGGTGCCAATCCCTAAGCGTGGCCAGGCGTATACTCCGCGCCGCGAATATCTCCTTCATGCCGACGGTTACGCAGCGGTACGGCATATCCTCCATCGCGCCGCCGAGGTCGCCTGTCGAGTTTATAGCGCGTGTCTCGGGCAGTATATCCAGCGCGCGCGTGGGCAGGCGCAAAAACTCCTCGGGCGTGATATCCTGCGGCTCGTTAAACGCGATATGCCCGTTTATGCCGATGCCGCCGAACGCGATGTCGACGCCGCCGAGCTGATCTATCAGCTTGGCTATCCCGCCGGGGTTATCGGGGCTTGGGAATATACGCTGCTCCGGCGGCATCAGCAGCCCGGGGTCAATCTTGCCGTATACAACGCGGTCCATAAAGCCGCGGAAGCTCAGACGATGCGAGATATCGACCCAACGGTCATGCTCGTCGAGATACTCATCCATATTTATAAACCATGTGTTTTTAAGCGAGATTCGGCGTTCGTTGACCAGCTTTACAAAAAACGGATAAGGCCCTGTCGGCCCGACGGGGCAGATATAAACCGTGCGGCGGCCTTCGCGGTTGTTGCGCTCTATCGGGGCGGCCATGTCCTCGGCGACGGCCCGGCATACCTCATCAGGCTCGCCGAGTATGCGGATGGGTATCTTTGCGCCCTCGCCCAGCCTTGCCGGCCCGATGGAATAGTAATCGTGCATGAGATGTCTCCTCCACTTCCCGGCTCGCCGGAGGTTTTGTGTCGAAATACGCGTCCGTCAGATAGTATAACATATTTTTTTAAATTTTTCAGCATATTTTTTAACAAAATTCAAATGTATTGCGTTTGACAAAAATCGCCGTTTGGCATAGAATATTGCCTGGAATGACAAAACGCTTTACCACGATTTTTACGCTGCTGGAGGATATCAATGGATAATTATGTACCCGATACAGAGCTGCGCGGCGACGTGTCACGAGATATAGATTCCGCCGGGATAAATGAGATTCTGCGCATCATCAACGGCGAGGATAAGCTGGTCGCGCTCGCCGTCGAGGCCGAGATAGACAGTATCGCGAAAGCGGTCGAAGAGGCCGAAGCGGCAATAAGGCGCGGCGGGCGCGTTATATACTGCGGAGCTGGGACGTCGGGGCGGCTCGGCGTGCTTGACGCATCCGAGTGCCCGCCGACATACGGCGTGCCCGGTGATATGTTTACCGGCATAATTGCCGGGGGCGACCGCGCGCTGCGCAACAGCGCAGAAGGTGCCGAGGATGATGATTCTGCCGGCCGCCGCGCCGTGCGCGATATTGATATCTGCGCAAATGACCTGCTCGTCGGGATAGCGGCAAGCGGGCGCACGCCCTATGTGCTAGGCGCGCTTGCTTATGCCAATGACGTCGGCGCGATGACCGTCGCGCTGACATGCAGCAAAAACTCCCCGATGCAGGAGGTTGCGAAGCTTACCATATGCGTTTCGACCGGGCCGGAGGTTGTAACCGGCTCGACAAGGATGAAAGCCGGCACGGCGCAGAAGATGGTGCTGAATATGATATCGACGGCGACGATGATTCGTCTTGGCAAGGTTTACGGCAACCTGATGGTCGATGTGCGGCCGACGAATGAAAAGCTCGTCCGCCGCGCGAAAGGGATAATCTCGCAAGTGTGCGGCTGTGGCCCCGCCGCGGCGGGCGCGGCGCTTGAAGCCGCCGGAAAGGACGTCAAGACGGCTATCGTCATGCTGCGCCTTGATGTGCCGCCGGCCGAGGCAAGGCGCGCCCTGGAGGAGGCGGGCGGCGTTATCGCCCGCGCCCTGGGGGAGGCTGCGCTGTGAGGGTGGGGTATATAATCGGCGTCGACGCCGGCGGAACAAAAACGGCCGGTGCACTTATGGACATGCAGGGCAAGACCCTGTTTACAAGCGCCGGAGGTTTCGGGCACATGCTTGTGGACAAAGAGCAGGCGTTTGCCAACATTGAAGGGGTTATCGGCGCGTGCCTGGATGCGCGGCCCGAGCAAAAAAACGCCGTCATATATATCGGGGCGGCGGGTGTGGGCGCCGGGGACGCCGGTGCCGTCATGCACGGGCATCTGGCAAAGAAGTTCCCGTATGAAATAAAAGTTATAAACGACGCGCATATGTCCATTTACGCCCAGCTAAAGGGCGGGCAAGGCATGCTCGTCGTCGCCGGCACAGGCTCTATCGCCTATGCGAAAAAGGGCGGCACCGTCCACCGCGCGGGGGGGTGGGGTCAGTACCTCGGTGACGAGGGCGGCGGCTATGCCATCTCTGTCGAGGCGATGCGTCTCGTCACAGGGGAATATGACCGCGGGGAAAAGCCAAGCCGGCTGACGCGGGCGATTTTTGAATATCTGAATGTCGAGGATGTGTTCGGCATGCTCGGGTTTTTGTACGGCGCGTCAAAGGGCGATATCGCCGGGCTTTTCTCCGTCGTGCACCGCATGGCGGCGGAGGGTGACGCCGGCGCGTCGGCGCTGCTTGACGACGCCGGGCGCAAGCTGGCGGCGCTTGCCGGCACGCTGCACCGGAGGGTCGGCTTTGACGGGCCGGTCCGGCTGGCGGTGACGGGAGGGATACTTACAAACTCCGACGCAGTCAGAAGCGCGTTTTTAAGCTATGCCAAAGGCGAGCTGGGCGATTTTGAGTTCTGCAGCGAAAGCGTGCCGCCCGAGCGCGGCGCGTATTATCTATATATGGAGGAAAATGTATGACAGCGATGAATAACACCCATTTTCAGGCGGCTATGGACGTTGCCGAGGCCTATGCCGTTAGCGGCGGCGCGCCTTGCGCCGCGGCCGCGGTCGTCTCAGCCGACGGGCGCAAGCGTGTCGGCGCGTTTGGAGTCACCCGCCCGGGCGGCAGAAAAATCGACACGAGCACGCTGTTCGATGTCGCTTCGCTTACAAAAGTGACGGCGACATTCCCCGTCATGATGCGTCTGCACGAGCAGGGCAAGCTGACGCTGTCGGCGCCGGTATCGCAATTTTTGCCGGGGTTCAGGCGCGAGGATTTGGCCGGAATCAGGCTGTTTCATCTGGCGACGCACTGCTCGGGGCTGCTGTGGCACAAGGATTTTTATCGCGTATGCAAAAGCGTGCAGGACGCAATTGACATCATTGTCAATATGGAGCTTGACTATCCGACCGGCAGCCGCGTTATATACAGCGACCTCGGGTTTATTCTGCTGGGGCACATCGTGCAGCTTGTCGGCGGCGATACGCTGGACGCGCTGGCGAAGAAATATGTATATGACCCGCTTGGCATGACGAACACCGGCTTTCGCCCCAAGCCAAGCGACAATATCGCGGCTACCGAAATTGACCCCGATACCGGAGAGCTCATCTGCGGCGTCGTGCATGATGAAAACGCCCGCTCGTTCGGCGGGGTTTCGGGTCATGCCGGGCTGTTTTCATCGATAGACGATATGTCGCGGTATGCCGCGATGCTGCTGAACGGCGGCACGCTTGACGGCGTTAGAATACTGTCGAAGCAAAGCATAGACGTTGCCCGCGTCAGCCATACACCCGCGCTGGACTACAACCGCGGCATCGCGTGGCAGGTCAATACAATTCCGGCGTGCCGCAGGGAAATCGGCGATATCAGCTCGGGCGATTTGATGAGCACCGAGGCCTTCGGGCATACCGGCTTCACCGGCACATCGCTGTGGGTCGACATGCCAAACGGCATCTGCGCCGTGCTGATGACAAACCGCGTGTGCCCGACAAGGGAAAACCAGACGCTGCCGCCGGTGCGCAGGCTGTTCCATAACGCGATATTCGACTGAGGGCACAGGTGGCCTGTGGCGGAAAGCCATGGTTCTTTTTGGCGTTGTAAAGGAGTTCTCATATTGCGCTTGGTGTGCGCCTTGAGTCGGAATACGGCAGGGCGGTCGCGTTATTTGTCGTCGGGGCAGCCGTATGCCCCCGCGCCAAAAATGCCTGCCGGTAAAGGAACATCCCACGGCCATTAGCAAAAAGCGGGGTTATATGCAAAGCAAATGCATATAACTCCGCATGCGAAAAAAACCGATGTTATTCCGCATTTAAGTGCCGAAGTAATATATTCATATGGCAGCGGCAATTTACAGTATAATACCCGTATCACCTAGTACAGCAGATATTCGCTCCGCTCGCGCCCGAACGCCGCGGCATCCGCGGCCCATCGCAATTGCAGCTCGCCTGCCGGGCATCCCAGCCTGAGCTCGCTTGTTCCGGCCAGCAGGTCGATAAAGTACCCGCCCTCGCCCGTCACCCATTCAAGGCGGGCGCCGCTCAGCTTTTGCGCCGTATCCAGCATGTGCAGCCCGGTGCTTACCGGCTGCAGCGCTGCGCGGTCCGTGATGTGCGCCTGAACGCCGCCGCACAACTCGTTTTTGTGCTTCGACGCCGTCGGGGTGAAGTGTACCGGGCGGAACAGCACACCGGGCAGCCTTAATCTGTTCAGCTCGGCGGCGAACATGCCGGCATCCAGCCACGGAGCGCCGATTATCTCGAACGGCTTTGTCGTGCCGCGCCCTTCCGACATATTTGTTCCTTCGAACAGGCATGTGCCGGGGTACAGCAGCGCGCAGTCGAGCCCGGGAATGTTCGGGCTGGGGCTTATCCACAGCAGGCCGGTGTCGTCATAATGCATATCGCGCCGCCAGCCCTTCATCGGCACAACGCTTAGAGCGCAGCCTATGCCGTACTTCGCGTTGAACATCAGGGCAAGCTCGGCGACAGTCATGCCGTGGCGCTGAGGCGTGTGCGCCGGGCCGACGAACGACAGAAGCCCGTCGCCTGGTATATTGCCCTCGACGGCGATGCCGCCTATCGGATTCGGCCTGTCAAAAACGACCATCTCGCGCCCCAGCTCGGCGCATGCTTTCATCGCGTTGAGCATTGTTGAAATATAGGTATAATACCGGCAGCCGACATCCTGAATATCGAAGACAAGAGCATCTATGTCCGCCAGCATATCCGCGGAGGGACGGCGCGTGCTGCCGTACAGGCTGTAAACCGGCAGCCCGGTGGCGGCGTCGGTATAGTCATCGACGCGCTCACCTGCCATGCGGTCGCCGCGCACGCCGTGCTCGGGCGAAAACATCGCAGCCAGTGTGTAATGTCCGCGCAGGATATCTATCGTCGGCGTCAGCGCTTTTGTCACGCCGGTCACCGTTGTTACCAGCCCCAGCCGCCGCCCGTCAAGCGCGGGATGCCCGCCGCTTATAATGTCGGCGCCGCACAGCACATTTTTCATAGCTCTGCCTCCGCCCTTGCAAGAGATACGGGCAGCACACCATAAAAGCCGCCGTTCAGCAGCGCGTCGCACAGGCAGTCTATTGCCGGCGGCGAATACTCATAGCAGCACACGGCGGCGTCGGCGCTCAGCGCCGCGTCGTACGGCAGCCGCAGCGCAGCGTGAACCACAGGCTTGCCGCAGCGCTGCGCCCGGCGCAGCACGTCGCGCTGGCCGGAGTTAAGTATGGCGTTGTCGGTGCCCAGAAGTATTACATCGGCGTTTTGACACACGGCGGTCAGTTCCTCAAACGGCGCGCCGCTTGCAATCTGCTTTTCAAACTCGACATATTCGGAGCCGCACAGCCTGTTCATTACGGGGCCGAGGCCGTGGGCAACCCCGGCGGGCGCAGCCGGCGCGATGACGGCGATTTTCTTGCCCGCAAGCGGGAGCAGCCCGCCCTCGTCCCTGACGAGCGTAATGCTCTTGCGGCTGACGGCGGAGGAGCGCAGGACATGCGCGCGCCTCGTTTCGTCGTCGATTTTGACACCGGGCTTCCCCGCTATGTATTTTTCCTTTAAGCGCAGCACGCGCAGCGCGCGGTCGTCCAGAACATCCGTCGGCAGCCTGCCGCTGCGCGCGGCGGATTCAAACAGCTTAAGCGTCGCAAGCTGAACATCCGGGTCGTGGCATACGAATACTATGTCCAGCCCGGCCAGCACCCCGCGCAGGCAGCCCTCCGGCGTGCCGATGCCGTCGGCAATGGCTTTCATCTGCATACAGTCGCTTAAAAGCAGCCCGTTAAAACCGTATTCGCGGCGCAGCAGCCCGGTCATCACGCTGTGCGACAGCGTACACGGCACGCCTTCGGGGTCAAGCGCCGGCGCGACGATATGCGCGCTCATTATGGCCTCCGCCCCCAGCGCAACCGCGCGGCGGAACGGCAGAAGCTCGACATTGTCAAGCTCACTGCGGGTTTTATTCAGCACGGGCAGCAGCAAATGCGGGTCAAGCGCCGCCTCGCCATACCCCGGGAAGTGCTTGCACACCGCCAAAACGCCGGCGCGGGACAGTCCGCGCGCGGCGCGCATCGCAAGGTCGGCAACCGTCTCGGGCACGTCGCCGTATGCGCGCACGCCTATGGCCGGGTTTAGCGGGTGCGTGTTGACGTCAAGCACCGGGGCAAGGTTCATGTTAATGCCGCATTCAAGCAGCTCAAGTCCGGTGTCGCAGGCAAGCTGTTCGATATCCTGCCCGCCGGCGGCGGCGCAGGCCATCGCGCCTGCGCGATATGTCTGGCAGGCGGACATGCGCGTGACGACGCCGCCTTCCTCGTCGACAGAAATCCACGCCGGCGCGCCGTTATGCTCTTCGCACAGGCGCTGAAGCTCGGCGTTCATGGCGGATATCTGGTCAATTGTCTCAATATTCCGCGCGAAATGTATAAAATTGCCTACATTCCAGTCGCGTATCAGCGTCATCGCCTGGTCATCCACAGCGGCGGAATGGAAACCGCAGGCGAAAAGCTGCCCGATTTTCTGGCGGGTTGTCATTGTTTTAAGAAGTTGTCCGGCGTTCATAAGCTCACCTCAAGCTTTAATTTAACATATCAATCGTAACACGGAGCGCGCGGTATTTCAAGCGCGCAAAGCATCACATTTTCAGGAGGGACACAATATGGAATGTCTGGCAGCCGGATGCATGAGCGGTACATCGCTGGACGGAATGGATGTTGCGCTTGTGCGTATTTGCGAGAGCGCTTCCGGCGCTGTCACCGTGAAGCTGCTGCACTTCGAAAACACTCCCTTGCCGGACAGTCTGAGGGCGAGGATTCTTGAAAACTGCGACCCGGGCACATCAAGCGTCGCCCAGCTGTGCAGCATGAATGTCGAAATCGGAGAGCTGACGGCGGGCGCGGTGCGCAGCGCGTGCAAAAACGCCGGAATCGGCATCCGAAAGCTCGATTTTATCGCCTCGCACGGGCAGACAATGTACCACATCCCACAGGAAAGCGACGGGCTTAGCCGCTCGACGCTTCAGATCGGCGACCCGCATGTCTTGGCCTACCGCACAGGTGTGCGCGTCGTGTCGAACTTCCGCGCGATGGATATCGCGGCGGGCGGGCAGGGCGCGCCTCTCGTTCCGTATGCCGAGTATGTGCTTTACAGCGCCTATGCGCCGTGCGCGCTGCAAAATATCGGCGGCATAGGCAATGTCACCGTAATGCCCGGCACGGGGCAAAATGATGTGTTCGCCTTTGACACCGGCCCGGGCAATATGGTTATCGACGCGCTTGCCAAGCGGTTTTTCGGCGTCTCATACGATAAAGACGGCGTGTTTGCCGCAAGCGGCACTGTCAATGAACCGTTGCTTTCGCGCATGATGGCTGTGCCCTATATCTCGGCGCCGCCGCCAAAGACGACCGGCAGGGAGATGTTCGGGCGTCAGTTTGTCGATTGGATGCTGGGCATCGCGCAGGGGCTTTCGCCCGAGGACATGATTGCGACCGCGACGGCGTTTACGGCGCACTCCATTGCAGAGAACTACCGGCGCTACGTGTTCCCGGTATGCGCCGTGCCGCTGGCCGTGCTTGGCGGCGGCGGGGCATACAACAAGACGCTTGTCGCAATGCTGCGCGGGCTTCTGCCGCATATCACAGTCTCGACGCAGGAAGACCTCGGCTTTTCGTCCGACGCAAAGGAAGCGGTCGCTTTCGCGCTGCTGGGATACCAGACACTGCGCGGCCGCCCGTCGAACCTGCCGCGCGTCACAGGTGCGGCGCAGCCGGTCGTTCTTGGCTCGATAACCCCGGCGATGCAGGGATACGGCAGCCCGGATGAAGACAAAAACTAAATACATTAAGTAATAACTTATCTAAAATATACCATAAGGAGGGCGACCGAATGCTTCTGATAAGAGGCGGATGCATTGTTTCGGGCGGAAGCGCGGCTGTGGGTGACGTAGCGGCAGACCGCGGCGTTATCCTTGCGCGCGGCACAATCCCTCCGTCACTGTTCGGCGGGGATACCGAGGTTATTGACGCGACGGACTGCTTTGTGCTGCCCGGATTCATCGACATACACACGCACGGCGCCGCGGGGTGCGACTTCAGTACTTGCGGGCCGGGGCAGATAGCGGACGCGCTGAAGTTTTACGCGGGGCAGGGCGTCACATCGTTGCTGGCCGCCATAATGCCGGCCGACGAGGATGTTATGGCGCGGCAGCTGGGGATTGTCGCGCAGGCGCAGGCCGACGGCGCGGGGCAGATTGCGGGAATCCACCTTGAGGGGCCGTTTTTGAGCACCGACTATAAGGGCGCTATGCCGAAGGACAAGCTGCGTGCACCCGATTGGGAGCTGTTTTGCCGCCTGCAAACGGCGGCACGCGGCCTGATAAAGATGATTACCATCGCGCCCGAGCTTGACGGGGCGGCCGAGTTCACCGAAAAAGCCGCCCGCCTCGGCTGCCGCGTGTCGCTTGGACACTCAGGCGCGTCATATGATGAGGCGGCGCGCTGCATAGCGCACGGCGCACGCAATGTGACACATGTGATGAACGCCATGAAGCCGATGCATCAGCGCGACCCCGGTGTGCTGACGGCGGCGCTGAATGAAGATATATTCTGCGAGGCAATATGCGACGGGGTGCACCTGCACCCGCAGATTGTACGCATGCTGTATAAAATAAAAGGGGCGCGGCTGATAAATGCCGTCACCGACAGTATCATGGCGGCGGGGCTTGACGACGGGGAGTATAACCTGGGCGGCAGGGACGTTACTGTCCGCGGCGGAAAGGCGACGCTTTCGGGCACCGATACCCTGGCCGGCAGCACGCTTACACCTGGCGCCGCGCTGCTGAATATTATGGAGTTCACCGGAATGCCTGTCGAGCTGGCGTCGCTTTCGATGACACTGAACCCGGCCAAAGCGCTTGGGCTTGGCGACAAAGGAGAGCTTGCGCCCGGCAAAAGCGCCGATATCGTCGTGCTGGACAGGGCGTTTCACGTCAAAAGGGTGTACATGGCGGGGCAGGCGCTTCACGATGCGGATGACGTGTGATTTGGCCCGGCATGTAAATGGCGCAATATTGAAAAAAATGTAAATTATTACAAAGAGGGTATAAACTGTAAATATATTGTGATAATATTAATGTGCGTGTCAGCGCACGTCGCGTGACGCGTCGGTAATACATGATATTTCCGCGCTTACGCGGCGCGGTGATATATATCGTGAGGGAGTAGCAGGCGCGCCTAAGCCGTGCGGAGCCGTGACGGGCACTTGCGGAATAGGGGTGCGGATTGTCAACAACACCGGCCGTTTTTCGGCTTGGCAATCCTTAATTCGCCAGACTCACAACACATGAGATGGAGGAATTAAGGTGAAGGAGTATCTTCAAACGGCAGACGATGTGCTGCTTAATCAGCGCGTCACGACGCGGGGTCTGGAAAAAACTCAGGTGGACGAACGCATAGCGTCTGTGGGGGCAAATGTCTTGGACGAACCGCCTAAGCGTTCGATGCTTAGCAGGATTTGGGCGCAGGTATGCGACCCGATGATATTTGTGCTTGTCGCCGCGGGTGTGGTCTCCGGCCTGTTCAAGGAGATTGCCGACATGGTGATTATCCTTGTGGTCGTTGTGCTTAACACAGTGCTGGGCATCGTGCAGGAGAGCAAGGCCGAAAAGGCGGTGGCGGCGCTTCAAAAGCTTTCGGCCCCGCACACAAAGGTGCGGCGCGGGGGCAATGTGATTGTCGTGCCGTCCAGCCAGCTTGTGCCTGGCGATATAGTGCTGCTTGAAGCCGGGGACTCTGTGCCGGCGGACATGCGCCTTATCAAGGCTGCAAGCCTCAAGATTGAAGAGGCGGCGCTGACCGGAGAATCTGTGCCGTCCGATAAGACTGTAAACGCAATTTCCGGCGGGGAGGATACCCCGCTTGGCGACAGGATAAACATGGCGTACATGGGCACAAATGTCACGTATGGCAGGGGCGAAGGCGTCGTCGTATATACGGGCATGTCCACAGAGATGGGCAAAATCGCCGATATTCTGTCGAATACGCAGGAAGAAAAAACCCCGCTTCAGCAGAAGCTTGCGGGGCTTGGTAAGGTGCTCAGCATTGCGGTGCTGGGCATTTGCGCGTTCATATTTGTTTTTGATGTGCTGCGAGGCGGCGGGCTGAGCGGCGACCGGGTGTTCCAGTCTCTGCTGACGGCTGTAAGTCTCGCCGTCGCCGCGATACCCGAAGGGCTTGTCGTCGTCGTAACGGTGCTGTTAAGCATAGGCGTCACAAAAATGTCGGCCCGCAACGCGATAATCAGGCGGCTTACCGCCGTCGAGACACTGGGCTGCACGCAGGTCATCTGCTCGGACAAGACCGGTACGCTGACACAGAACAGGATGACCGTTGTCGAACACTACGGAGATACGCCGCTTTTGTGTGAGGCTATGTATCTGTGCAGCGACGTGCAGCGCACCGAGGACGGATTGATTGGCGACCCGACCGAGGTCGGGCTTTATGAGTTTGCGGTTATGAACGGCACGGACGGCGACGATACCCCACGCGTTGCCGAGGCGCCGTTTGATTCGCTTCGCAAGATGATGAGTACGGTGCACTTCATGCGCACAGCAACGATACGCCAGTTTACAAAGGGCGCGCCCGACGAGGTGATTGCCCATTGCGCCTACTACTATGATGACGGCGCAGTGCGCGAGATGACAGACGAGCGCCGCGCCGAGATACTGCGCGAAAACAGCCGCATGGCCGACCAGGCGCTGCGCGTGCTGGCCGCCGCCTACAGGGATTATGAGAGCGTGCCGGAATCATGCGTGCCGGATGAGCTTGAGCGGGAGCTTGTGTTCATTGGACTTGCAGGAATGATTGACCCGGTCAGGCCGGAGGTTCAGGCGGCCGTCGACAGCTGCCGCTCGGCAGGCATCCGCGCCGTGATGATTACCGGCGACCACAAGGCGACGGCCATAGCCATTGCCCGCAAGCTGGGGATTTTGACCGACGAAAGCCAAGCCGTAACCGGCGCAGAGCTTAGCGAGATGAGCGACGGCGAGTTCGAGAGCCGCATAAAGCATATAAGCGTGTATGCGCGCGTCCAGCCTGAGCATAAAGTGCGCATAGTCAACACATGGCGCAGGCTGGGCAAGATAACCGCCATGACCGGCGACGGGGTAAACGACGCGCCGGCAATTAAGTCGGCCGATATCGGCGTCGGCATGGGCATAACCGGCACGGACGTGACAAAAAATGTCGCCGATATGGTGCTTGGGGATGATAACTTCGCGACGATAGTCTATGCTGTCGAAGAGGGTCGACGCATATACGAGAACATCCGCAAGGCTATACAGTTCCTTCTGGCGTCGAATCTGTCGGAGGTCGTCTCGATATTCATCGCGACAATCGGCGGCTTCAGGCTGTTTGCGCCGATACACATACTGTGGATAAACCTGATAACCGATACATTCCCGGCAATGGCCCTTGGTATGGAGGCAGCCGAGCGCGACGCCATGCGGCGCCCGCCGCGCGATTCGAAAGAGGGCATATTTGCCGGCGGCCTGGGGCGGGAAGTTGTGTGGCAGGGTGTGCTAATAGCGCTTTTGACGCTGGCATCGTACTTTGTAGGCACGAAGCTTAGCGGCGAAAGCGGTATGACGATGGCGTTCCTTACACTGTCGCTGTGCGAGGTGTTCCACTCGCTTAACATGCGCTCGCGCCATAAATCCGTCTTCTCCATCGGCTCAAAGAACAAGCATCTGCTGGGAGCGATGCTTCTCAGCTTCGTGCTGACAGTCGGCGTCATCTACATCCCGGGGCTTAATACGGCGTTCAGCCTTGTAGCGCTGCCGGCGAGCTACTTTGCCGCGGGCTTCGGCATAGCGCTGTCGGTAATCCCGATAGTTGAAATCGCAAAGCTGATTGGCAGAAAGAGAGCGAAATAGCCGGCGCAGGTATAAAAATAAAAAAGGCCGGGAGAAAGCACGGGGAGCCGTAAGAAAACACGGCAAACCCAGCAGTAACAATGCTTTGCGCAGCAGTGCGCTATTTCGCAGCGCAGGCGGGATTTGGATGAGAAACAAAAATAGGACGCCCAGGCGTCCTATTCAGACTGTCAAAGAAAGGTGTTCAGGTTTTTTTGCAAGAAAAGTAACGTGATTAAAAAGTTCCTAAAACCCCCGCTTATAATCAAAAATTCCGGCAATTCATTTCACGAGAATTTTTATCAAAATTGAAAATTGCCCGAAAACCCTCAACGGAGTGGGTTTTCGGGCAAGCTGATAGGACGCCCAGGCGTCCTATTTTCTATTACAAACCCCGATATCCCATAGCCTGCCACTAGGACACGATTTTGAATGTGGCTTCGGGGAATTCCTTTCGCAGCCTAATGAAGATTGGCCACGTGTCCTCAAAGGTTTCCTTGGCATCCTTGGGGAGGTTCGCAGTTCCGCGAAATTCGACGATGAACGACTTTTCGCCCGGTGGCCTTACACAAAAATCATAGCCCGAATCCCAAAGAGCAGAAAGGTTTTCGCCATAATAGTCCGGAAAATCAAGCCCGTTTTTAATAGCCAGATGAACATCTGTGTAGGTTTTGCACTCGGTCAGATCGATTACATAAGGGTCTGACGGCACGTCCTTAAAGGCATTGGGATCATATTCCATATTTGTTCTCATAAACTGCTCCTCCTATATTATTTCGTAAAAGGTTTTATAGTGCTCATAAGTCACAAAAATCAGGCCGTCGTTGGAGTAGAGAAGACGCTCGCTGTTTCGGCGACCTGAGACATAGTTGATGTCGGCCTCATGCCATATTCTCCCGGGCGCGTCAGGCAGATGCTTGTTGTCGTTGTAATAGATATCGCCGCCAATCATCTTACCGGGCGCCACCTTGTGCAAATTCCAAAGCCAGTTGACCCATCCCATAGCCAAAGCCTCTTGCTTGCTGATATAGTAGTGGGGCAGCTCTTTAAAGAACCTGATCCAAAAGCCGGCGCCGCTAAATCCTTTGTCGGTTGCCTGCCCGGCGAATATGGCCTCCATGGCTGCTATATAGCATCGGCAGTTTTCGTGAAGCGGCGGCTTATCTATTACTATATCATGTATATCGTAAATTTGTCCGCGTTTATTGAGGCAAGCTTTGCAGGTTTTCATGTCGCCTGCTGTAACCCAATGCTTCCATTCGTCGCTGATAACGGTATTCACGCTTTCACCACATTTGTATGATGGCGAAAGTATACCGCAGACTTCGGAAATGATAAAGCGAAGCGCTTCACTTGACAAGTGAAGCGCCGCTTTGTGGTCAATCCGGCCGGAGCTGCGTTACCGATAATGTTTTCATAAATCCCGCGGATAATCCCGGCTTTTTTTGTTAACCAAGCGCGAGGATGCCCCCGGTAGACGCGCCGCTTAACTCTATATATTGAGTATAGCCGTGATAGCCGTATTCATTCACTTCGGGGTAGCTCTCTTCACCGCTCAGCGTACCGCTGGCGATTTCTTTCGCAATAAGAGCGGTTCCGTCCAGCTCCAGCTTTACGATTTCGTACACGCCCATGTGCGACGTATAGTTTATAATACCGGTATTGCCGTCGACTAAAAGTCTGGAATGACCGCCGCCGAACTCTCCGCATTTGATGAATGTGTTGTCCTCAATAGTATAAACGATAAACCAAGAGTCGCGGGTTTGAATAAGCAGCTCGGGATCGCCGTCAAGGCCGAGGTCATATAAGCTGTAGCCGAATGAAGGGCGTTCCGCCAAAATGTCAAACTGCTGCAAATAAAGCGCAAGATACGTCAGCACAATATCACTCCGGTAGCTGTCGGAAGCGTCGGGATTCCATATGTACGGCGTCAATGCATCGGCTTCGTCGACGGTGGCGGCACTGCTTGCGGGTGGCTGTGTCGTTGCCGCAGGTTCGGTTGGGGCGGCCGTTGCCGTGGCGGCTTCGGTCGTCGCGGGGGGCATTGCCTGCGCATAGCCGCAGCCGCAGACCGGGAGAAGCAACGCGAGAATCAGGACGAGAGCTATATACATTTTCATATAATTTACCTCACAAAAGGCCGCTCTTTGGGGGCGGCTGATGTTATACGCTATTATCCCCTACAGTTCAAGCTCGGATACGGCGTACAGCACGGCTGTGCCGCCGATTTTGACGCGCTCGCCGCTGAGGGCGCAGTATACCGTCCCGCCGCGGTGCGAGACCTGCCGCGCCGTGAACTGCTGCCTGCCGGTTCTGGCCGACCAGTACGGTATCAGGCTGCAGAACATCATGCCGGTCACGGGGTCCTCGTCGATGCACAGCTTGGGCACAAACGCGCGCGCGACAAAGTCGAAGCTGTCGCCCGGCGCGGTGACAAACGCCGCCAGCCCCTCGTCCAGGGCTTTAATCTTGGCAAAGTCGGGCTGCAAGGCGACGATATCGCTTTCGCTGTCGAACACAAACAGCAGGTCGCGCGAGATGTATGCCTCACGCGGGCGCGCGCCGCCAAGCGCCTGAACCATCCGCTCGGTTATCGGATACGGGCGCAGCACCCTCGCAGGGAAATCGAGCACGAACCGCCCGCCGGATTTTGTGACGGTCAGCCTGCCGCTGAGCGTGTCGAAGCGGAACTCATCGGCCTCCGGCCGGAAAAAGCGCGACAACACAAACGCCGTAGCCAGCGTGGCATGGCCGCACAGGTCAATTTCTCCCCCCGGGGTGAACCAGCGCAGATGATAGCTGTCGCCGGTTTTGACGGCAAAGGCTGTCTCGGACAGGTTGTTCTCGATGGCGATGCTCTGCATCAGCCCGTCCGGAATTGCCGCATCAAGGATGCACACGGCGGCGGGGTTGCCCTCAAACAGTTTTTCCGCGAACGCGTCGACAATGTAACACTTCATATATTCACCCGAAAAAATTTATTTCAGATACATGTTCATCACGGACAGAACCTGATCAAAGTCTATAGGCTTGCTTATATGGCCGTTCATACCGGCGTCAAGGCACAGTTGCACATCCTCGCTGAACGCATTTGCCGTCATGGCGACAATCGGCACGGAGGCGGCGTTTGGCGCATCGCAAGACCGTATGGCGCGCGTTGCGCTGTACCCGTCCATGACGGGCATCTGAATGTCCATAAAGACAAGGTCATATTTTTCCGGCGAAGAGAGAAACATGTTGTACGCCTGCAAGCCGTCCTGCGCCTGCACTATCATCGCATTTGTCGGCTCCAGCAGGCATACGACTATCTCGCGGTTGACCTCGATATCCTCGGCAAGCAGTATGCACCGGCCGGAGAAATCCGACAGCTGCGTTTCGCTCTGCTCGCTTTCGTCCGCCGCATCCTCATCCGGCAGCACGCCGAACAGCACATTAAAGCTAAAGCTGCTGCCCTTGCCGGGCGCACTGACGGCTGAGATGTCCCCGCCCATCATACGCACAAGACGCTTGGATATGGCAAGCCCCAGCCCGGTGCCGCCGTACTTGACGGTGATAGAGCTTTCGGTCTGCTCGAATGCCTTGAACAGCCGCTCCTGCTGCTTCGTCGTCATACCGATGCCGTTGTCGGTTACATGCACATTCAGCCTGATATCCGCTCCGGTGACTTCGCCGACGACCGTAAGCGTTATCGTTCCGCCGTCTCTTGTAAACTTGACTGAGTTAGACAGAAGATTTATGATGACCTGCGAAAAACGGTTGGCGTCTCCGAACATGCGCCGAGGCAGATTCGGCTCGACATCGACTACGAGGCGCTGATGCTTTTCCTCCACCTTGACGCCGATGATGCTGATGATGTCGGCTATCTGCGTGCTGAGTACGAACGGCCTGTTATACAGTTCCAGCTTACCCGATTCTATCTTGGACAGGTCGAGCACGTCGTTTATGATGTTCAGCAGGTGCACTGACGACGCTTCGACCTTTTCGAGGCTGCTTTTTATGCGCTCGGGGTCATTCGACTCCCTGGCGATGCGCGTCATGCCGATTATCGCGTTCATCGGCGTGCGTATCTCGTGGCTCATATTCGACAGGAAAAAGCTCTTCGCCTTGTTGGCGGCCTCGGCGGCCTCCTTGGCCTGCAGCAGGTCGCGCTGCGTCTGTTGAAGCTCGGTGATATCGCTGACAATCGACCCGACCCCTATCAGCTTGTTTTTGTCGTCGCGGATAGGGAATGTCTTGTGATGCACCTCGATATATTCGCCGTTTTTGCGTATAAGCTCTGATTCAAGCGTCACATTCTGCCCGCTCAGCGCCGTTACCCAGCTTTCGCGCACTTTTGCGCAGGTCTCCGGCCCGTGGAACAGCTCGGGTTCAAGCTTGGCGATATCCTTTGGCAAAAAGCCGCTCATCCCGTATATTGCGGGGTTGGCGTATATGATGTTGAGGTCGGTATCAAGCGCAACGACAAAATTGCTGGACGAGTTCAGCAGAGAATACTGGATATCAAGGTTGCGGCGCATGGCCTTTTCTTCGGATATGTCACGCATCAGCGTGCCCATGCCGATGTTCTCGTTTTGCTTGTTCCTGACGGGGAAAATGAACTGCTGCACGTCAATCATATGGCCGTCTCTGTGCATAAGGCGGTTCTCGCCCACCCATGTGCCGTATTTTTCAACGGCGGGGAACGCCACCTCATGCAGCAGCCTCATGCCCTCCTCGTCGTGCGTCGACTCCTTGGACAGCGTCATACCGGCGGGATGTCCGGTCATCCGGCACGCCTCGGCGTTGGCATACAGGTCATGGCTGGAGTTATCGTCATACGCTATATAATACGGCGCAGATTCAATAAGCGCCGCTGTATGTTCGAGCTTGCCTATTTTTTTTTGCATCCGTATGTCTCTTATTACAAGAACAGTCACAAGCGAAAGCAACAAAACCGAGAGCAATATAAGCGCGATAGTTGTCTCAGGCATAAACTGCCTCCATACATGTAAATGTTCAATGATAATATGTTACTGCACAAATGCCGGTAAAGCAATGTTTTTCGGCGGCGCGGGAAGAAATAATTAATGAAAGGGCCTGCCAATTATTTCCTCTTCCGCTTTGCCCGCTGTTTACTAAACCGGCGTTTGGATGTATAATTGCAGACAGACGCTGCAAGACCGCGTCGCCATCAGGGAGGTAACGATATGTATGAGCTTATAATCCGCGGCGGAACCGTTGTCGACGGCACCGGCGGGCGGCGGTACCGCGCCGATATCGCCGTATCGGACGGAATAATTGTCAAAATTGCTGAGAATATCAATGAGCCGGCCGGGCAGATTATTGATGCGCAGGGTAAAATTGTCTCACCCGGGTTTATAGATTCGCACAGCCATGCCGACCTGTTTATCATGGCCGGGACGAATGGCTATAACTATCTTGAACAGGGCACGACTACCGAGATTTGCGGCCCGTGCGGAGAGAGCCCGATGCCGTATTTCGACGGGGTGTACCGCGTGTATCAGGGCATAGTGCCCGATAAGGTGATGGACTATATGGTCGAGTCGGCGCAGACGACGCCGGGCTTTATGCAGCGCGTCGGTGAGATGCCCCTTGGCACGAATATGGGCTTTTTGGTTGGTCAGGGCACAATCCGCGGGCGGGTTATGGGCTTTGAAATGGGCGAGCCGACCGAGGCGCAGCTGGATGAGATGCGCGCCTATGTTCAGCAGGCTATGGATTGCGGCTGCCTTGGCATATCGAGCGGGCTGATATATCCGCCGTCGGCCTATGCCGGTGAAGCCGAGCTTATAGAGCTTGCAAAGGTTGCGGCGTGCAGCGGCGGCATATATTCAAGCCATATACGAGGAGAGGATGAGCGCAGCCTCGAATCCGTGGCCGAGGCGATACGCGTGGCCAAGGCCGCCGGGCTGCCGCTTGTTATATCTCACCACAAGATGATGGGAAAGCGCAACGAAGGGCTGTCGAAGCGGACGCTGGATATGGTGGAGCAGGCCAACGCCCGGGGTCACAAGGTGCGCGTCGACCAGTATCCGTTTTTGGCCGGAAGCTCGGGGCTTATAGATTCGATACCCCCTAAATACCGCGCGGACGGCGTAAGCGCGCTTGTCGAGCGGCTGAAGGATAAGGAGTTCCGCAAGCAGGTGACGGCCGACCTGTGCGGAGAAGAGAGCGACTTTGAAAACTTCTATAAAAACTCCGGCTTCGAGGGGTTTTTGGTCATGACAGCTCCGGCGGCGCCTCAATACGTCGGCAAGACTATTGCCCGGATAGCGGAGGAAAAGGGCGTCGACCCGTTTGACATGTTTTATGATGTGCTGATAGAGGCGAACGGCGCCGTGGTAATGGTGTATTTTTCGCAAAACGAAGACGACATGATGCGTATACTCAGCTCGCCGTTCACTATGCCGGGCAGCGACCTTTCACACAACCCGGCCGAGGTCGACCCCGAGACGCTTGGCGGCTGGCATCCGCGCGCGACATGCACCATGACAAGGCATCTGCAGCTGATACGCCGGCACGGGCTTATGTCGCTTGAAGCCGCAATCCATCGTATGACGGCGATGCCGGCGGAGTTCTACGGCCTGATAGGCCGCGGGCTGCTGGCCGAGGGACATTTTGCCGATATATGCATCTTTGACTACGACGCAGTTGCGGCGAACGCCGACTTCATGCACCCCTACAGGCGCAACGAGGGCATAGAGACCGTCATTGTAAACGGCAAAATCGCCGTGGTTAACGGCAGATTCAACGGCACAAAAGCCGGGCGCGTCATGCTGCGCGGCAGGGCATAGCGGGCGTACATATGATAAATACCGGCCGAAAAAGTGTTTTCGGCCGGTATTTCAGCTTGTCGAAAAACCCACTCCGTTGAGGGTTTTTCGACAATTTTCAATTTTGATAAAAATTCCCGGGGAATGATCCCCGGAATTTTTTCAGTATAGCGCTTTAATTGCTCCCCTGCCCCGCGTCAGGTGACGTTTGGCTGCCTGCCACGATAAAAAACCTGTGATGAGCGGTCGAAAACATGCCGTCGCGCTCTATATCCCGGTGCAGAGACATAAGCTGCGGAAGCATCTTTTCGACCGAGAAGCCGACAAACTGCCACGGGCATATCTTGGCAAAAAACGCAATGGCGCCGCAGTCGAAGAAGTCAAGCCCGAAAAACGCCTCACCGCTGTCGAGCACGCGCAGGCCGGCGCGCTCGAACGCCCGGCGCGAGGGGGCGACGGAATGGCCGGGGAACGGCGGAACAAAGCCCGGGATGAGCCGCTCGCACAGCGAGTGGGTATCGAACTCGCCCACCTGCTGCGTGATGAACAGGCCGCCCCCGCGCAAAACCCGCCGCACCTCGGCAAGGTCATAGCTCTCGTGCCGGTTTATGACGATATCGAAGCTGCCGTCCGGGAAATCAAGCCTGTCGTCCGGGAACACCTGCCTGACCGTGATGCCCATAGGCTGCAGCTTTTGCCGGCAAAGCCGCACATTCGGTTCCCAGCCCTCGGTGACGCTGGTGTTTTCCGGCGGATGGTTCAGCGTCAGCAGGAACTCTCCCCCGCCGGTGCCCATGTCCAGCAGCCTGTGCCGGGGGCGCAGATATTTTGCGATTATACCGGCAAAATCCCACGGGCATCTGCCCGAGCGCCATCTGCCGTCAAGATGTGAAAAATCCCAGCCCGAAAAGGCGTGTGCCTCCTCGGAAAGCCAAAAGCGCTTAAGCTCGTCAGCCGTGTCCATCGATGTTCCTCCGATGATTTATAGCGCGATGCGCTTACTGCGGGCCGTTTTTTGGTTTGCCTATTTTGTTAAGCAGCACCATAGCCAAAATTATTATGCCGGTTATGACGAATATGCCAAGCATACCCTTTGCCATAATAAACAGAGTCTGCACAAATATTTCCATGTCAAGCGTCCTCCTAAGATATCAGCTTCAAAATCAGCCCGCCCACGATGACCGAGGCAATCTGGCCGGATACATTCACCCCGACGGCGTGCATCAGCAGGAAGTTTTGATTGTCCTCGGCAAGGCCCAGCTTGTGTACGACACGCGCCGACATCGGAAAGGCCGATATGCCCGCCGCGCCTATCATCGGGTTAATTTTTGTCTTAAGGAACAGGTTAAGGAACTTGGCGAACAACACGCCGCCCGCGGTGTCGAAGATGAACGCCACAAGCCCAAGCCCCAGTATCATCAGCGTCTGCGGGTTCAAAAACGCGTCGGCCTGCATACGCGCGGCTATCGTGATGCCGAGGAACAGTGTTATCAGGTTCGCCAGCACCTTTTGCGCCGATTCGGACAGCTGGTCAAGCACACCGCATTCGCGTATCAGGTTGCCGAACATCAGAAAGCCGACGAGCGCGACGCTTCGCGGCGCAAACAGTCCGCAGATGACGGTGATGACAATCGGGAACAGTATGCGCGCAGTCTTTGATATGTCGCGCTGCACATAAGGCATCTTTATCATGCGTTCGTGCTTTGTCGTCAGCAGCTTGATGACAGGCGGCTGCACGATAGGCACAAGCGCCATGTATGAGTATGCGGCCACAATAATCGGCCCGATGTAGTTCGATTTGAGATAGTTTGCCACAAATATCGACGTCGGGCCGTCGGCGGCGCCGATTATACCGATAGAGGCCGCGTCCTTCATACCAAAGCCAAGCAAGGTGGCCATGCTGAATGTGAAAAATATGCCGAACTGCGCGGCGGCGCCGAACAGCATCAGCTTGGGGTTGGAAAGCAGCGGCCCGAAGTCAATCATCGCCCCGATGCCGATAAACAGCAGCAGAGGGAACAGCTCGGTCGCTATGCCCGCGTCAAAAAGCGTGTCAAGCACGCCGTGTTCGACGGTGCCCTCTATCGTCTGAGTCACCGCGCCGGACAGTGGCAGGTTTACAAGAATCGCGCCGAAGCCTATCGGCAGCAGCAGCGTCGGCTCCATGTTTTTGGCTATCGCAAGGTATATCAGCCCCCCGCCGATAAGCCACATGACAACATGCTGCCATGTCAGGTTTAACAGGTTTTCGTAAAGTGCTTCCAGAATGATTCCCCCATTCGCTCATAGCGGCAATAGCAAAAAAATAAGACCTGTTGCGCAAGCGGCGCAACAAGTCTCGCATTTTAATGCAATGGCGGGCCGAAGCCGTGATGACGCCGATTGCAACTGAACCGGGCCGGTATTCCGGCACGACACAGCACGCTACTCCCTTTGTTACAGCATATCACGGTGAACAGGCCGTGTCAATGTCAACCGTTAAGCGCCTCGCCGTCGCCGCCCGAAAGCGATGCCAGCGTGCGCTTAAAGCCGTCCGCAATAATATCGCGGTCGCGCCCGCCGCAGTAATAGTGTGTCGAGTCGCGCAGGATATATACCTCGGCAGAGGAGCGGGATATCAGCATTTTACCCGAGCGGCGGGAGACAAGCTCGTCCCGCCGGGATTGATATACGCTGGTGGGGACGGCAAGCCTTGAAAGCAGCGCGCGCGTATTTTTTGCCTCGGCAAGCAGCTCGATATACCGCGGCAGGCAGCCGAGATAATGCCGCGCCGGCCCGCCGGGCGCAACACTGCAGGCTTCATACGCGGCCCGGCCGACATCGTCGGCCGGGGATATGCGACCGAATGTCACTTTGGCGGAGTTTATGACTGCCGCCGGCGTCAGCTTTAGATACAGCGGCACGGCCAGCAGAAGCAGAGCGCCTATTTTATCCGGCCGGCGCGCGGCGGCGTCAACGGCAAACAGCGTGCCCATTGAATGGGCGACGATGAAGGTCTTGTCGTGCGTGCCGGCAAGCGCGTCTATTCGGCGCGAAACCGCGTCCCGCCAACGCCGCATCGAGCTTTGCGCAAAATCTGCCATCGTGCCGCCATGCCCCGGAAGCAGCAGACTGTGCACCGTCACGCCCTGCGGCACAAGCGCGGCAAGCCCGTCAAAATGACGCGGCGAGCCCATTATTCCGTGTATAAACAGCACGGCGAGCGCGCTGCCGGGCACATCTCTTACGTATTCCCCGTGGCGCGAGGCGTTTTGCGGCGTTTGCGGCATTGCTGCACATCCTTATTATCAGTCTGGAGGTAAAACAAGTGCCGCCCTCAAAAGAGCGGCATGGCATATGACGATGGCTAGTCTGTAAAATATTCGACTATGCCGGGAAGAACAGATTCGACAGTCTCCTGCACGGCGCTGTAATACACATATTTTTTCTGTTGCCTGCTTGTCACAAGTCCGGCATTTTTAAGCACTTTCAGGTGCACCGATATTGTGCTTTGCACAAGATTTAGGATGTTGGACAGCTCTTGCGTCGTCGCGCTTGTTGTCCAAAGGATTTTCAGTATTTTCAGGCGGCTCTCGTCGCTGAGCGCTTTTATTCGCTCTACAAGGTCTTCCGGCGCAGAGTTTGTCATTATCACCGAATAGTAGCTAAGGTTGCAGTACAAAATCAAGTCTTCATTGCGGATGTCCATCATCAAGTGCGGCGCTGTGAACACCGACGGGAAGACATGGATGACCGATATGCTGTCAAGGTCCATCTCGTATTTGATTTCTTTAAGAAGAATCAGTTTGTTATCCTTGATGTGTATGGAATTGTGAAAGCTAAGCAGATATTCGTCAAGCTTTTTCATCGTCGCCAGCGTGCTGTGCTCTACGATGATTTTTGAGATATACGGCTCAATTTGCTTCCAGTAGGAGGAAAATATCGTCTCCCAATATTTCGTCAGTGTGTCGACAATTCTGTTTTTGTATGTAGTTATATTCTGCAAAAACAGCAGTATGCTGTTTTTGCTGATAAACGGCAACACAGGCTTAATGATTTCGTCGTCGATGGTCTCGGGCTTTTTAATCCACTTCTCAAAAACCTGCTTTGGCACGCGCAGCGCGCCCATATCCAAGAATAAATAGGAAAACTCGAGGTCGTCGAGGTCGTTAATCCGCCTAATATATTTGTATACGTCATCGCCGTCAGTATCTTCATAATCGCAGGCGATGCCGGTTACAATGTCCATTATGAACATCCACTGGAAGTAGTTTGTCGCAAAATAGCCGATTTCACTCCTAAGCTTTTTGCCGATTTTGGCGTTGACAAGGTGCACCCATTTTTCGCAGTGACAGTGATGCGCCGGGTCAGACAACACATGGAGGCTCGCAACCATTTCCACAAGAGGGTTTTTGTGAAAATAAAACTGGTTTTTTGGTTCGAAACCCTGGTTTTCCTTGACGATAAGCATATAGCACCCCAGCATTTTGTTCGATTAGCTAAACATAGAATCGTATTTTTATTATACACATAGCAATGCTTCATGTCAAACTGAGTCGTGACGCCGGTAGGATTATTCGCCTATACTGCCGGAGTGCGCATGTTGCAAAAATTGCAGCCCGGCCCCTTGTTGCAATAGCGGCACCAGTTCAAATCCACCTTATCGCCTTGTGTCAGCGCAAAATATGCGCCGCCGGCGGATTTTTCGGGGATAATCTGGTGCGCGGCGCTAAGCGTTATGCCGATTTTTTCCGAATCCAGTACGGCGGCGATATCATCCATATGCCTCGGATCCATGCCGTAATACCCGGGGCCGTAAGACGGCGAAACAAACCGGCCTGCGCCTGTGTTTGACGCAATAAACCGTTCCATGACCAGCTTTGCGGCGTAGAGATAGCATGTGCCCCATGTGTAAAGAAAAAAATCCTCCAGCATATCGCCGCCCTTCGGCAGTTCTCCCACTGTCAGCAGATAAGCAAACACCGAATCGACATACCCGTCAAGCGGGATAAACGCAGCGCATTTAAAACATGCGCCGTCAAGCGTAAGCATATCGCCCGACAGACAATCCGGCGGATAACGGCTGATAATCGCCGCCGGAGCAAGGCTTTGCAGCACAAGCTCGCTTGCTTTTAGCGCGGTGCGCACCTTTTTGCCGCCGGTTTGCGCATCCAGCTTAAGGCGGCAAAAGTCCTCGAAAAGCAGCGACGCATCGCGCCGCAGGCCCTCAACTTCAAATGTCAGCACATGATTTTTGATAACAAACCCTCCGTCGAGTTTTACGCCCTGCACGCCTAGATAACTTCGAAAACATCGCGAGGCATTTCTTTTAGCGCCGAGGCAAGCACCGAATAGATTTTTATACCGACAGACGAGATTATTACGATGCCGCTCGGCATATTTTGCCGGCAAACGGTCATCTCAAGCTGCCGGCCGACACAGCTTATCTGCGTGCAGCCGCGCTCGGTGTCGGTGTACCCTTTTATCCTGTACGTATGCGGCATCAGAGAGCGCAGCAGCCGCTCAAGCCCGTCGGCCGAAACAGCCGCCTTCGCGGTAAGCGTAACGCTTACAAGACGGCTATCCGGCGTGTTTAAGGAGTCTCGCGGTGCTGCCCGTTCGCCTTGATTGCCGAACACCGCGCGCTCGATATCAATGTCGCACCTGCGGGCAAGCGTGTATGCAAAGCCCGGCTTTATCTCGCCTATCAGGCGGATTACATTGTCGATTTCCCCGGCGTCGCACAGGTCGGCTTTGTTAAGGATAAAATAGCTGCCGTACTCGACCTGACGCCGAACGGCGGGGAATATATCGAGCATGCCTGCGAAATACTTGCAGTCGATAAGGCAGACGGTGCTTTTAAGCACATAGCGGCGCTTCAAAAGCGGAGAGATATCCCCGATGATTTTTTCGAGGCTTGATGGGTCGGACAGCCCCGAAGCCTCGACAATGAGGCAGTCGATATCGAGGCGCGAAAAATCGATAAGGCTGCGCACAAAATCGTCCTTTATGCAGGCGCAAAAAATCGAGCCGTTTGTCAGATCAGCACACTCAAAGCCGCCGAGCCGAATAGCGGCGGCGTCGATATTAAGCCTGCCGAAGTCGTTGACGAGGATGCCCAGCCTGCGGCCGGCACTGCCCCCGATGATTTTATTCAGCAGCGTTGTCTTGCCGGCGCCCAGAAAGCCGACCAGCATAATGAGCTCTATCATATAATCGCCTCGGATTTTTCTTGTATTATATGCGTTTTGATAATATACTGATTATATTAAATATAAGCATGATTGTCAAATTAACGAATCAAGAGGTGTTTGACATTAAAATATTTGTAAAGCCGCACGGGCTGACAATTGAATGCGGAAGCGGCGACACGCTTATTGCGGCGCTTGAGGGCGGCGGAATCCCGCCGCACGCTTTCTGCGGAGGCAAGGGCAAATGCAAAAAATGCGGAGTTCGCATTGTCTCGGGTGATGTCAGCGATATCACCGAAGAGGAACGCGCCTGTTTTTCCGGTGCCGAGCTGGCGGCGGGCGACAGGCTGTCCTGCCTGACGCGCGTCCTGTCGGACGTGACCGTAGAAGTCGCGGACGGCGGCGGGCTGAGCAAGTTCATGAATAAGCTTGTGTTCCCGCGGGATTTCCCGAAGAATGCCGACATCAAGCGCGTTGATGTCGCGCTTGGCGAGGCAGTCAAGGGCGGCAAAATCGGCAAAGAGCAGGCCGTGCTGTCGGCGGCAAAAGGCGCGGCGCGTATTACGATGCGGGCGCTGCGGCAGCTGTCGGGCATCAGGGCGAATACCGGGGAGGTAACGGCCTCGATAAGCGGCGACGCCGTTATAGATATTGCGGCGCGCGACAGCGAAAGGCCGCTGTACGGCGTCGCGGCCGACGTCGGTACGACGTCGGTGTCGTGCATGCTGTGGGATTTGCTGTCCGGCCAGCTTGTGGGCATAGCGTCGCGCGGCAACCCGCAGGCACCGCACGGCGCGGATGTGATAAGCCGGATAGAGTTTGCAATCCGCAGCCGCGCGGACCTCGCCGAGATGCAGCGGCTTATCGCCTGCTGCCTGAATGAGATGATAGACGGCCTGTGCGCCGAAAACGGCATAGAGAGGGCGTACATATGCAAGGCGGCCGTCGCATCGAACCCGACGATGAACCATCTGCTGCTGGGGATTGACCCGCATTCGCTGGCTGTTTTGCCCTATGTGCCGACGATGAGCCTGCCGCGCCGCGTCCACCCGGCGGACATCGGCCTTACTATCGACGCCGAGGTGTACATGCTGCCGAATATCGCCTGCCATGTCGGGTCGGACATGACGGGAGTGCTGGCGGCGACAAAACCGGGCGACATTGACGGCGTTAGCATGGCGCTGGATATCGGCACAAACGGCGAAATTGCGCTGGCAGGCGGCGGGGATATCTATGTCTGCTCGGCGGCGGCCGGGCCGGCGTTTGAGGGCATGAATATCTGCCACGGTATGCGCGCCGCGCAGGGCGCTGTCGAGCGGTTTTGGATAGATGAGGATGACGTCAGGCTTAAGACAATCGGCGATGCCGCGCCGGTGGGGATTTGCGGCTCCGGGCTTATAGATATCATCGCGTCGCTGCTCGGCGCCGGCGTAATAAAAAAGACCGGCAAGTTTGTGTCGGGTGAAGAGCTTGAGCGCCTGCCGGACAGGCTGAAAAACAGAATCAGGCGGGACAGCGGCGGTGTATACTTCCTTGTTGCCGAGGGGCTGCGCGAGGTGATTTTGCGCCAGAAGGATGTGCGCGAGGTGCAGCTTGCCAAAAGCGCCATACGCGTAGGCATCGATACGCTGCTGCGGCGCGCCGGGGCAGCTGCCGGCGATATAAAAAGCTTTTTTATCGCCGGCGCGTTCGGCAGTTATATCGACATCCCGAATGCCATAAAAATCGGCCTTCTGCCCGGGATTCCGCTTGAAAAATATATCTCGGTCGGCAACGCCGCCGCTGTCGGCGCCGGCATGGCGCTGCTATGCGAAAAGCAGCGCCTGTATGCGGAAAATGCCGCGGCCCGCGCCGAACATGTCGAGCTGTCACAAGACATACATTTCAACGACAGCTTTGTGGAGAATATGCACTTTTGAAACGAACTGCAATGAGGTTGACAAAAGCTTAAGCATAGGTTACAATTATAATTGTACAATTGACGAATCAAACAATATACGTTCGCCGGAGGTTGAATATGGGTAAGAGTGAATTGTTTGCTGCCCTGCGCCATGAAAAGGCCGGAAGGATACCCTGGGTGCCGTTTGCCGGCGTTCACGCGGGCAAGCTTAAAGGTTATACCGCGATGGAGGTGCTGACCGACGGCGACAAGCTGTACGAGTCGCTCATCGAGGTGAATAAGCTGTATAAGCCGGACGGTATGCCGGTTGTTTTTGACCTGCAGATTGAAGCCGAAATACTTGGCTGCGAGCTTAAATGGGCGCAGGATAACCCTCCGTCGGTAAAAAGCCACCCGTGCGCCGGAGAAAAATATATCCCCTGCATGTGCAAGATGCCCGACGAAACGTCGGGGCGCATACCTCTGGTCGTCGATGTAACGCGCAGGCTAAAAAAAGAAATCGGCGCCGAGACTGCCCTGTTCGGCTTGGTTTGCGGGCCGTTTACGCTTGCCTCTCACCTGCGCGGCAGCGATATATTTATGGATATGGTCACCGACCCGAAGTATGTGACGGCGCTTGTAGAATACTGCGGGCAGGTTGCCATAAAAATGTCGGAAATATATTTGGAGGCGGGGGCCGACATTATCGCCGTTGTCGACCCGCTTGTCAGCCAGATATCGCCGAAGCACTTCACAAGCATCCTGTCGGGCACATTTACCGCTGTTTTTGACTATATCAGGGGCAAAAACGCCCTGTCCAGCTTCTTTGTATGCGGCAACGCCAGCAGACAGATTGAGGTCATGTGCATGACAAACCCCGACGGCATTTCTGTGGATGAAAATGTCGACATGGTCAAGGCCAAGGCTGTAACCGACAGGTATAATATCACACTCGGCGGCAATATTCCGCTTACAACCACAATGCTTCACGGCAATCAAAACGACAATATGAAGGCCGTTATCGACCTGATGGACAGCCTCAGCCACGACAACCTGATAATCAGCCCCGGCTGCGATATGCCGTACGCGACACCGATAGAAAACACAATAGCCGTGGCGCAGGCCGTGCTCGACCCCGACACAGTCAGGGGCATTATCGCCAATTATGAATCCGTCGGGCTGGAGAATATACCGATAGATATACCGGACTACGCAGGCCTTGACAGGGCGCTGGTCGAGCTGTTCACACTGGACCCCGAGCAGTGCGCCGCATGCACGTATATGGTCAACCTCGTCGCCGACAGCTATGCCGACATCAAGGATTTCGCAGACTACAAGGTTTATAAGTACACCGTCAAGGAGGACATCGCGCGAACGGCGAAGATGGGCATAAAAAACCTGCCGACAATGTGCGTCAACGGCGAGCAGAAGTGGATATCGCTCATCCCCAGCAAGGAAGAGTTTGTTATGACGGTAAAGCAGGCATATCAGGCACTAAAAAAATAGCTATGCTGTTTCGGCGCGACGCTAAGGACGGTGAATCGACTGAATAAATACATGATAGACGGCATCGGAATAGATTCAATCGAACTGAAATGCCTCGTCGTCAGCCGGGGTGTCAAGGTGGACAAAAATGTGTATGCGGCGTATTCCAAAACGCACAGGCTAAGTACAAACCCGCTTGCATGCAACTGCTTTACGCTGTCGGACGGCACATACGTGCAGCTTACCGACATGGGCTTTCATCTGCAATACCTTACGGGCATTTTGTCGTGGAACAACCTGAAACTGCTGAAATACGCCTCCGAGCTGGGCACGCCGTTTTCCGTAAAGCTGGCGGACGGCAAAGCGGCTCTGTTTTACGGCGGCGAACAGCTCGATTTTATCACATTCCCCCCGAAAAATGATTTCTATTCGCAAAAAACATCGTCCTCCCTGCCCTTTATGGGTAACGCCGTGCTGCAAGGGTGCGATTGGGTCGCGTTCCAGTGCCTGTGGCCGTGCCAGTACGCCGCGGCTGGGCAGCAGTGCCAGTTTTGCTTCAGCGGCGGCGAGACGCAGACGCTTGCCGCCAAAAATAAGCCCCTTCCCCCGCCGATGGAACCGAGGGACCTGCGCGAAATTGTCGAATATGCCGTCAAATACGCCGGAGTGAACAGTGTGCAGATAACTGGAGGCTCGACATTCTCGGGCGAGGCCGAGGCGCGGCATATAATCGCGTACCTGAGTGCGCTGCTTGACATCGACGGGCTGAAAAACGGCCCCGGGGAGATACTTCTTTACATAACGCCGCCGGCCGATTTGACGCTGATTGACGAGTATTTTTCGCTGGGTGCGGGCCGCATTGCGTGCAGCCTTGAGGTATGGGACGAAGAAATCGCCGCTGAGGTCACGCCCGGAAAGATGAGGTTCACATCGCGGCAGCGGCATTTGGACGCGCTGGAACGAACGGTGCAAAAGTATGGCGCAGGCAAGGCGTTTTCCAACTTTATCATAGGTATCGAGGGCATCGAGACGCTGAAAGAGGGCGTCATATACCTCGCCGAGCGGGGCATCATACCGGCGGCATCGATATGGATGCCGATGGGCAGGCCGGTCAGGGGCAGCATGAAAGCGCCTGACCTCGATTACTATCGCCGCGTTAAGGAGATGTTTGCCGAGGCGTACAGCAGGTACAAGCTGGAGCCCGCCGGAAATTGCGGCCTGAATGTGTGTATGGAGCGCGATATCTGGCGCTATTCCAAAGGATTGCCGTAAAAAGGCGGCGGGCAACACCGCATTTTATGCGGAAATCACCCTTCTTCCCTGAAATGCATACCCCGCCGTGCGGCAACGGCTGCATAAACCGCGTGCTTTGTCCGTGCGGCCATGCCGCCGGCTCGGCGCATGGCGCGGGGTATTGACAAGCCGGCAGGCTCATTGTATAATTTCAAGTAGTATGATTCGACAATCATATAATCATAAAACAATTAAGTGAATAAACACCGAACTGACGCTGCCGGACAATTTTTTCGCAAATACTGTGGCGGCAATGCGTTCAGTCGTTTTTTTACCATTTGCGCGCGTGTTTAAGTTCGTCCGATTCAGAATCGAACGGTGTATTACGCGGGTTACGCATAAAACAGGCGCGCCGTTCTTGTGATGACGCCTTTTGTGCATAACACCCTGTTTGCAACGCGGAGGGCATATATGAACCCGGAATCGATATTGCGCAGGCTGATAGCCGTGCGAAGCGACACCGGCACAGAGATGGAGCGGGATATGGCAAAGCTGATGCTGGAAATCATCGGCAGCGACAGCTATTTTGCCGGGCATCCCGAATATTTTGGCGCGTGGGACGGCGGTGACCGTTTAGGCAGGCCGGTCGTGTGGGCGCTTAAACGTGGCACAGGCCGCCGCACGCTTGTGCTGTCCGGCCATTACGACGCCGTCGGCGTATCGAATTACGGGACGCTGGCCGACGCCGCGTGCGACCCGGATGAGCTGGCGCGCAGGCTTCAGGATTCCGTCGACACCGACGAAGAGACTCTGCGCGATTTGAAAAGCGGAGATTGGCTGTTCGGCCGCGGCTCGAACGACATGAAGGGCGGCCTGGCCGTCAACCTTTATACCTTGCTGAGGCATGTCCCGCGCGAGCTGAATATCCTGTTCACCGCCGTGTGCGATGAGGAGAGCCAGTCGGAGGGTGCGCGGCAAGCGCCGCGTCTGTATATTCAGCTTAGGCAGCAGTTTGATTTGCAGTACATTTTTGCCGTCGTCAGCGAGCCGAGCTTTCGTGATGTCGACGCGAAGGCCCCGTATACGATAATAAACGGCAGCGCGGGCAAGATAATGCCGCTGATAATGGCGCGCGGGCTTTTGGCGCACTCGGCGCGGTCGATGAACGGCCTTAGCTCGACGGTGCTTATTGCTAAGATAATTGATAAAATCGAGCTTTGCGACCGGCTTGTGTCGGCGGACAAGGGCGTCAACACCCATCCGCCCTCTGTGCTTATGCTGCGCGATATGAAGGAGACATACGATGTTTCGCTGCCCGAATACACCGGCGCGGCGTTAAGCGTGACATACCTGCAAAGCACCAGGCCGATGGATATGCTGGAGCAGATACGCGAAATGTGCCATGACGCGCTTGAAGAGGGCGTGCGGAAGTATAACGACATATACGACACGCTTATCGGGCGCGGGATGATGCCGGCCGAGGGCAGGCAGGCGTTCGTGCCGAGGGCGTACACCCACAGCGAGCTTGAGTGTATCGCGAAAAGCCTGCCGGGGTACGTGGATTTTAAAAAGCGCGCGCTTTCTGAGGCTGCCGAGCGGGTAAAGTGCCGGGGCGAGACGCTTCAGTACGCGACAATGCTGTATCTTATGGCGCTGATGGACTTTGCCAAGCTGCCGGCCGCGTCGGCTGTCGTCGCGCTGTCCCCGCCGTTTTGCGCCGCCGCTAACAACGACTATCTTGGCGGCGAGGCCGGCGAGATAATCGGCAGACTGATTGGAAAGCTGGGCGAAAGGGGCATAGACGCCGCGAAAATTGCCTATTCGCAGGGCATGACCGACCTGAGCTATATGTCGTGCGCCGACCTTGAAGGCGCAAAAGGGATAATGGATAACATCCCTCTGCGCAATGTGTACGACATTGACTTCGATTTGATTGATCAGGCGGGTATGCCGACCGTTATGATAGGCCCGGGGGCCAAGGGCGTCCACCAGTGCGCAGAGCGTGTCTACCTGCCGGATATCAACAGGACTCTGCCCGATATATTTGAAACGCTGATTGAGCTGCTTGAGACGCGGTAAACTCTTGCGCGGCGCAGTTTGGTGCCGCAATCTTCGCCCGCAAATATACCGAAGGCGCCGTACAACCGGGACACAGTGATGTGACATCAAGTCGGGTATGTAAAATCGTCAACTTAATAACAAATATTTTATACGAGGAGGCTGTACATGCGGGTCAATCAGAACATGAATGAGACCTTTTGCTTCAGGATGTGCTCTCAGAGCCAGCTGGAGAGAATCCACTTCGCGTCGCTTGAGGTTCTGGAGAGAACGGGCGTAAAAATCTTTGAGGATGAAGCACTGCAACTGCTGCACGATGGCGGCGCGTATGTCGATTTTGAGAAAAAAACCGCGAAAATCCCCTCTCACATGGTCGAGGCCGCTATCCAGTCCGCGCCCAGCAGGATAGTTGTGGCCAATCCGCAGATGCAGAGATGCATATTCCTTGAGAAGGACAACGTATTCTACGGGCCGGGCACCGACCTGCCCAGCTTCACCGACCCGGATGACAATACCGTGAGGCCGACCGTGCTGAAGGATATTGAAAATGTCGCCAAGGTCGTAAACAGTCTGGAAAATATAGACTATGTGTCGAACAACGGTCTGGCAAGCGATGTCCCGCAGGAGCTGCACGACATGTACAGCCTTAGGGCGATGCGCCAGTACTGCAAAAAGCCTAACCTCGTCACCGCCACCGACAAGGGCAACTTGATGGCGATGATTGACATGTGCGCCGAAATGGCCGGCGGATATCAGGAACTTCGCCGCAACCCGACGCTGATGCTGTATAACGAGCCGGTCTCCCCGCTGCTTAACAGCAAGGAAGCCGTTCAAAAGCTGCTGCTGTGCGCCGAGTACGGCATACCGACAACATACGCCGCAGGCGGCGTCTCGGGCGGCACCTCGCCTGTCACCCTGTCGGGCAGCATAGTGCAAAGCAACGCCGAAGGCCTTGCCGGGCTTGTGATGCACCAGCTCAAGCGCAAAGGCTCGCCGTTTATATTCGGCTATGTCTACGGCGCGCTTGATATGAAAACAACCGTCAACTCTTACGGCGGGCCGGAGCTTGCGATGGTTCACGCCGTCATGGCCGATTTGGGCAAATACTACCAGCTGCCGACATACAGCACGGCCGGCTGCACCGACTCAATCGTCGTCGATGCGCAGGCCGGGCTTGAGAGCATGTTCTCCATCATGAGCGCGGCGCTTTCGGGCGGCAACCTTGTGCACGACAACGGCTACACCGGCATAGGCATGATAGGCAACCTGGATATGCTGATGCTGAATAACGAAATAATCTCTTATGTCAAGCGCTTTGTCAGGGGCCTGAAGTACGATGAGGAGTCGTTTGCGGTTGACCTGATTGACAAAGTCGGCTACGGCGGGGATTTCGTCTCGCAGAGCCACACGATGAAGCACTTTAAGGAAGAGGTGTACTATCCCAAGTTTATGAACCGCAAGCAGTACCCGTCGTGGGACAGGGACGGCAAGCCGGAGCTGAACAAAAAGCTGAACATTGCCGTGCATAAGATTATCGATAATGAGTGCGAGAATTATTTGGACTCCCGTACTTCCAAGGTGTTCGAGGAGATAATCGAGAACCGCAGAAGGCAAATTGAGCTTGAAAAAAATAAGTAAAGAGAGGAACCTTAATAATGTCTACACTTAAGAAGATACAGCAGGCTGTTTTGGAGGGCGAAGCTGATGACGTCGTCTCCTATGTACAGAAGGCGCTTGCCGAGCAGACAGACCCGCAAGTTATCCTAAACGAAGGCATGGTTCCCGGCATGGATGAGGTCGCCGTGCTGTTCCGTGACGGCGAGATGTTCGTGCCCGAAGTGCTTATGTCGGCGATGGCGATGCAAGCAGGCAATGATATCCTCAAGCCGCTGCTTGTCCAGGGAGGTGTGCAGAGCAAGGGTGTTGTTATTTCCGGCACGGTGTATGGCGACTTGCATGATATCGGCAAAAAAATCGTCGGCATGATGCTTGAGGGCTCCGGCTTTAAGGTCATTGACCTTGGCATGGATGTGCCGGTCGAGAAGTTTATCGGCGCGATTCAGGAAGCCAAAGCCGACCTGCTTTGCATGTCCGCTATGCTGACGACTACAATGCCTGTTATGAAAGAGGTCGTCGACGAGCTTAAAAAACGCGGCATCTCCGTAAAGGTAATGGTGGGCGGCGCGCCGGTTACCGACGCGTTCGCCAAAGAAATCAGCGCGCACTATTCGTTCGACGCAGCTTCGGCCGTGGAGCTGGCCAACAGGCTGATTTCGGAATAAGCCGTAAATTACAGATAAATAAAAAGATGTCCGGTCGAATGAGGCCGGGCATCTTTTTGCTATATGACGGTATTTTAAGGGGCAGCCTTGCGGGGGAAACACGTTCCGCGGCGGCGCACAGATGCTGGATGGGTGAAGCCCGCCACTGGCGCCGCGAAAAGCGATTTTTTCCGATTTTGCGGCGTGACGCAGGCGTAGGCGTGGCGGCCCGCCGCCTTGCGGGGGGATTATAGCGTCACCGGGCGGCAAAGCAGTGGCACGCAGCAAGGGGTTACACATGTTTACAGAATATTTGCCCAAGCATATATTCGCAAAAGCCGGCCAGTCCGTCGCCGGAGATTTGCGGCACCGACGCTGCATTATAACAGGCAAGCGCTTCGGCGGCGACGCCGGTGTATTGCGCCGGCAAATTGCGAATGCCCCACTCGCCTCCCCCGGCCTTTGACAGCACAATACCGTCCCGGATAAACGCCAGAACGCGGCACAGATTAAGCACGGCGCAGACGGGGTTATCAAGCGCGTCACCTGCTGCGCCGGAGATGTCTCTGCGGATGCTGTCAAGATAATATGCCCGCGGCACATTGCCGAAAACGTGCTCAATGCTCTCCCCTGCCTGCACAATCCCCGTGTGGCGTATCACTGTAAAATGCGCCGCCAGGTCGTAATCGGTCTTTTCGTCGCCGCCGCACAGGCTCAGCGGGTCGCTTCGATACCGGTCAAGACAGGCGCTTGAAAAGTGCAGCTCATACGGCGTCGGATATACAAAACGCTCGCAGTGGCGGCGGAGAACGACGCTCATCTCAAAGCCCTTTTTTGGCGCATCCGGCAGCAGCCGCTCAAGAACGTCCAGCAGGCGCAGCTTTGTCTGCCGGCTCGGGCCGCGCTCGACTACGACTATAAAATCGATATCGCTGCGCTGCGGGTTAAAGCAACCGAACGCTATCGAGCCGTGGATATATATGCCGACCAGATTTCGCCCCAATATTTTGGCGTACTGCCGGGAAATTGCCTCCATCAGCGGCAGATAAGCCATACACCCACCTCACACTCAATAATATCACGGCCTGACACGCCTTGGCATAGCCATAGTCCGCCTGATAGCCATTATACGCCTTCCGGGCCGGTAAATCCAGCTGCGCATTGGGCAAAATGCTGCAAATATTAATAATTATGAAATAATATGTTGACAATTAAGCAATAAATGCATATAATGATACCATAAACTGGTAATTAAAACACGATAAGGCGCCCATGCTGAAGGAAGTCAACTAACCGGGGAAGCTCATTTTGTCCGCCGGCCGACATTGCTCTTTCGTCTGCGTCTCAGCCCCCGCGGGGCGCAAACTCTAAATTAAGGTCAATGCGGCTGCAAAATAATGCGGCCGCATTTTGTTTCATCATGGATGCTTCTCGCCCTCGGGCGATTATATAAAACACAGGATGAGGATTGAAAGGGAGGTAAAAAGATGAAGAAAACAGCACGGTTTCGCACTTTCGCGGCGCTGTACGTTTTGCTTTTCCTCGCGCTGTCCCACATTGTGTCAACAGGTGTCGGTGCCGCGTGCGCCCACACGTGGAAGAGCTACAGCGACGCAGACCATCCCCACGCCAAATACCGGATGTGCAGCAAATGCTACGCGGTGGAGTACACAGGAGGCTACGCCACCAAATCCCACGGCAGCGGGGCCTGGGGCAGCGGCACCTGCCCCGACTGCGGCAGCCACAGCTACAGCGGAAGAAGCTGCACCAGCGCCGGCAGCTGCAGCTGCGGTGCGACGATATCGGCGTATGGCCATTCGTGGAGCCATGCGGGGTACGAGGCTGCCCACCCGCATTACAATTACGACCGCTGCTCCAGATGCAACGGCACGCGGCGCGCCAGCGGCACCAACTACATGTCAAGCTGCGCCACCTGCAACCCGCCCCACACCCACAATTACTCGGGGCGGAACTGCACCTACGGCGGGCAGTGCAGCTGCGGGCAGGCGGGCACGCCCCTTGGTCACAGCTACACCGGCAGCGCAACCTACAGCGACGAGAGCCACCCGC
>JAVBMB010000042.1:0-4620 GCA_031552995.1 Oscillospiraceae bacterium
CCCCGCCGCCGGTTTTCTTTTACACCGAATCTCCTATAAGAGCTGATTAGCAATATATCGCTCTATGTCGCGGCGGTTTCTCAGCGCTGTCACCTTGCTTTGATACGGCCTCAGCCTCAGCGCCAGGCCGTCCGCGCCGCGCTCATACTCGCGCGTCCACTTGAACATAAGCTTAAGCATCGCCATATCCGGCGTGTAAATGCATTTTTCGATGCCGAGTCTCTGCTTTATCCAGCGCAGCAGTATCCGCCGCCGCCTGACACGCACCGGTATATCCAGCAGTACAATCGAATCCGCCGCCTGCCACGCGGCCTCAAAAATCGCGCGCCCGGCATCTTCCATAACCCACCGCTCACCGAGCAGCGCAGCCTCAAACAGCGCGTCGCGTTCGCTATCCGGCCGTCTGCGGTTGCCGGACGGCTCGTCAGCGCAGGGCTGATACACGAGGCCGTCAAGCTCGCACAGCGCCATGTCAAAATCCCGCGCCAGCCTGCGCGCCAATGTGCTTTTGCCGCTGCCGACAGCTCCGGTTATATATATCCTGCGCGTCACGGCTACCGTATTGCCTTGCCGCCCAGCGCGCCCGTTATTTTGCCGTCCTTTACCGCGTGTTTGCCGTTTACAAACACATGGCAGATGCCCTCGTTGGGCACATGCGGCCTGTCAAACCACGTCTTGTCGATAATCGTTTCAAAGTTGAACACCGTGATATCGGCGTCCAGCCCGGTTTTTAGCACACCCTTGGAAAACAGCCTCGCCTTGTTCGCAGGCAGCGATGTCAGCTTGCGTATACACTCTTCAAGCGGCATCAGGCGTCTGTCCCGGCAGTAATTTCCGATGATTCTCGGGAATGTCGCGCTGGCGCGCGGCAGCGTCGGGAACCCCGGCACCGGCGGAACCATGCCGTCGGTACCCGCCATGACAAGCGGGTGACGCATGATGCGCTCGACATCGGCCTCGCTCATCGTAAAGTATACGCCGTTTACATCGGGGTCCTCGATGACGGCGTCCAGCACGGCGTCGTACTTGCAGCTTATCCCGCGCGACTGCATGTATTCCTCCAGCCACATCGCGCCGTCTCGCGGCTCGATACGGCGCGACAGCAGCATTATCTCATCCGGGTCAAGTGTTTCAAGGGAGTTCTGCCAGCGCCCGTCCTCTTTTATCATCATGTCGGCCTTTATCGCGGCGCGGCCTTGCGTCTCTCTCAGCAGCTTAAGTATCCCGGCCGTGCCCCCGGTGGCGTGCCACGGCGGAATAAGGCTCGTCAGGTTGTTCGACCCCGCCGTGTACGGATACTGGTCGGCGCTGACCTCCATGCCCTGCGCGTGGGCGTGTTCAAGTATGCCCAGCAGCTCTCCCGCACGCCCCCAGCACCGCTTGCCGGACGCCTTAAGGTGCGATATATTCACCGCCACGCCTGCCCTTCGGCCTATCTCCAGCGCTTCGCGCATCGCCTGCGGGCCGTTTATGCCCTCGTCGCGGATGTGCGACACATATGTGCCGCCGTACTCCGCCACCACCTTGCACAGCTCGACTATTTCATCTGTTGTCGCATATATGCCAGGCGTGTAGATAAGCCCCGTGGACAGGCCGCGCGCACCCTCGCTCATACCCTTTGCCAGTATTGTTTTCATCGTCTGCATCTGCGCTTCGCTTGGCGCACCGTCGCCCTCGCCCATCGCGGCAAGGCGCAGCATCCCGTGGGCCATATAAAGCGCGACATTTGTGCCGTTGCCCGTCGTGTCGATATGGTCAAAAAATGCCTTTATACTGTCCATACCCAGATACAAATCGTAAAACTGCGGCGGCAGCTGGTCGCCGAATATGCGATACGGCTCGATAAACTGCGGGATAAACGGGAACGGATTGAACCCGCACTGCCCCATGATTTCGGTCGTAACGCCCTGTTCAAGGCTGTTTGACGCCGTCTTGTTGACAAGGCATGTCGCGTCGGAATGGCTGTGCATGTCGATAAACCCGGGCGAGACGACAAGCCCGCGCGCGTCGATGTCCAGCGTCCCTGTTTCGTCTATCCTCGGCGCTATGCGCGCAATCCTGCCGTCCGCGACGGCGATATCGCGCCTGTATCCCGACGCGCCTGTGCCGTCGACTATTTTTCCGCCTTTAATTGTGATGTCGTACATAATTTCCCTCGCTTTGCTCTTCGGCGCTCGCCGGTGCCTATACGTATGGGCGGCCCGTCGGGGCCGCCCGTCTTACAGATTTTACAGCCCCAGTTCGGCGATTATCTCCTGCTCTCTCGTGCCGGTAAGGCCGGTCGCGGCGCCGTCAACCCCGACATTTGTCGATACGAACCAGTCGAGCGCGGCCTTGATTGTCTCGCGCGGGTCGCGCAGCGTCAGGCCGGCGGCCAGCGCCTTTGAAATATTCGCGGTGTATATGCCCTGAACCTCGGGGATATCGCTGTACCAGATGGGGAACGGTATGCACTTCGTCGGCTTAAGCAGGCCGAAACGGTCAAGCTGCCCGTCGCTCAGCCGGATTATCTCGCAGTTCGGGTTTGCAATCTGCCTGCACTGCTCGATGAACTCGGAAAAGGGATACGGCCTGTCCGGCCCGGTGACTATGTAGACGCCGGGCTGCTTCTTTTCGGCCATATTTATGCTGAAAATCGCCAAATCGCGCGCGTCCACCAGCTGGAAGTTCAAATCCTCGTCCGGCAGAATTATCTTATCCGAATAGTACATCTTCATGGGGTAATACGTCATGCGGTCGGTGTTGTCGCGCTCGCCGCAAATCAGCCCGGGGCGCACTATGCACGCGCGCTCGCCCATCGCCTCGGTCAAAATAACCTCGCATGCCGCCTTCATCTTGTTGTAGTTATCCTCTTTCAGCTCGCGGGATTCAAAATCGAGGTCGGTGATAATGTCATCCTCGCTGACATTTGCCTTTTCGATGTTGTTGACCGACAGCGTGGAGATAAACAGGTACAGCGGAACCTTGTCTTTAAAATACTCGCTCGACGCGCGCATCTGATACGGGAAATAGCAGCTCGTGTCCAGCACTGCGTCAAATCGCATACCGTCAAGCTTGTGCAAATCTGTCGCGCGTTCGCCGGTGACGGTCGGAACATCGGGGTACAGGTGCGGGTTTGTCTTGCCGCGCGTAAAAATCGTCACTTCATGCCCCATTTTCAGGGCCTCGGCCACCATGTGATATCCCAGGAACTTTTTGCCGCCTAAAAGCAGTATTTTCATGTTTATCCTCCAATATTTGCCGCGCATCCGCCATGTGTGCCCGCGCGTACATTGTTAGGTCAATTATAGCCGCATCGGATGCCAATTGCAATCACCGCGCCATGTTTTATTCGACAATACACGGACTTTGTGGTATACTTAATGCATTAATTATTCCGGGCGGAGGGCTGCGTACCGATGAAAAACAAGACAAAAACCGCGCTTCTTACGGTATTGCAGGTCGTGCTGATGGCCATATGGTACACGGCCGATTCGTTCGGCCGCTACGACTCGGCTGTTATATACAACATCGGCTTTAACGGCATGTCGATTGAGCGCCCGCTGCACGTTGTGCTCGGCAGCTTTCAGCCGCTGTTTATCTTTACATCGGCGGCGCTGTTTGTGCTGATATATATGGACACGAACGGGCTCGGCAATATCGCGGCGCCGATTGTCACGCTGTCGCTGTCCGGCATGTCAATGCCTATCAACGCTATGCAGTTTGTTCAGGCGGCGCGGCAGACGGGCACTGTTGCCTATTCCGGCTTCGCCGCGCTTAACGAGGGGCTGGCGATGCTGATGAAGGCTGTTTTGCTTGTCGCGTCGGCTGCAATACTTTACCGCCGCATGAACCCGCCGCACCGGATAAAGAGCCCGCGCGCGTAAACCGCAGGTTGTACCGCACGGGTTCACTGACACAACACCCCGCGCGGCATTACATATAGTGATGTCCGTCAACACACCCCGCCGCTTAGCGCGGCACCGTTTAAAAGGAGGAGCAATGAGCAACAAGGAGTTTTATTTCTGCCCGATTTGCCGCAACCTGTTCGGTATAGTAAACGACAGCGGCGTGACACCGGTTTGCTGCGACCAGGAGATGCAAAAACTGGCCCCCGGCAGCACGGATGCGTCGACAGAAAAGCATGTCCCCGTCATCGAGCGGGACGGCAATAAGCTTACGGTCAAGGTCGGCTCCGCCGCCCACCCGATGCTTGAAGAGCATTATATCCAGTGGATTGTCGCCCTGCAGGGCGACAAATATCAGCGCGCGGTGCTGCGCCCCGGCCAGCCGCCCGAGGCGACATTTACGCTTGACTGCGACACGGAGCCGGTACGCGTACTCGAGCACTGCAACCTGCACGGCCTGTGGGAGAGCGTCGGCTGACCCCCCGGCGCATCGCCGTGAAAAATCTGATTGGTCAGCGAAAAAGCAGAGTGCGCTCTGTTTTTTCGGCAAGCTGAAAAAAAGAGCGGCATTGCCGCTCTTTTTTTATCGGGTATTTACTTCAGGTTGTTCTCGGCCTGTTCGATCAGCTTCTTGACCATCTGGCCGCCGATGCTGCCGGCCTGCTTCGAGGTCAGGTCGCCGTTGTAACCGTTCTTAAGGGTGACGCCGACTTCACGTGCTGTCTCCATCTTG
>JAVBMB010000023.1:0-5498 GCA_031552995.1 Oscillospiraceae bacterium
GATTTTGCTTCCGGCGCCCCTTATGCGGCGGCAGACGTCAAAGCCGGATACATCGGGCAGCATGACATCGAGAACCGCTATCGACACATCATCGTGCGTGCGGAGGTATTCGATTGCCTGCTCTCCGAGCGCGAGTTCCACCGTCTCGTACCCGGCGCGCTTGAGATTGATAACTACAAAGCTGCGGATATTGTCCTCGTCTTCAAGTACAAGCACCTTGCGCGTCATATCAATATACCTCCGTCTGCCATTTTGTCTCTACAAGCTTGAACATCTTTTCAATTTGTTCGTCTGTCAGCTTATACCCGTCCGGCGAGTCGGGTGGAAGCGAATAACAGTAAATGTCGCTGCCGGTCGTGCGTATCCTCTTCATGCTGCTGTACAGCTTAAGATGGTCCTCCCGGTTATCGCCCGAGAACACGTAGATGAACAGCACGGCGCTTTGGCTCGGGTCGGTTTCGTCGCCCGGCTCGTTATATCCCTCCAAATAGAACCGCGTGCGCGTCATATTCGCAAGGCGAACCGTCTCGGCCAGGATTTTATCCTTCCACGAATCCGGCCACATCAGATACCAGCGGTTGGCGGCACTGTGGAATGTCGTTCCGGCGACTTTTACGGCCCTGCCGTCTGAAAAATCCTGCCAAATCAGCTTGTTGCGCATATCGGTATCTACAAGCGCGGCGTTGAAGTATGCCGACGTCGGCACATCAATTACTCCGTCTCCGTCGATATCAGACGAGAACACCGACACAGTGCGCCATGTGACAAGCCCTCCTCCGCCGGAGTCGATTGTCTCGTTTATCGCAGACTCTCCCTGTATACTTATAACATCGGTGACATAAAACGAATTGTCCTTGTTGCGGCTGTCGATATACATGGCTGAGTTTCCGTCCAGCTTGCCAAACGAGATGTTTGTGACAGTTCGCGCCTCTTTACACATATCCGCCCGGCACTGAAGCCTGTACGCATCGCCTTCCAGCCTGTATACTGCGGCGCTGAGCGACGGGTCGGCGCCTCCGTCACGCTGAATGAATATCAGCTCGTCTGCAGAGTCGCCGTTAATATCGTGAATCGTTACATTGGCGTACTGCACGTCAAGAAGATTCACCAGCCCGCCGTCACCCAGGCCGTACACCGTCATGCCATAGCTTGTGGCGTTTTCATCCATACCCCACGATATGGCGAGCGCGCGGCTTCCGCTTTGGCCGCCCGACGGATAGTAGACACCGCGAAGCGTCCTGCCGACACCCTCTTCAAAGCCGACGACATCGTAGCTGTTTTCCCCTCTTTTAAACACATAGAACTGTATTTCACCCTCCGGCTTGCGGAAGAAGGCAACCGCCTCGTCCTCGCCGTCGCCGTCGAGGTCGATAAGCTGCACATCCTGCCGTGTTCCGGTCTCCGGCACGGCGTAGTACAGCGTGCCTGCCGACAGCACTTTATCGAGTTCTTTTTGCAGCAGATTATACTCATCCGGAAGTTTGGGCTTGACTAAAAGGCCGTCACCCAGCTTCATGTTACAGCCTGTCAAAAATGCAAACACTATTATTGAGAACAGCAAAAGTTTCTTTCTATAAGCCATAAAAGTATTGTATCACATTAATTCTATATTTCAAACATATATGGGCTGCGAGGCGGCGTTTTTTTGACGGCGGGCGCGAATGCATCCTGTTATAATAACACTGACAGCCACGGATAGACCGCGGCTGCCATATAAAGCGCGTTATGTGGATTATATTAGAAAAACTTACGTATGGTGTCGTTGGCAAGCTCTATATCGGCGGAGATGGTTATGGTGAACTTGACGCCTGTAGCATCAGAAAAGCGGTCGATTTTCTCTAAAAACTCACCGGCTTTGCCGTCGTCATCCTGCCCAGTGATTTTGTAAAGACTGTCGATGAACACATGTGTTATGTCATAATTGCCCGAGTACAGCCCGCAGATGAACGAAAACAGCGAATCGTAGCTGAGGGTCATAGGATATTCCGAAATGTCAATCAGCTTTGCGCTGTATTTTATGTTAAACCTAAGATTTTGGCCTCGTTCCACACAGACGACATTGCCCGCTTCCTCATGAACGGCGGTATTGACGAGATCGATAACCTGCTTGGTCTTACCAGAACCCCGAATACCCATGATTACCTTAACCATAATAATCTCCTCCAGCTTTTATTTTGACGGTGCGCCGCATAATCGGTCAATATATCCCGCCCAAGCGCAAAAGCGCTGTGACAAACGGCATGAGCCGATGTAATCTTTATTATAGATATCATAACATATATGCCACATATGGGCAACTTGTTTTTTGTTAAGCCACCGTTAATTTTGCCGCTTGCCGGCTCCGCGTCCGGACCGGGTCACAGCCGGCTGCGATGCCGCCCACCGCGGCAAGGCCTTGCGACATAAAGACATATATGCAAAAAAGCGCGGCAGCGCCGCGCTTTTTTCAGCTTCCGTCCGGCCGTCCGGCATCGCGCTTGCCGGTTTTTTCCTTGCCCTGGATTTCCGGTACAGGCGGGACGTCGTTTTTTTGAATATGGAGCTTTTTATTGCTCTCGGTGCCGTGCGGCTCTTTTGGGTCCGGCCTGCGCATACCTTTTTTTGCCATGTCGGTTCTCCTTATCAGACGTCGCCACGCGGGTTCGACCTTTTTTTGGCATTTTTGTTGTGGTTCATATTCTCACGGGTAAGCGGGGTGTTGTTGTTGCATTTTTGCATTCGGGCTTTTTTATTGTCCGGCTGGCTGTCCTTTGGCATGACATCACCTCACGTAATACTTAAGGCGACGGTTTTGCCCGCCGCCTGATAGAAGTATGACCAGTTTGAGTAAAAATATCACAACACGGGCAGCTCATCACAAAGCCATTTGTATGTCATACCACTCCACACCGCCGTGGACAGACTGCGACAGCCCCATGTTTTTAAAGCCGAGCTTTTCGTAAAATGCAACAAGGCTTTTCTTGCACGTCAAAATCATGTACTGCCTGTTTGCAGCCCTTGCCCTGTCAGCAAACTCGGCAATAAGCTTTGCCGCGATGCCGCGGCCGCGGTATTGCGGAAGCACCGCGACGCCGAGAATCGTCTGAGTTCGGCCGTCAGACTCGTGCCCTTGCGGTGTGAATAGCTTATCGGTGAACGCCATGTCGTTTGTGACGCAGCCGTTGATTATACCGACAAGCTCGCCGTCACACTCGGCCACAAGAAAGCTGCCCGGGTATGATGCAATGCGGTATATGAAGCTTTCGCGCGGGGCCGCCTCGTTCGGCGGGAAGCCCGATTCCTCGACCGCGATTATGTTTTCGAGATCACTCTCTTTTACCTGCCTGATGATTATATTCACACTTGGCCTCCCGCCCCTGCGCGGCTTTGTTCAGGCTTACTTAATCGGGAAATCAAAGTAAGTGTCGGGGTACGGCTCGACAGCCAGATTGAAGTGCCACCATTCGCAGTCGTATGTGACAAATCCGCTGGCGGTCATGGCGTCGCGCAGTATAGAGCGGTTTTTCTCCTGCAGGTCGCTAAGCCCCTCGGTGACGATGTGTGAGCGCACATCCATATAGTCGAATATCGAGCCCATATCAAGCTCCTGCATGGTGTCGCAGTCGATTATCGACAGGTCGATAGAGCTGCCACGCGAGTGTCCGGATTTTTTGGATATATAGCCCAAATCAAATACATCCGCCTTGTTGACATGCGGATAGTGTACCGGCTTGCGCCTGATGTCATCAATTTGTGAGCCCCAGCGCACAAAATCATCGACGGCGCGCTGCGGACGGAACGCGTCGTATATTTTCATCAAATACCCCTGCTTGCGCAGGATATCCGCGGCCTTGACGCATGCCTGCGCCGCCTCGTTGCTCATTACAACAAGCGGCTGCTCATACCCCTCCGCCGCCCGGCCCATAAAGTTGTCTGTTCCGGCGTATTTCGCGTCGATAACGCAGTCCTCAATCAGCTCGTCTATGTAGACAAACCCCTCCGGCAAGCCGGCTTTTTTTACGCCTGCGACCGTAATATTCATTATGTCCCCTCCCTATATTGATTAACGGCAGCGCCGTATGAATTACTATTCGTTACTAAAAATAATATCACAATCACACTTGCCGCGCAAGGAAAAGTTAAAATGCTTAAACACAAATAAGTTGTGATAATTTAGATTTTTCCGTCTTTTTTGCGGTGAAAGGGTTGCATCCGTTGCAGAAATATGATATATTTACTTGTACGGTTTTTACTGGCTTACTGTTTCGCATACGACGCGTCAGCGCTGTAAATATTCTTTTCTGCAAGGAGAAAGCAAAATGAAGCATGTTTATGAGGGGAAGACAAAATCGGTTTATCAGCTTGACGACGGTAATTATCTGCTTAAGTTCAAAGATGATGTCACCGGCGAAAACGGTGTGTTTGATCCCGGCTCAAACAGCATTGGCCTGTCGATTGAAGGCGTAGGAATGGGCGGCCTGCGCCTGACCGAGTATTTTTTTAAAAAGATTGCCGATGCCGGCATCCCGACACATTTCATTTCGGCGGATATCAAAAACGCGACGATGACCGTGCGCCCCGCTACGGTGTTCGGAAAAGGTCTCGAGGTCGTATGCAGGCTTAAGGCGGCCGGCAGCTTTATAAAACGCTACGGGGACTATGTCACGCATGGTACTCCTCTGAACTATTTTGTGGAAGTCACACTTAAGGATGACGAGAGGCAAGACCCGCCGATTACAAAAGACGCGCTTGAGGTTCTTAATCTGCTTACAGCCGACGAATATGAACAGCTGAAGTCGATGACGAAGCGGATTGCCGCCATTGTTGAAGCCGGGCTTGCCGAAAAGGGGCTTGAGCTTTATGACATCAAGTTTGAGTTTGGCCGCGTCGACGGGCAGGTTGCGCTTATTGATGAGATATCCGGCGGCAACATGCGCGCGTTTAAAGGCGGCGAGTGGGTTCAGCCGCTTGACCTGGTCTCAATCGTTCTTGACTGATTGTTCGCTGTGTAAAACGCCATCATCCATACTCTTTTTAAAACCCCATGGCACCGGCAGGTGTCATGGGGTTTGCTTATGCGGTCATTATGCTCTATACGCTATATTTGAACACGGTTGAGCCTGCGCCGCGGCCGCAACGCAAAGCTCAATCCAAGCTTAGCTGATTGCGCGTGAGCAGGCTGGAGTAGTATGTGCCCTGCAGATAGTCGTACCCGCACTGCTTTAAATATTGGCACGTCTCCGCATTCTCGACACCCTCGGCGCATATCGCCGTGCCGCCCGCCTTCGCCATCATGGCAAGCGCCATGACATGCGCCCTGTCGAACTCGCTGTCCATGCAGTTGACTACAAGCTGCTTGTTGACCTTGACCATATCAACCTTTAGGTCATCGACAATACTCGTCGATTCATAGTTCAGGCCGAAGCCGTCGATTGAAATGCGGTATCCCGCGGCCATCATCCGCTTGACCTTGGCGCCAAGCCCGTCACTGTGGACAAAAGACTCGGTTATCTCGAACA
>JAVBMB010000037.1:0-6861 GCA_031552995.1 Oscillospiraceae bacterium
GAACACACGGCCTCTTGGTCCCGAACCAAGCGCTCTACCAAACTGAGCTACACCCCGATATTCTTCTTTGACCGCCAAGTTATTATACGATGAATGAAGCCTTATTGTCAAGGCATTATTTTTACTTTACAGCGGATACACTTCCACTGTGCATGATATAAATAGCATGGCGCCTCGTTTTTTCACACAGTTATTTCAGCCGCGCCGGGAAAAAGCCAGCAGAAGATATATCATCCGTCAGATGCCACGTTTTTTGCATTCTGCACACCTATAACACCTGCTGTTTAATGATATCTGTCAAAGGCACTTGACGAGAGCGAGACAATTTGTATAGAATATTCAAAGACATAGCGAGTCAACGGAATACACTGCGCAGCGGATCTTGGTAAAGCGCAGAGATATAGTCAAACCGGCAGTTTAGGCTGCCGCCGGACACAATACCGGGTAATTTATATTTTATAACAACATAATACGGAGGAATCACACATGAAACGTAACACGGCAGTTATCCACGCGCAGCAATTTCACGACCCGGTGACCGGCGCTCATGTCAGCCCGATTTATCAGACGTCAACATACGTCCTGCCGGACTTTGACACCGCAGTTCATCTGAACCAGAATATCGACGAGGGGTATGTCTACAGCAGATTCGGCAGCCCTACCGTCCACGAGTTCGAAAAAAAGATAGCGTATCTCGAGGGCGCGGAGGATGCGCTCGGTGTCGCCTCCGGGCTCGGCGCAATCAGCACCGCCGTCATGTCCCTTGTAAAAAGCGGCGATCACATTGTGTTCGGCGACGTTATATACGGCTGTACATTTGCGCTTTTCACAAAAGTGCTTCCAAGCTACGGGGTCGAATATACAATAGTCGACACGACAAAACCGGCCGAGGTCGAGGCCGCTGTCAGGCCGAACACAAAAGTCGTATATGTCGAAACACCGGCCAATCCCACGCTTAAGGTCTCGGATATCGCGGCGATTGCCGCCATCGTCAAAAAGCATCAGGGCGTCAAGCTCGTTGTCGACAGTACATTCGCTTCGCCGTATCTGCAAAACCCCATCGCCCTCGGCGCTGATATCGTTGTCCATTCTGCTACAAAGTTTATCGGCGGCCACGGCACCGTCACAGCCGGGGTTATCGCGTCGGACAAGGCGACAATTGCCCGCGCAAGGATGCCGTTCCTGCAATGTTTTGGCGCCGTGCTCGACCCGTTTGGCGCGTGGCAGCTGATGCAGGGCATGAAAACGCTCGCGGTCCGTATGGAGCGCCACTGCGACAACGCAATGAAGATTGCCGAGTACCTCAACGGGCACCCCAAGATAGACCGTGTCTACTACCCCGGCTTGCCGACGCACGATACCCATGAAACAGCAAAAAAGCAGATGAGGGGTTTCGGCGGCCTGATGAGCGCCGACATCAAGGGCGGGGTGGACGCTGTGCGTACAGTCATGAACAATGTAAAGCTGTTCAGCCTTGCAACCAGCCTCGGCAATGTTGACTCGCTGATTCAGCATTCTCCGAGCATGAGCCATTTTGACATGACGCCGGAAGAGCGCGAAGCTGTCAGTATCTACGAGGGGCAGGTGCGCATCTCGGTGGGCATTGAGGATTGTGACGACCTGATAGCCGACCTCGACCGAGTCCTGGCAATGGTTTAAGGGGCTCCGGCAGGGAAATGGCCTCGCCACAAAACGCCTGCGTCAAAGACAAATCACCGGTTTCCGCCGAATCCCGGCCGGCTGCGTATGGACGATAATTCCCCTGGCTTTGATTGCCGCAGCAAAAACCGCCGGAGACCGTTAACGGTCTCCGGCGGTTTTTGCTTTTGCGCCTGCAGTTCAGCTTCGCAAATCACCCGGCGGGGTGCAAGCCGTCATTGTTTTGAATACAACGATTCCCGAGATTGCACCCAAAATACAAAGTTTCAAAGGAAGAAAGCATAATCCTCATGCGCTGCTGCCTCGGTCTCATTGACGAAAATCAGGTTAGATAATCTATGTATTCGCGCAAACCATCCGCCGCATCAGCTCACCGTCAAGGTTTCCGCCGGATATCACAACAGCTACGCTTTTCCCCTTAAACCGGTCCGGCTGCTCCAAAAGCGCCGCGATGCCGGTCGCGCTCGACGGCTCCGCAACGACCTTTTCCTGCAGCAGAAGCCGGGCAGTCGCCTCGGCAATGGTAGATTCCTTTACAACAATCACATCGTCGATGCACTGCTCCGCCATGTCATACGCCAACCGAAACACCCCGCCCACCAAAGCGTCGCACAGGCTGTCATCAGTCGGGTATTCTTCATAGCACACCTTATCGGCCAGCGAACGCGACATTGCCGGGCAGGCCTCGGTTTGTACGCCAATCACTTCAATGCCCGGCTTAATATGCTTTGCGGCCAGACCTATGCCGGTAATAAGCCCGCCGCCGCCAACCGGCACAAGGATAATATCGATATCGGGGTTCTGCTCTAGAATCTCAAGCCCTACAGTCCCTTGCCCGGCGGCAACCAGCACGTCGTCACCGGGGTTTATGTACGTCAGGCCGCGTATAAGCGGGTCGGCCATGGCGTTTTGGTGCGTCTCGTCATATGTTTTTCCGGTTTTAATCACGGCAGCGCCGTAATAAAGGATTTTTTCCACCTTTGCAAGCGGCGCCGTCTCGGGAACATAAACTCTTGCGCTCTTTACTCCAAGCAGGCTAGCTGCATAACTCACGCCGGCGCCGTGGTTTCCTGACGAAACAGCATATATCCCGCGTTGTTTTTCCTCCGCGCCAAGCGAGGAAATTTTGCTCAGCGCCCCGCGAACCTTAAATGCCTTTTGCTTTTGCTGGCATTCAAGCTTCAAAAAAATCTTTGTGCTCTCATCGCTAAAGCTCATCGCAATGTCAAGCGGCGTCCGGCTGATAAAAGGGGATATACGTTCTCTTGCCGCAAGAATATCTTCAAATCGAAGCATCATTTTGTCTCCTTTAATCTTTCGCAGCGCGTCAATAACTGTTCAAAATATCAACAGCCGCCATACTCATAACCTGCATGGAACTCATCAACACGTCGTCATTCCACGCAAACCGGCTGCTGTGGTTCATCGGCGGGTTGTTCATATCTTCGGCAATTCCGGCAAAGAAAAAGCAGGACGGCACAAGCTGGCTGTACACGGCAAAATCCTCGGCGCCCATATCCGGCTTGGACATAAGCTCGACGCGCTGAGGCCCGACCATACGCTCGGCGGCGCATTTGACAAGCGCCGTAAGCGCGGCATCATTTTTCACCGGAGGTATCCCCTCATCGGTATATCGCATCTCGTATCGGCCGCCAAACGAGCGAACAGCCCCCTCAAGACAGTCCTCCATTACCCGTGCGATTTTCCGGCCCAGCTCTGCCTCAAAGATACGCACCGTACCCTCAATGGTTACTTCGTCCGGAATAATATTATACTTTGTTCCGCCCTGAATCGCGCAGAAGGAAACTACATAGTCCTCAAAAGGCCCAAGCTTGTTTTGCAGCGCCGAATTGATTGCCTGTATAGCACTCGCAGCTATGGGAATCGGGTTTATTGCGTCCTGCGGGGCGGAGCCGTGGCCGCCCGCGCCGATTATTTTGATGACAAAGCTGCCCGGTGACGCCATCATCGGCCCCTCGCGCAGCGTGAACTGATCATAGCGTACAGGCCCCCACAGATGCATCCCCAACGCGCAGTCTACATCCCGCAGCACGCTGGCGTTTACCATCCGCGCTCCTGCGTTGTTATACTCCTCCGACGGCTGGAACAGAAGCTTGACCGTTCCGCGCCAATGTCTCTTCAGCGTCTGAAGTATACGCGCCACACCCAGCAGGTTCGCCGTATGGCCGTCATGCCCGCACGCGTGCATCACACCGGGCACAAGCGAAGAGTAGGGTACGCCGCTCTCCTCATGAATCGGCCGCGTCCATGTCGGCGCGCAGCATCAGCGTCTTCCCGGGGCCGGTACCGTGGATTATCCCGACGACGCCGGTCGGCGCGATGTTTTCCTGAACGCTGATGCCCCAGCCGCGCAGGGTTTCAGCCACAAGCGCCGCCGTGTTCACCTCCATGTCGCTCAGCTCGGGATGCATATGAAGCTCGCGTCTTATTGCAACTATCCGGTCAAACAGCTCGGAAGACAGTGTCTTAATTTCGTTTTCAATCATAGCTGCCTCCTCAACCAAGCGCAATCCATGTGCCGATTTCCTGCTCGACAGCCCGTCTGTATACAAGCAGGGAAGTCGTAATGTCCTGAATCGACATGCCTGTCGCGTCAAAAACAGTAATCTCATCGACACTCTGCCGCGCGCGCTTTTTGCCCAGCAGTATCTCGCCGATTTCGGCATGGATGTCCTCTCTGGCAATAAATCCAAGCCTTACCGGATGCTGCGTATCTCCGCGGCGCACGCACTCGGCAATGTTGTCGTTTACAACCAGCGCGCGCGGGAATATACTTGCTTCAAGCTCCTGCTTTCCCTCCATATCGCATCCTATAGCGTTGATGTGCATCCCGGGTACAATCCACTCATTCATAATCAGCGGCTGCTTGCTCGGCGTTGCGGTGATGATAATATCGGCGCCTGTCACGGCCTCCTTTGCGGCCTGACATGGAACAAAAACCACCCCGGGCAGGCGTTTTTGCATATCGGTTATATATTCGCAAACACCCTCTATGCCCCACACGCGCACCTGTTCAAGGTTAAACATTTCATTCAGCGCCACAATCTGCATACGCGCCTGCCCTCCGGTGCCGATTACGGCAGCAACTCTGCTGTCGGGTCTGGCAAGGATTGACGCTGCTAGCGCTCCTGCCGCGGCTGTGCGGTATGTCGTTATAAGCGAGCCGTCCATGATACAGCGCGGAACGCCGCAGTTGGCGTCAATCAGGCAGATTGTGGCCATATTCGTCGACATGTCGTATTTAGCGGGGTTGTCCCAAAAACCGCCCGCCATTTTCAGTCCGATAATATCGTCCTCAGCAGTATACCCAATTTTGAAGTCAATCTCGGCGTTTGATTTTTCAAGATCAATCGATACAATCGGCGGCTGAACCACCTTCCCGGCGCTAAATGCCTTATACGCCGCCTCAACTGCGGGTATTGTCTCCCTTACGGAAAGAAGCGACTCAACCTGCCTCATGTTCAAAACCAGTGTTTTCATGATAAACCCTCTTTCGTCCCTCTCGTCAGCGTTCGCGTGATGATAATGCCCGGTTAACCGGCAAAGCCATTATACAATGGGCAAAAACCAAATACCAGCGTCAAACATAAAATTGACAGAAATGCTATATTAAAATAAAAGCCGCCGTCAAGCGTCTCGGGCCAGGTATAACCCGCACAGTTCGCTGTATGTGCGATAACAGGCGCGCTACGCTCTGCCGGCGCCTTCACCAATTGGCAGCCGGCGTGTAAGGCCGCGCCGCTCATCGTGAAGCAAAGCAGCACAGATGCCCCGCCGGAATTGCCGGCGGCTTTCCGGGAAAAATCCCCTTGCGTCACACGCCGCAAGGGGATAAGCGGATAAAGCACAGGTTGTGCAGCCGCTTCGAGTCAAAGCATATAGTCGCTCAATACATCCGGCACCAAAGACGAAAAGCTCTCTCCCGCGCCCCAGTCAAAGTTAAAAATCATACCCTGCCCGCCTCCCGCGCCGGCAAAGTGTACCGCCGTCCGCCCGCTCAGGTTTTCCACCATAACACTAAGGCTGGCGCGGCTGCTGTTGCGCATAAAATACTTTTCAAACACCAGCAAAATAGACGCTTTGTCACCGAACATGCTCTCGCTGCGGCCAACACACGATATAGTCGTCCCCGATGCCGGTATACCGTCGCATAAGATATTGGCTGCGTCCTGCGGGTCAAGCACAACATATATTGTTTCCATTTTATCTCCTTCGCATATGCCGCACGGCTTAAGATGACGCCACAATCAGGAAAACATCACACAAGTATCTTTTGCAGCCGGGCGAACCTCGGCAGGCCGTTTTCCCATTCAAGTTCCGGTTGCCCCGCGATAAGCGGCAGCGCGTATGCCATAAACTCCTGCCTGATACCGCAGTTTTCTATGTCAATCCACTCAAGCGGGAACTTGTTTTCGGCGTTCGCGGTCACGGTCAGGTCGACAAGCTTTGTGCCGGCCTTGTACGGCGATGCGCTCTCGCGTGTAATTGCCACCATCTTGTCGCTCGCCCCTGCCAAAGCCGAAAGCACCGCGTCACGCCCGACCATAAACGCCTCGGCGACATCGGTTGCGCTGGCACAGTGCGCCGCGCAGCGCTGAAGCAGTGACAGCTCAATCGCCCTTGTCTTTGCGCCGATTCTCGCCTTTACCTCGCCGGCAAGATACGCCGCAGCGCCGCCCATCTGTGTATGTCCAAACGCGTCCTTCGCGCTCGCCTCGCGCGCCGAATACTCCGACAAAAACACGCCGTTTTTGTCTTTTATGCCCTCTGAAATCACAGCCAGGCAGTTGCCGGACGTCTTGTAGCATGTTTCAACCCGCGCAATAAACGAATCAACGTCAAACGCAACCTCCGGCATATACACAAGGTCAGGCCCCGCGCCAAAAGCGCTTCCAAGCGATGCAGCGGCTGTCAGCCATCCTGCATTGCGGCCCATGCACTCGATAATCGTAACAGTGCCGGTGTCGTACACGCGCGCGTCGTGATAAACCTCCATTACCGACGTCGCTATATACGTCGCCGCGCTGCCGAAGCCGGTGCAGTGGTCGGTTCCGGCAAGGTCATTGTCAATGGTTTTCGGCACGCCGATGACACGGCAGTCATACCCATTCTGCTGCAGATATTTCGACACCTTGTTGCATGTGTCCATAGAATCGTTTCCGCCGTTATAGAAAAAGTATC
>JAVBMB010000091.1:0-18055 GCA_031552995.1 Oscillospiraceae bacterium
CATAATATCGGCAAGCGATACCCCGGCGCCCTCGGCGATGCCGGCGGCTTCCTCCAGCACGTCGGGCATGTGCTTTTCAATCTGCGGCAAGTAGGCCAGGGCGCGCTGTTGAATCTGTTCCCACGATTTGTCGCTTGTCTCGGAAAAAAGCTTTTTATAGTCCGCAATGCCGCAGATAATCTTGTCTCTGGCCTGGCTGCCGTACTGGATGCCGCAGCTTTTCCAGTCCGAACCGCTGACCTCGATGAATTGGAACTTCATATGGATATATCCTTTCAAAGTGAATATGCGATGTATTCGCCCTCGCACGGCGGGCCGGCGCAGATATGCACGGTGTTTTCGGCAAAGTCGACTATCATCGACGCCACGGTTATCTGGTCGTCACAGTCGCGGATGTCCCCGCCCTGCGGATGGCTGCATATCGAAAACGGGTGGTACATATGGTCTGCCATGCACCGCATGATAAACGGCACGTCAATGCTGCCGCACCGTTCCATTAAAAGCGAGTGCAGGCGGGCATCCCTGTTTTTTGCCCCGTATTGGTTTTTATCCGCTTCGGGCGACACAACAAAATGGTTGGCGTGTGTAAGCAGGCCGTTTTCATCGGGGCTTATGGTGTCGCATCTGCCGGGCATAGCCTCGATATCAAGGGCCATGCCCTCGCCCGAGACAAGCAGGATGTTGTTCGACACGCTTCGCGGCGCGCTGATGACAGTGTCGCAGGCGCCGGAAAAACTGTTCGAGCTGAGCACCTTCCGGCGCAGGAATGTCACGGGCACGCCGCCGCCGGGGTAGTCGAGCGTCGACTTGAGCGCGTTGTTGACCATAGCGATGCCGTGCGAGTTAAAGCCCTCGCGCAGCATCTGCCCGGCCTCGGCCCAGCCTACGGCCGAAAAGCCGGACGGCGTACGGAAACGCAACAGCACGACATGCGCCATAACAGCCGGGCAATAGTCCCAGTTTTTTACGGCATAGGTTTTGCCGCCGGTGGCTGCCGGCATAATAGCGGCCGTAGTACACTCCGGCACGCTTTGGAACTTTGTTATCTCGTACCGGCAGTTGACGACTAAGATGTCGTCAAAATCAACGCCGGCGCCGCTGGCTATGCCGCGCGCTTCCTCAAGAACCTCCGGCATGATATCCGCAAGGTCGCCGGCGTAACCCCGCGCGTATTTTATTACGCGCTGCCAGCTCTGCCCGCTCTCCTCGAACCGCGCGCGGTAGTAGGCGATGCAGGACTTGATTAATTCCTGCGCCTGACTGCCGTACTGCACGCCGCGCCCATATGGCTCGTCGGCCGTTATTTCAATCAAAGGGAATGTATACATCTCAGTCCTCCGCCTATTCGTACAGCCGGCACATCACAAAATGTCCTCCGCCGGCGTCACGCAGCTTCATCTCTCCCTCGCGGCAGCTTTCCCTGACATGCGGGCAGCGGTCGGCAAAGCGGCATCCCGGCTTGGGGTTGATGGGGTTTGTCACCTCGCCCCGTATGACATCCATACGGCTCTTGTAGCCAAGCTTCGGCACGGGGATGGCGTCAAGCAGCGCGCGGGTGTACGGGTGAAGCGGGTTTTGAAACAGCTCGTCTGTCGGCGAGGTTTCGACACACTGCCCAAGATACATAACTGCGATGTCGTTGCTGATGTGCTTGACGACGCTCATATCGTGCGTGATGAACATATACGTCAGGCCGTGTGACTCCTGCAAATCCATCATAAGGTTCAGTATCTGCGCCTGAATCGATACATCCAGCGCGGAAACCGGCTCGTCGCAGACGATGAACTGCGGGTTCACGGCAAGCGCGCGTGCGATGCCTATGCGCTGACGGCGGCCGCCGTCAAGCTCGTGCGGGTAGGTGTTGACGAATCTCTCGGCAAGGCCGACGGTCTCCATCAGTTCAAATACGCGCTCGATCATATCGTTGCGGCTGTCAAACATCTTCGAGACTATCATCGTCTCGGCGATAAGCTCGCTGACCGTCATGCGAGGGTTAAGCGATGTAAAGGGGTCCTGAAATATAATCTGCATCCGGCTGCGCATCTGCTTCATACGCCGTTTGTCATAGCCCAGTATGCTCTCGCCGGCAAACTGCACATCGCCGTCCGTCGGCTCGAGCAGGCGAAGTATTGTGCGCCCCAGTGTCGATTTGCCGCAGCCGGATTCCCCGACGACGCCGAGCGTATGTCCCTTTGCTATCGTTATGTCCACGCCGTCGACGGCGTGCAGCAGCCCTTTGGGGGTGTTGAAATATTTCTTCAGGCCGACTGTGCGGACAAGCGGGCTGCCGTTTGCCTCAGCCGACGGGTTGTATTGGTTATTCATATCTCACCCTCCGCGAACAGATGGCATTTTATCATGTGCGTGCCTTTTGTATGCTCCGGCGGGGACTGCTCGCCGCACACGTCGGTGCGATGCGTGCAGCGGTCGGCAAAGCGGCAGCCCTTTGGCAGTGCGCTCGGGTCGGGCATCAACCCGTCTATCGGGCTTAGACGGCGCGTCTTTTTCGTCATATCGGGGATCGAGCCGAACAGCCCGACGGTGTACGGGTGGTGCCGCTCGTTATCGAATATATCCTCGACCGTGCCCATCTCGATAATCTCTCCGGCGTACATGATGCCGACATAGTTGCATGTGCTTGCCACAACGCCCAGGTCGTGGGTTATCATTATCATCGCGGTGCCAAGGCGTTCTTTCAGCTCGCGCATCATCTTAAGCACCTGCGCCTGAATCGTCACATCCAGCGCCGTCGTCGGCTCGTCCGCCAGCAGCAGCCGGGGGCTGCATGCCAGCGCGATGGCGATGACGATACGCTGCTTCATGCCGCCGCTGAACTGATGGGGATATTCGTGCTTGCGCCCCGCCGGGATGCCGACGGTCTCAAGCATCTCGTCGACCCTTGCCTCGACCTCGCCGCGGGCAAGCCCGGGGTTATGAAGCTCAACTACCTCGGCAATCTGGCTGCCGACGGTGTAAATCGGGTTCAGGCTCGTCATGGGGTCCTGAAAAATCATCGATATATCGCTGCCGCGCATGGCGCGCATGTCATGCTTTGTTGCCTTAAGCAGGTCTTTGCCGGCGAATGTAATTTCGCCCTTTGTTATAAAGCCTACGCGGTCGGGCAGCAGGCGCATGATACTCAGCGCAGTCGTAGTCTTGCCGGCGCCGGTCTCGCCGACGAGGCCGAGTGTCATGCCTGGCGCAAGCTTAAGGTTGACGCCGTTCAGTGCGTATACATTGTCCTCGTCGGTTTTATACACGACGTGGAGGTCTTTTATTTCAAGCAATAATTCTTCCGACACGTTGCATCCCCCTCCCTAATTACGCAGTCTCGGGTCCATCGCGTCGCGCAGCGCGTCGCCAATCAGTGTCAGCGACATAACCGTCAGCACGATAGCGACGCCGGGAGATATCGCGAGATACGGATAATAGCGCATTTGCGACTTGGCGGCCGACAGCATACTGCCCCATTCGGGGGTGGGCTCTGATATCCCGAGGCCGACGAAGCTGAGCGCCGAAATTGTGATGACCGACCGCGCGACTGTCTGCGTCACCTGAACGAGTATCGGGCCCATGGCGTTTGGCAGAATATGGCGGGTTATTATCCGCGCATCTCCTGTGCCTGCCGCGCGCGCCGCTTCGACATACTCCTGCCCCTTGACGCCCAGAACAGCCGAGCGCGCTATGCGCGACATACGCGGTGTCTGCGAGATGCCCATGGCGAGTATCAGGTTGAATACGCTGGAGCCGAGCGCCGCGACAAGAGTAATGGCCAGCAGCTCGCTGGGTATAGCCATAAAGACGTCCATAATACGCATCAGGATGTTATCGACCCTGCCGCCGTAATATGCCGACGACGAGCCGATAAGCGAGCCGAGCGAGAACGACACAAGCACGGTCGCCATGCCGACAAACATGGATATTCTGCCGCCGTAGATGATGCGGGCAAGCACATCGCGCCCGAAATCATCCGTGCCCAGCAGATGCTGGCTGTTGGGCGACTGGAAACGGATGTCGAGGTTTTGCGCAATCGCCTGCTCTTCATAGTCCATATAGAGGTCGGCGCCAAGCACGGCGACAGCCATACTCAAAAAGACGACAAGCCCGAATATCGCCAGCTTGTTGCGGCGAAAACGCGTCCAGATAACCTTGAACTGGCTTTTCTTTTTGTATTTGTGTATGCGTGAAACCTTTTCGCTCATGCTTTCACCGCCTTCTTCTTGCGCGCCGCCACAAATGACGACTTAAGGCGCGGATCGACGAATGTATACACGATGTCTACGATGAGGTTCATGATACTGGCGATGACGGCGGCAAACAGAACAGAAGCGATGACCATCGGCGTATCCTTTGTGCGGATGGAGTTTATCATAAGCTGGCCGAGCCCCGGCAGGGCAAACACCTGTTCGATTACAATCGAGCCGCCCAGCGTTATTCCGAAGTTAACTCCGATTATCGTGATGACAGGCAGCAGCGCGTTGCGCAGCGCGTGCCCGAATATAACCTTCTTTTCGGCGGCGCCCTTTGCGCGGGCCGTACGTATGTAATCCTGACGGATGACTTCAAGCATCGTCGAGCGCGTCATGCGAAGCAGGGACGCCGTTGACGACGACGAGTTGGCGATGGCCGGCAGGATGAAATGCTTCCACGAGCCGATGCCGATGGACGGCAGCCAGTGCAGCCCAAGCGAAAAAATCAGCACGAGTATCATGGCGAACCAGAAGCCGGGCAGTGATGTCAGCAGGAGCGACACGGCAAGCGAGGCGTTGTCGACGATTGTATACTGCTTGACGGCCGACAGCACGCCAATCGGTATGCCGATGATAATCGCCAGCACCATGCCGACGACAGCGAGCCTGACTGTTGTGGGAATGCGGGTGATAATCTCCTGAAATACAGGTAACTTTGTGCGGTACGAAAAGCCGAAATCGCCCTGAACGGCCTTTACGACATAGTCGGCATACCTGATGAGGAACGGCTTGTTAAGGCCAAGCTCCTCGCGTTTCGACTCAAGCGCCTCCTGCGATGCGCCCTCGCCGAGTATCATTATCGCCGGGTCACCCGGCGTAAGGTTCATGATTGCAAAGATGATGAATGATACGCCGATAAGAACGGGTATCATCATAAGCAGACGTTTTCCGATATATGCAAGCACGATAGCCCCCCTTTCGGGAATTGAAAAGATTACGCGCGCGGTATAGCGGCGTATTTTTTATATAGCTCGTCCGGAGAGCCATTCCGCTCTCCGGACGAGGCGAGATGAATTAGTCGACGAAATACAGTGTATTCCAGGGAGTCCTGTCCTGGGGATGGTTCTGGAAGCCCATGAGCTTCGCGTCGGCAAAACGCGGGTTGATGCTTGTGAACAGCGGGATAAACGGAACATCTTCCTTAAGTATGTCATAGCACTCGCGATAGATTGCCAGGCGGGCGGCGGGGTCGCTGAGCTTGCGCGCCTCTTCGACTTTTTTGTCGAACTCTGTGTTCTGATAGCCCGAATAGTTGTTGCCGCCGCCAAGGCTGCCGGATGTGAGGCGCCTTGTAAGCAGATAGTCTGCGTCGTTGATGACCATCGTCGTCATACGCAGCGAGGCGTCATACTGGCGGTTTGTGCCGACCTGCTCAATCCAGGCCGAGCGCTCGAGCTTTACGAATGTGACATTGATGCCGATCTTGCGCAGCTGGTCCTGCATGACCTCGGCGGGCTTCATATAGTCGGTCGAGCCCTCCTGTGTGAACACAACGTCCACGCCCTGTGGGAAACCGGCGTCGATGACGAGCTGTTTGGCTTTTTCAAGGTCCTGCGTGTACCACTGGTAGTCGTCCATGTATCCAAACGACGATGTGGCGCAGAAGCAGTTCGATATCTCGGCATAGCCGTCGGCGCCGCCCTTGATTATGGCATCGCGGTCAAGCGCATAGGCGACGGCCTGGCGCAGCAGCTTGTTGGCAAACACGCCGTCTGTTACGTTGAATGTGATATCGTTGAGGCCGACGCCGCCGACCGGCTCGATCCTCTGGATGTTGCCAAGGCCGCTGAGATGCTCGTAGTCACTGGTGTTCAGGTACAGATAGAAGTCGATTGAGCCCTCTTCAAGCGCGATGGCGCCGGAGGAGCCGTCGGGAATCTGGATGACGTTGACTGTCTTTATATACGGGGTGCCCATGTAGTAGTCGTCAAAGCGCTCGAAAACCATCTTCTCGCCGCTCTTCCACTCGACGAGCTTGTAAGCGCCTGTGCCGCAGGGGTTCCTGCCAAAGTCGACGCCGGCGGACTCGGCTTCTTCGACGGCGCGCTTGCTTGCGATGCCGTAGCACGGCGTAATCAGCGCGTCATATATCGGGGCGTAGGCGTACTTGAGGACGAGCTTTATGTGCGTATCGTCAACCTTCTCGACATGGTCCATCGAGCCGGACAGCGAGGAGGTGTACTCCGAATCAATAGAGCGCTGAAGCGACCACACGACGTCGTCGGCAGTCATCACATCGCCGTTGTGGAACTTGACGCCCTGACGCAGCTCGAATGTAATCTCGGTGCCGCTGTCGCTAAGATTCCACGATGTGGCAAGGCCGGGGGTGTATTCCTTGGCTATGACATCATACTTTACAAGGGTGTCGTACAATTGATAGCCGATGAGCCAGGTCACACGGTCCTTGGCAAGCGCCGGGTCCATTGTGGTCGGTTCGGCATACAGGCCGAAGTTGTATGTATCGCGGGCGCTGACGATGCCTTCGGGGGCCGTCGTCGTGCCGGCAGGGGCGGTTGTGCCGCCGGATGCGGGTGCGGTGGTAGGTGTGGTGGTAGTGGCGCCGGGCGCGCAGGCAGCCAGCATCGCTAAAGACATGATACACGCAAGAGCCAGACATACGTAGCGTTTCATTACTTTTCCTCCAACTTTTCTTTTGGTTATGGTGCAATGCGCTTGAACCGTCTTGCGCAGCGTGCAGTGCTATAACAGATAAAACCCTGTACGCTTGCAATCATACGGTTTTGATAGTATAATTATACCCGAAACGCCATCCTAGTCTAATACATTTGTAGCATGAAGTCCATAACTTTTATTCATATTTGTTAGACAAAATTGCCGAAAAAATCGTCGTGAATGCTGTAAATATGCTGCATGCACCGCGACGGCGGCAAGGAAGCTGTATAAGGAGATGCGTATGGATCTGTCAAAATACCACTATATTCTGGCAATTGCCGAGTATAAAAGCATATCAAAAGCCGCCGCGATGTGTTATGTTTCACAGCCGGCGCTGACAAAATGCGTCAATAAAATCGAGGCGGAGCTTGGTGTTACGCTTTTCGACCGCAGTGTCTCCCCCATACGGGTGACATACGCCGGAGAGCGTTATATCTCGGGCATCAAGAGCATACTCGCAATGAAAAGCCAGCTCGACAAGGAGATGGAGGTCATCTCGAACCGGCGGGACAGCTGGCTGACCGTCGGCATACCGGATACGCGCGGCGTGACATGGCTGCCGCACCTGTTGCCGCCGTTTTACGAAAAAAACCCCAATGTGCATGTCAAAATCATCGAGGGCAAAACACGCACGATGGAGCGCGATTTGCTGAACGAAGAGGTTGATGTCGTCGTCGTCGCGACGCTGCCGCTGATGACGGCCGGTATCGAATATGAGACGCTGTGCGACGAACAGCTTATGCTTGTGCTGTCGTCCGAGCATCCGATTTTCAATGGCAATCCGCCGCCGTTTATTAAAAATACGCTGCACTACATCGACGCAAAGCAACTGGACGGGCAGCCGTTCATATCGGTATCGCCGCTTCAGGGGCTGTACCACGCCGCGGGGCTGATGTTCGAGCAGTTTAAAATCAAGCCGCGCAGCGTGCTTGAAATTATAAATACCTCCACGGCGTACACGCTGGCGTCCGAGGGCCTCGGTTTCACGATTGCGCCCGTGAGAAGCGCGTTTATCGAACACTGCGCCAAGCCGCCGGTGTTCTGTACACTGTCCGACCCGCCTTTCAGCCGCACAATTGTCGCCGAGTACAAGCGCGACAAGCCGCTGTCGTCGTTCGCGCGCAGTTTTATAGATTCGACAAAGCATGTCGCGACGACATGCCCCGAGCTTCAGCTGCCGAGCTTTGGCGTGGTGTATGACTGTGCGGCGGACTGTGCAGGCTGAAGCGCGGTATAAAGCGGGTGACATAACCCGCTTAAGCCGAATGGATATCGTATTGCAAAGCTGACATCGCGGCATAAATCTTAGCGCGGCGGCTTGCGGAGCTGGAAGCTTTTTATGCCACGAGGGCCGCTGCAGGGCGATGCTTTGCCGGCCGAAGCATTTTCTTCATAAAAACATTGGAGTCATCAAAAAAAACATTCAAGCCCCTCGCCCGGAACAACCGGCGGAGGGGCTTGATTGAAAAGCATCAAAATGCCGCGGGCGCTGCGCTAATACACATAATATCGGAAAGCCGTCTCGGCAATTTCTTTCATGATGTCGAACATTTCTTCGATTGACCAGCGCTTCTCGCGGAAATACAGCGACACAGGGGAGAAAAAATTGCTGTCGGCGCTGCCGTCGCGCTTGAATATATACGTTTTGTTAAGCGGGTAAAACTCGTTTAACATGCTGACCTTGGACAGCACGGTAAGCTCGTCTTCAGCAAAGTCGCAGCCCCAGCCAAAGCAGATGAACGGGGTGATTTTTTCGTGGCACATCATTGCTCTGATGCCGGTCAGGTTTTTGCCGAGCCTCTCGATGGCGTTGCCGGTGGACTGACGTTTTTCCCCCTCCCTCACCCTCGCATCATTTGTACCCTGCCGTTTGACTTCGGCGATAAGCAGAGGCCGGCGCAGCCCGGTTTTTGTGTCGGTGAGGAACAGTGCGCCGCCGTCCGGGATGATGCTGCGTTCGGCAAAGCGCAAATCGAACTCGTTGCGCAGATTCTTTTTCTTTATCTGCGCAATCATTTCCGAGACGGCTATCTTATGATCGAAGTCAATACGCAGGTCGGGGAAGGTGGCCGCGATATTAAACCGGGTATTCAGGTACCCGGTCACTTGCTCCATAGCGGCATAGATGCGTTTGTCGTCGTCCTTTGATTTGTCATTTTTTGGCTTGTGCTGTGCCGTTCTCTTTCGCAGAGATTGCGAAATATTCATATATTATTCAGCTCCTTACTCATATAAGCCGGTGCGGCATGCCCAGCGTTTCAATAGCAAGTGTACCACATTTTTTCAGTTTTGAGTAGGGCGGGCCGGAGGATTTCGCTTATGGCCTCAACCGCAAGCAGCGCGTCACCGTCGAGGTCGGCCGGGATTTCCGGGAGGCCGTCTATTCTTATTGCGAAAACCTTCCGGGCATAACCGACGGGGCTTTTCGATGTGAAGTTGTCTGGTATAGATGATTTTAGTATAATAAAGCCGGATGCATACCGGATGTGATAAATTGAGTTTCGGATATTTGATTTTGCCACAGCGAAACGCTTTCCTGAGGTGGCATTATTGTACCGGTTGTCTCATTAACGGCGAACTCCTTATATCCATCCGTCAGCCAAGATGGGTGGTAATTAGTTTGAGTTACTCATGCATCTGATTTGTCTTCAAATCGATATACAAAGAAAGTTTCGCAGACCACCTTAACCCATCCAAATACAGCAGCACGGGCTTCTGCATCTATGGCCAGCCATGCGCTAAGGTCGCATATGCGGAATAAGCCGCTAAAGAGCGAAAAGACATGCAAAACCCGGTGCCTTCCGGCACCGGGTTTTGCATGAAGATGCCTTACTTTATCAAATAGCAGGCGACATGGTGATTTGACGCGACTTCGCGCAGCGCAGGGTCCGCCCTGCGGCACTCCTCCTTGGCAAAGTCGCAGCGCGAGGCGAAGCGGCACCCGGGAGGCGGATTGACTGGCGTAGTAACCTCGCCCTTGATGACCTCGATATGCTTGTTGCGCATCTCGATATCAGGCTCGGGAATAGCGGCGAGCAGCGCTTTGGAATACGGGTGCAGAGGCGACTCGAACAGCCTGTCCGACGGCGCACGCTCGACGCACTGCCCAAGATACATGACCATAATCTCATCTGAGATATGCTTGACAACGCTAAGATTATGCGTGATAAACATATACGTCAGCTTGAACTCGGCCTGCAAATCCATGAGAAGATTCAGTATCTGCGCCTGAATCGAGACATCAAGCGCTGAGACCGGCTCGTCGCATACGATGAACTTGGGGTTTAGCGACAGCGCGCGGGCGACGCCTATGCGCTGCCTTCTGCCCCCGTCAAGCTCGTGAGGGTAAGCGTCAACAAGGCGATGGGCCAGGCCGACGGTCTCCATCAGCTTGTCAACCTGAGCATAAATCTCGTTTTTTGAGGGGTATGTCTTGTTGATAATCATATACTCGGCGATGATATCACTGACAGTCATGCGGGGGTCTATACTCGAATAGGGGTCCTGAAACACTATCTGCATATTCCTGCGCAGCAGGCGCATGCCGCTTTTGCTGCGGTTGTCATAGCGCTCTCCCTCAAAGTACAGCTCTCCTGATGTAGGCTCAAGCAGCCGCAGAATCGTGCGGCCCAGCGTAGACTTGCCGCAGCCGGATTCTCCGACAACGCCAAGTGTTTTGCCGGCAAAAATCTTCAGGTTCACCTTGTCGACAGCGTGCAGCGACCCTTTGGAAACTGTGAAGAACTTGCACAGGTCTTTTGTTTCCAGCAGCGGTGTGCCGTAAGTATTATCCATTGAGTGCACCTCCTTCTTCGGCAGTATCAAGGGCAAACCCGTCGATATCCTTCATTAGGTGGCACATTATCCTGTGTCCGTCCATCGAATAAACCGGTGGCATCTCTTTTTGGCAGATGTCCATGCAGTGCGGGCATCGCGGGGAAAACGAGCATCCCGGCGGCAGGGCAGTCGGGTCCGGCATCAGGCCGGAAATCGGGCTTAGTCTTGCGGTTTTCTTCCGCAGGTTTGGTATCGAGCCGAAAAGCCCAACCGTATACGGATGGTGATGCGCGCCGACGAAAATATCGCGCGAGCTGCCGATTTCAATCATCTGTCCGGCATACATAACCGCCACGTTGTCGCATGTCTGCGATACAATGCCAAGATCGTGCGTTATCATTATCATCGCGGTGCCCAGTGTGTCCCTAAGGCGGCGCATCATCAAAAGCACCTGCGCCTGAATTGTGACGTCAAGGGCGGTCGTAGGCTCGTCGGCGATAATCAAGTCCGGCTCGCACGCCAACGCCATAGCGATGACGACGCGTTGCTTCATGCCGCCGCTGAACTGGTGCGGATAATCCTTTTTGCGGCTTGGCGCGATGCCGACCATGGTAAGCACTTCTTCTATACGGGCTTCAATTTTCTGCTTTGTAGTGTCGTCGTTGTGCAGCAGCAGCGCTTCACCGATTTGGTCGCCTACGGTCAGCACAGGGTTCAGGCTTGTCATCGGGTCCTGGAAAATCATAGATATTTTTGCGCCGCGCATCTGCTGAAGTTCTTTATCGCTAAGCGACAGCACATCCATACCCTCGAACGTTATGGAGCCTTTTGTTATCTTGCCTGTTCGTTCGGGCAGAAGGCGCATAAGCGACAGGGCGGTTGTGGTCTTCCCGGCGCCTGTTTCGCCCACGATGCCGATTGTCTCGCCTTTTCTAAGCGAAAAGCTGATTCCGTTGACGGCGTAGACCGTCTCCAGATCGGTCTTGTACAGTACGCGCAGATCTTTTACTTCCAGCAGGAGGTCCGACTGGGCAGCTTTGTTTTCACTCATATCCGGTATCCTCCTTTAAGACTTCAGCTTCGGGTCCAAGGCATCTCTCAGGCCGTCGCCGATCATGTTAATCGAAAGCGAGGTGAGCAGAATCGCAAGGCCGGGGATAATCATAAGATACGGCGCACCGCGGAAATACTGCCTCGCCTCGTTGAGCATCGAGCCCCACTCCGGCCGGGGCGGCTGGACGCCGAGACCGATGAAGCTGAGTGACGCCGCGCCAAGAATAACGCCGGCGATGCTCATCGTTGTGTTGATGATTAGCGTGCCGGAGGCGTTTGGAATGGCGTGCTTGAGGATGATTCGCAGGTCTTTCGAGCCGCCCGCGCGTGCCGCCTCTATGTACTCCATCTCGGATATTGACAGCGCGACCGAGCGGCACATACGCGCCGTACCGGCAATTCGCCCTACGACCATGGCGATTATCAGGTTTATCATGTTAGGGCCGAGAACGGCCACCATGACCATTGCGAGAATATTTCCCGGCAAGGCGGAGATCATATCGAGGAATCGCATTACAAGGTTGTCTATCGCTCCCCCGTAATAGCCGCAGGATACACCGACAAGACCGCCGATTATCAGGCTGGCAAGCGAAACGCTTATGCCGATGAGCAGTGAGTTCGGCGCGGCGTGTATTGTGCGCGCAAACAGGTCTCTTCCATAGTTGTCCGTGCCGAAGATATGCCCTTCGGTTCCGGGAGGCTGCAGCCTGTCTTTGGCGATTTGTGATGTGACCTTGTCATACGACACGATTTGGTTGGCAAAGACAGCGGAAAGGACAATCAGCATGAACACAACAAGCCCGACAAGCGCTGTTTTATTCTTCTTAAACCGGCGCCATGTCTCTTTTGCCTTTCCGGCGGCTCTTGTCCATTTTTTAGCGCGTTTTGTTACATTATTCTCACTCATACTATCCGCCCCCTTACCTTGAGTATTTCGCCTTTATTCGCGGATCAATAAAGGCATAGACAATATCTATCATCAACAAAATGACATTGTATATTGTTGCGAATACGACCGTAGTTGCAAGCACCGACGGGGTGTCTCTTGTGTTGATGCTCAGTATTGTCAGGTTGCCTAGTCCTTGGATACTGAAAAGGTTCTCGGTGACGATGGCACCGCCTATCTGCGCGCCGAAGCTGCTGCCCAGAAGCGTGATAACCGGAAGCAGTCCGTTCTTCATAGCGTGCTTCCATATGACAGTACGCTCGGCAGCGCCTTTTGCCCTGGCTGTACGCACATAGTCCGCCCTGATGGTCTCAAGCATGCTTGAGCGGGTATATCGCATCATTGACGCGGCGTAGACCGCGCCGATAGTAATGGTGGGCATTATATAATGCTGCCAGCTTCCAAGTCCATATGACGGCAGCCACCCCAACACAAACGCAAGATAGTATATTAGCATCATGCCAAGCCAGAATGACGGTACCGCAGCCATTATCATGGCAAAAAACGACGGGATGGTATCAAGCAGAGAGTATTGCTTGACCGCCGACAGCACCCCAAGAGGAATACCGATAATTGCGGAAAAGACTAGCCCCAGCACCGCAAGTTGAAATGAGACCGGTAGTCGTGCCTTTATCTCGTTGATAACCGGGTGCTGGGTGCGGTATGAGACACCGAAGTCCTGATGCACCACAATGTTGTAGACAAAAGAAAAGTATTTTTCGAAAAACGGCTTGTTATAGCCCAGTTTTTCATTCAGCGCGTCAATATGCTCCTGCAGGGCAGAGGTGCCCAGAATTATCGACGCCGGGTCACCCGGCGCCAGCTCCATAAGGCCGAACACAATAAATGTGACGCCTATCAGGATAGGAATTAGAAGCAAAATGCGCTTGATTACATATTTATACATATACCCGCTCCTTGTTGATGACTATTAGATGAAAAGGAGTATGGTGCTTTTTGAGCGGCCCCGTCGGCGCTGCGCCGGGGTTTACGCCGCGATGAAGAGAGGCGGGGCGGCACCCGGATTAAAGCCCGGCCGCCGCCCCGGCACCCCTTAATACCTGAAAATTACTTCCAGGACCAATCTTTGATCTCAAATGTGCGGATAGGCACTGTGGCGTTGAGGTCCTTGTTCCAGGCATAAAGCGAGTTGACGTGCATTATGGGGATGTAACCCGCGACCTGCAGCAAATACTCTTCACATTCCTTATAGTACTTGTTGGCTTCGTCGGCGCTCTTCGCTATAAGCCCGTTATCGAGGCAGCTGTCAATAAGATCCGTATCTATATCCGGGTTGAGGTTAAGCTGAACCTGGACATTTTCCTTGCTGTGGATGTAGCCGGTCAGCTCGTAGTAGCTGAAGGAAGGGGTAAAGCCGGATACAAAGATGTCGTATGTGCGGTCGGTCTTCCATGCGGGCAGCATCGAAGCGGTCTCGCCCTGGACGATATCGCAGGTGATGCCGATGTCGGCGAGGTTCTGCTGCAGCACCTGGGCAATCCTAAGGTAGCGGCCGTTGGCGGCTGTTATGGCCTCGACGCGGGACAGGTGGAAGCCTTCGGGATACCCGGCCTCGACAAGAAGAGCCTTGGCCTTTTCGGGGTCGTAACTATAGTTGAAATCGGTTTCCTGCGCGCCGTCGATAAAGCCTACGCGCATCAGGTGGTCGGCGGGGTCGGCAAGGCCGTCGGCGCCGATGGCTATCATGGATTCCTTATCGCAGGCATAGGCGATGGCCTGGCGAACTTTTTCGTTTTGCAGCGGGCTGTCGGCCTTGCCGACGTTGATGCCCATGTACGAGATGTGGATGCCGGGGGCGGTAACTGTTGTATATTTGCCTGAGCCTTCGACGTTGGCCCAGTCGGCCGCGGGAATCTGGCAGAAGTCAAACTCGCCGTTTTCAAACGCGATAAGCTGGGTGGAAGCGTCGTTCATGGGTACAAAGCGGATGTTGGTGATGGGAGGCTTCACACCGCTCCAATGCTCGGGGAAATACTCCAAAAGGATTTCGGCGTTGACATCATACTTTGTCATTTTGTACGGGCCGGTGCCGGCGGGGAACGCATCGGTACCGTACTTGTCGCCGGCTGCCGCAACAACTTTTTCGCTGACTATCGAGGGAGAGCAGATATTGCGCAGGAACAGCGAGCTGGGCGAGTCAATCTTGAACACGACTGTGTGATCGTCTGGTGCGCTCATACCCGTGACCAGGCCGACGTATGTCAGGTTCCACGCATTGTCAAGGCAGCGCTGAATGCTGTATATGACATCGCTTGCCGTAAACGGGCTGCCGTCCTGGAACACGACGCCTTCGCGCAGCTTGAATGTGTACTCAAGGCCGTCGTCGCTGACGCTGTGGCTGACGGCAAGGCGCTCATCATAAGAACCGTCATCTTTAAAGAAGTAGAGAGGCTCATACTGCTGCCGCAGGACCAGACCGTCAACGCGCAGTGTTGAAGCGTGAGGATCCATTGAGTTTCCGATGGAATCCAGCGGGATGTTAACGTCTGTACGCTTGTTGCCGCCGGAGGGGGCGGTTGTTGTATCGCCGCCGGAGGGGGCAGTTGTTGTACCGCCGCCGGAGGGGGCCGTTGTTGTACCGCCGCCGGAAGGCGTGCAAGCGGACAGGGCAATCGCGCAGATCATGGCGACTGCAAGTAGTAAAACCAGTGTTTTTTTCATTTGTCTCTCCTTTATGTGTTTTTATATACAGGCTTCAGCCCGGATATCAAATAAGCAAGCCGAACGGCGGATGAAATTTGTCTTGCCGCAAATTATATGATAATATAACGGCAGTTTGTATAAAGTGAGGGAGCGTATGATTGTCGACGGGCTTTTGGAGTTGGGCATCGGTTTTCAGTACCTATGCGGCAGAGTCGGCGGAACCAATAGGGTGAGATATGTTGACATTCTTGAGGCTCCGGAGGATAAAAAATGGTTTTCTGCCGGGGACTTTATAATAACGAGCGGCTTTTTCTTCAAAGATGATCCCATGCTTATTGAGGACATGCTGCGCTCGCTGATTGCGCATAAATGCTCGGGGCTTGCCATCAGAACCGGCCGTTATGTCAAGAGGCTGCCGGACTGCGTTATCGCGCTTGCCGAGGCACAGAGCTTCCCGATAATGACTATTCCGCCGGAGATCGGCAACAGGGATATACAGTCGACCGTTATTCAGAAGATCACCGCCGAACGAGAAAGCCGCGTAGACAGCTATATAATAAAAGATAAGCCGTCGCTGTACGCCAACCTGATGGGTGATGACCCTATTACAGGCTTTTCGGTCCAGGAGGCCGCAAGGCGCCTCGGGGTGAATGCCGACAGCCCGCGATATGTGATGGTGGCTCCGGGAGAGAGTATTATGACCGAGATAACATATGACTTTCCGGATGCCACGCTTATCCTCCGCACGACCGACGGCTCGTGCGCATGTGTGTGGGATTGCGGCGAGGATGATTATCACGAAGAACGTAAAAAAGCGGCATCTGCTTTTTTTAGCGTGTGCAAGTTCAAAACGCCCAGCTTTGGAATCAGCGATGTATGCCTGAATGCCGAACGGCTGCGAACGGCATATCTCGACGCACATTTTGCAATGAATATGGGGCATGTTATCGAGCCGAATACCAAGGTTCATTTGTATTCCGATTACTATATGCACCGGCTTATTCATGACAGCTTACATCATCCGGCAGTTCTTGAGGCGGCCAGGACATACACAAAACCGCTGCTTGAATATGACAGGGAATCATCCTTTGGGCTGTTCCCCACATTGATTTCGCTTTGCAGGGCCAACTTCAACATCCAGCGCGCGTGTCAGGAGCTAAATATCCATCGTAACACCCTGTATGTACGCATTGAGAAAATCCGGTCGATTACCGGCCTGGATATTGACAACAGCAAATCACGTCTGTCGGCCTGTATGGCGGTAGTCTACGAGCAAATCGAGGGGTATTCCAAGAAATAGGCACCGACTATTATTAATAAAATGTGACAACATCATTAAGAGGATAACGTGAAAAACGAATAATGTCAATGTGCATAGTGCCCACCTTGCGCGCTGAGATAGGGACATAATGCTGACTTGTTAATAAAATACCATGATTTTGTTAAACCGCCACAAACACACGCTGTTTGTTTTGGTGTTTTTGCCATAGCAGAACTGCTGATAATTCATAAATAAATAGTATCGATGTGGGTTTAAGCAGGATTGCGCGGCTTTCATTTAGCGTTTCTTTCAAAAAATGGTGTTGAGATACCCGATGACTTTTCAGGGAACCCCGCACGAGTTTCAGGCGTTAAGAAAGCCATAGCTGAGCTTGAAGGAAACCCTGACAAGCAGTACATGGTCAGCTATACTGAATAGCACGATTTTATACTGTTAGCGGCGGCGATAAAATGGAAAATCCACACAGAAAGGGGGTGAAAATCATGGCAGGAAGACCGATAAACTATGAAGAGAGAAAAAAGAACCAACAGATGGTATTAACACAAATAAATAAGATGATAGCCGAAGGAATCCCTGTAACAAAATCAAACTTAGAGCGTCAAACTGGCCTTACCAGGCAGTCTTTCAACAAAGGCTATTTGGCCGAGTTTGTTGATAGCCTGGGAGTTGTCGACAAATACACAAATCCGGCATATAAAAATCCGGAAAGCGCTGAAAGCCTCAAGTTGGAAATTGAGGCCCTTAAACACGAAAATAAGCAGCTTCGAAAAGCTCGGGCTGATGACAATAAAAAGCACAAGATGGAGCTGTACAATAAGAACAAGGAAATTGAAGAGCTCAAGGAGACCAATGCCCGGCTCGGGGGCGAGCAATACATAAGAAGCTTGCATGAAAGAATCTCATAACAGCAATTGCCGCAGAGACAATAAATCTCTGCGGCAATTTACTTTACAACTCAAGCTCAAAAATCGCTCTTTTTTCAAAATGTGTAAAGTTAATTCGGTCAAAATCCTGAAAGTGTTGATACTAAAGGATTTCTTGAATTTACTTTACAACTTTGTGAACGATTATACTTGAGTTACTTTTGGTGGAGGCGGGTCAACAGAAGCATTGACCACTGACACCCACCGACAAGACAAAACCCTTGGAATTACTGATTTTTCGGCTCTTGACATTACGACATTTGTTGGGCTTAGATCGGAAGTGAACAGCTATCTTTACGATTTGGACAGAATCCAAAAGCAGCTTCCTCACCTCGACATTTACTCAATTTTAGGCAGACCAAAGCACTATAATAAGCACCATTAAACCGCTATCACACGGCACGAGAACACTATATCTACACAATCGGACAGGGGTTTTGTCCCTGTCCGATTTTTACGTCAAGGAGTGAAATTCATGTCAGATTAT
>JAVBMB010000100.1:0-27047 GCA_031552995.1 Oscillospiraceae bacterium
TCCATGAGCCTCCTCGAATGCCAACCGAAAGTCTGGCTGCGCGCACTTTGAGAGAATGCGCTGTGCTCATTGTTGATGAAGCAACACAGATTTCAAGAGCTGTTTACAAGTTTGTACAGGCTGTTTTGGTTGAGGACGGCGTTATCAAAAAAATCGGTTCGGATGACGAGGTGCTGGCCGCTGCCGGAGACGGCTGCGAAAAAATCGACTGCGAGGGTAAAACCGTTATCCCCGGACTCAATGACTCTCACCAGCATCTCACATTGATCGGAGCAAGGCTGGCGCAGGTCAACATCATGGGTGTCACGTCGATTGACGAGCTTGTTGAGCGCTGCAAGACCTTCATCAAGGAAAACCCGACGGCGGCGAAAAACGGCATACTCAGCACCGGCTGGAACCAAGACCAGTTTACCTCCGGCGAAAAGCGTTATGTTCTGAGACGCGACCTTGACAGGATTTCGACCGACATCCCAATCGTTATGCTGCGCATATGCGGTCATATCCTTGCCGCGAACACAAAAGCCATTGAGATGGCCGGACTTGGTAAAGGTTCCCCGCAGTTTGAGGGCGGCCTGTTCGAGTTTGACGAGGACGGGTTCCCCAACGGCTTCTTTGCCGAAAACGCCTGCGGGCCGATTCAAGCCGTCGTGCCGAACTTCACCCCCGAGCAGCAGGAGGAGCTGACAATCCGCGCGATGGAATACTGTGTGGCGCACGGCCTGACCTCGGTGCAGACGAACGACATCGGGCAGTGCCCGCTTGGCATAGACGGCACATTCGCGCTGATTCATAAAATCTTTGACGAAGGCAAGGCTCTTCTTAGATATCACCACCAGCTTTGCTTCCGCAGTGTTGACGAGTTTGCCGAATACCTCGGCCCGAAAGGCGAGCTGAAGAACGGTAAGTATACCGATGAATGGCTGACACTCGGGCCGCTGAAGCTGTTTAAGGACGGCTCTCTTGGCGCGCGTACAGCAGTGATGACTGAGGAATATCAGGATGACCACGGCAACTTCGGCGTTGAGGCGATGAGCGGCGAGCTTAGTGACAGGTTCGTCAAGCTGGCCTCCGACAACGGCATCCAGGTCGTAACACACGCCATAGGCGACGGCGCCATAGAGGAGATGCTTGACTCGTATGAGAAGTTCCTGCCCGCCGGCGGCGAAAACCCGCTGAGGCATTCGATTGTTCACTATCAGTGCCTGCGTCCCGACCTGATAGAGCGCACAGCGAAGCTTGGCGTTCTGGCTCAGGTGCAGCCGGTATTCCTGACGACCGACATATGGGCTGTGCCGTCGCGCTTTAAGCCGGAGATAAACCGATATTTCCTGGCGTTTAAGACGTTCGCCGAGAAGGGCGTCAATATGTCGTTCGGCTCTGACTCTCCTGTTGAGGACTGCAACCCGTTCCTTAGCATCTATTGCGCCGTGACGCGCAAGGATGTGTCCGGCAAGCCGGAATCGGGCTTCTATCCCGAGGAGCGCGTCGATGTGCCGTTTGCCATCGACAGGTTCACCGAGGGCTCGGCGTATGTGCAATTCCAGGAGAAGGTCAAGGGACGTATCAAGGAAGGGTTCCTGGCCGACATGATTGTGCTGGACACCGACATATTTACCTGCGAGCCGGACAAGATTAAGGACATACTGCCTACGCTGACTATGGTAGGCGGCAAAACCGTGTATAAGAAATAATGTAAAGTTTATTGCCTTTACAGTTTTTTCTTGGTTTTATGCAAAACACAGCGCCCGGGCATGTGCCTGGGCGCTCAGCTTGTCGAATAGTAGAGTGCGCTCTGCCTTTACGTGAGCCATCAGATTTTCCACGGACATGTGCCGGAGAAAATCACCTTAACCCACTTATTTTTACGCATGAAATGAGTGAAATCCGGCCCGCAGGCGGGACCGGCTAAATGCCTGAAAACCACGCAGGGTTTTCAGGCAGCCACAGCGCCCGGTCACTTGACCGGGCGCTGTGTTTTGTGTTTAGATATATGGCGTTATCTGTTCCACTTCTCGATAAGCGCGCGGATATTGTCGGCAAACCTTGCGAGGTCTTTGTTCGTCCCTCCCCTATTGCGCTCAATAACTTCCATAAGCTGCCTGCCGACATTGAAAAGCTTTGCAAAGGCATCGGTCTCTTTTGAAAGGGAAGGCTGCTTCTTGGGCGGCGTAATGCCGGGGGCGGTGACGCAATCCTGCAGCAGGTCATATTCTTCGGTGTAAAGCGGCGCGTGAGCCGCAAAACCCTGCTCAGTCAGCGTCTGGACAAATTGCTCGGTCACCTGCTCCTCTCCGTGGACGACAAAGACATGCTGCGGCTTGGGCGAGTAGGCGTTTATCCATTCAAGCAGGCCGGTGCGGTCGGCGTGGCCGGACAGGCCTTTGAAGTTTACGAGGCGGGCGCGGACGGCAATTTCCTCGCCGAACAACTTGACGCGGCTTGCGCCGTCGAGCAAGTGCCGGCCGAAACTTCCGACCGCCTGGAAACCGACGAACACAACCGCGCATTCCTTACGCCACAGGTTGTGCTTTAGATGATGGCGGATGCGACCCGCGTCGCACATGCCGGAAGCCGAGATAATAACTTTAGGCACTTTGTCGGCATTGAGCAGGCGCGATTCATCGACGCTTTCGCACAGCTTCAGGTTCGGGAATGTGAACATGCTGACCCCGTCCTTTACAAGGTCAACGGCGTCGTCATCTATATATCCGGTGAGGTCGCCGGCGAAAATGCCGGTTGCTGCTTTGGCAAGCGGACTGTCGACATACACATGAAAATCCGGCAGGCTGGTGACAAGCCCGCGCTCTTTGATTTCCCTGATGAAATACAGCAGCTCCTGCGTTCTGCCGACTGCAAAGGACGGAATGATGACGTTTCCGCCGCCGGCAAATGTCTCGTCGAGGATTTTTGCCAGCCCCTCGGTGTAGCCGCCCTCCCCCTCGTGGTCGCGGTCGCCGTATGTGCTCTCCATGATGACGAAATCGGCATCGGCAACCTTCTGCGGGTCACGAATAATCGGCTGATGCTTGTTGCCGATATCACCAGAAAAAACGAGCTTTTTTGTCTGCCCTGCCTCGGTTGCCCACACATGGGCATACGCAGAGCCAAGCAGATGGCCGGCGTCGGTGAACATCAGCTCGAGGCCGGGAAATATCTTTATCTTTTGATTGTAATCCACACTGTCAAGCATGGCGATGGCGGCTTCGGCGTCCTCCATTGTGTAAAGCGGTTCAACCGGGTCTTTGCCGGCGCGTTTGCCTTTTTGGTTCTCCCACGCGGCATCGCTCTCCTGAATATGGGCACTGTCGCGCAGCATGATTTCCAGCAGCTCGGCTGTGAGGCGAGTTGTGTACACCTTGCCGCGAAAGCCCTCCTTGACAAGAAGCGGCAGACGGCCGGAATGGTCGATATGCGCATGGGTGATAACGAGGCAATCTATACTCGATGCGGCAAACGGCAGCCGGTCGTCGTCAACCTCGTCCCTGCCCTGCTTCATGCCGCAATCGATGAGCAGGCGCTTGCCGTTTGCTTCCAGCATATGGCAGCTGCCTGTGACCTGACGGGCCGCTCCGCAGAAAATAAGCTTCATACTGTTTTACCTCTTTTTCGTCCGAAATAATGAACGATTTTATTTTATCATATTTTACGATGAATGACAAACAGCATGAAAAAAAATATATGTCCGCGGAAGAGAAGCCTGACATACGGCATAGCATCAATTACCGGAATCTTCTGCCGGCATCGCAAGGCAGGCTTACACGGCGCTTTTATTATCTGCGCCACGATTTGATATTGCGAATATACGGATGAATGAAAACATTTTTGATAGAAAGTATTGAAAAGAGCCACTCGTTGTGTTATCATATCTCTTGCACAGCCGGGTGTGGCGCAGCTTGGTAGCGCGCTTGACTGGGGGTCAAGAGGCCGCAGGTTCAAGTCCTGTCACTCGGACCATGCGGAGTGTCCTTGTGGGATTTAAGAAATCTCATAAGGGCATTTCGCTTATACAGCCCTTTTTTCCGGGGAGTAGCATAACGCTACTCCTTTTCGCGTTTCAAGCAGAATATCAAAATCCGGTATGCTATCCCAATCAGGCACATCAAACGCGCCGATGCAGTTGTAAAAGATTTTGACCTCCTGCGAGATTTCACCGTTGACGCGCTCGGCGTGGTATACGTCGATGTGTTCGATCAGTTCCGCCACCATGCGTTGTGTCACTTCCTGCGCGTCCGTGTATTTGCGGACAGTTTCCAAAAACATATCGGCGGTAATGAGTTGGCCTGTGTCTTTTTTCAGATCGGAGCGCAGCGACTTGATCCGCTTGCCGATTTCGCCCTGCTCCTCCTCAAACTTTTTCGCCATCTTGGAAAACCGCTCGTCTGTAATTTTTCCGCTGGCGTTATCCTCCGACAACTTTTGTCAAGGAGGTTTGTCAAAAAAATATGCGCTCACCGATATAAACGTGAGCGCACACAATTTTAACATAAAAAAACGGTGCGATCGCACCTCGACATTTTCCAAAAGATAGTAAAAAATAAAGCCCCTTGATTTCTCAAATCAATTGTATATATACATTACCATGCAAATGGCAACCTGTCAAGCATTTTCGAGAAAAACTTCATACGCACGAGATTATCCAGATACACAGCATTGCTATGGTACGCGACTGCGGAATAAAGCGTTTTACATGATATGCAGCTTCAGATATAATGAGTTGGTATAGTGTCAAGGGGTTAAAGGAGAGCGGATATATGATTGAATTGCAAAACATCAATAAGACTTTCCGGGTTGCCAAAAGGCAAGCTGGGTTCAGCCGTGCTGTTAAGGCGTTGTTTTCACGCGAATATACGCTTGTTCACGCTCTCGATGATGTCAGCTTTAGCATTAAAGACGGTGAGATGGTTGGCTATATTGGACCTAATGGAGCAGGGAAAAGCACTACCATCAAGATAATGTGCGGCATCCTCACTCCCGATTCCGGCAAATGTATTATTAACGGGCGTACCCCCTGGAAAGAGCGTAAAAGTCACGTCCGAGATATAGGGGTTGTTTTCGGGCAGCGTAGTCAACTTTGGTGGGATGTGCCCGTAATCGACAGCTTTGAGCTTATCAAAGACATATATAAAGTTAATCCAAGCGAGTATAAAAGGAATCACGACGAACTTGTTGAACTTCTGGATTTGAGCGAAATCATTAAAACGCCCACCCGCAGCCTTAGTCTTGGGCAGCGTATGCGTTGTGAAATAGCAGCATCATTACTCCATAGTCCCAAGATTTTGTTTCTGGACGAGCCAACGATCGGCTTGGACGCTATTTCTAAAATAGCGGTTCGACAGTTCATCAAAAAGCTGAATGCAGAAAAAAAGACTACTGTAATTCTAACAACACATGATATGCAGGATATCGAAGCTTTGACTGAAAGAATTATCCTAATCGGTAAAGGCAGTATCCTGCTTGATAGCAATTTACATGAACTAAAAAAACGGATTTCAACGCAAAAAACTTTAACGGTGGATTTTGTTGGCATTGCGCCGCCGGTAAATCCCGATTGGACTGTTGTTGATTCGCGCGAGGGTCGTTTATCAATCCGTTTTGATTCTACGATTTTTTCTGTATCGGATGTAATAACCCATATATCACAAAACTCGGTCATTCAAGATGTCTCTGTTAGCAGTATAACCTCCGAGGAAATGGTCGCGGGTTTATATACGGAGTACAAAATATGAGTACATACTTATCACTTGTCAAAATGCGATTTATCAATGGATTGCAATATAGAGCGGCAGCTTTGGCGGGTATTGCTACTCAATTCGGTTTTGGTTTTATGTTTATTTCTCAATACTTGGCGTTTTATCGTACAAATCCGTCAGCCTTTCCAATGGAAATATCTCAGGTGGTTTCTTATATTTGGATACAGCAGGCGTTTGCCTAATTACACGCATCGCAGTGGACTCGTCAATGAAAAGATCGGGGCGGAGCATTTTATCTCACCCGACCATCAGCTTTATAATGTGGCTCAAAAGGTCACGCAAACAATCATAGATCAATCGCCAAATTCAAAGATGGCTCAAAAATTGGCGGAGTATGATCCTGCAACTGCGGTGTTCGAGGAATCTCCTGCCTATGTGTATGAGCAGCGGGATTTATCCTATTACCTTGACGGCACTACAAAACTCGCGGGCTCGTACGCGTTTGTTTACGAAGGCAACACCATGTCCGTTAAGTTTGATTTTGGTCGGCCTGCCGGAAACGATCCAATAGATGCGGTTGCTCTTTATGAGGAGCATCGTGCAAATATCCAAAGCCTGAAAAAGCAAGGATTTCATGAAGACACGATTAATATGCTTATGGACGCAGTGAATGAAGCGTTTGTCAATATGCAATGCAGCGGGCTTGAAGGGCAATTGATGACCTTTAATCGGGGAATGAGTCGCGACCAGGCAAAGCAGGTGGCAAAGTCTTTTTTCGAAGAATATGTTCGCGCCCGCAACGGCGCAGGCTCTATGGAAAGCGCAATGATAACCGCAGGAAATGTCTTGAAAAGTCGCGGCTTGATGGACGCCCGGGTTGATGTGACCACATCAGACTCAAGAAAAGTCGGGTCGTCACAAAGAGAAATCGATGCGATTGACGAGCTCGATGCGTATGTTGCCGCATCACCGGAGCATCAAAAGAGAATGGCCGAGATGGCGGCATTCAAACCGCTTGATGTTAATGCGATTAAGGATACGACAACGTGGGACCCATCGGAAACCCACATGCAAAATATTGATTACCTCAATAGGTTGGATTACTCAAAAAACACCACCATGAGCGACATTGAAAAAGAAGCACGTTCCTTGTCAATCGTTTTCCGTGTGCGCGGCGATCAGATGATTGATTACGCCAAGCGGTATGAGGAGATAATGGGACAGCTCGATAGCAAGCTGAGTAGTGGTGAAATTTCGTCGGAGCATTATGACCGTTACCGCACCGACCTCGACACAGCCTTTATTAAGACGCACAATCTGAACATTAAAGGGCAGGCCGAGGCTGCGGGTCTGAGCGAGAAAAAGGCGACAGAGCTGGCGGAGGCGTTTTCCAAAGAGTACATCAAGCTCCGTGGTCAGGCCAACCCGGATGAAATCGACGCGGCAAAAATCGCGAGCGCCGCGATTAAAAATCTCGCGGCACAAGGCTGGCCGGAGTTTTCACTGTATTCATCCGAGAACAGGGCAACGGTCAGCGGCAGCGACCCTTGGTACGCGATGATGTCCGAGGACGCACTGTATTGGCAAAGCAAGCCACAGCCCTACGCGTATTGGTAGAGAGGCCCGTCGTGATTTTTTTTCGTGATGTTCAGCGTATATGAGAAACAAAAAGCAAGGCAGTCTTGGTTGACTTCCTTGCTTTTTTCCGTCTGTTAGCTGTCTGTTTCGTTGTTTTTGTTGTCCGGCACTTGCTTCCTTATGCACCCTGCCCATTTGCGCCCGGATTGTCTGACCCGTACCCCTCCAAAAGGTTGATAACGCCCCATACGGCAAGGCCCGCGCCGAGCGCGACAACAAGGGTTTCCAGTGTTCCAATAGCACTTGTAAAGAATGACATATAGTTGTACCTCCATAATCTTTTGATATAAAAAGCCGCCCTGATCGGCGGCTGTACCTCTGGACAAAATGTCCAGAGGTATTATGAAAAAGCGTCGGGATCGTCCAGATCAGAATAGTCGAGGATGTCCTCGTCCTTGACTATATCCTTCGGTTCCTTCGCTTCGTAAATTGTGTAAACCTCGCTGGGCGACGGCATCATGCGGCGGTTTACCAGCTTAGATGCGTCAAACGTATTGCGCTTGTCTGCCTCTGCGGTCTGTTTGTAGTTGGGATGCTTTTTCAAGTCATATTTGGGGGAATAGAACGGGCGCAGGCCCCGTAACTGGACGATGCACCGATCTCCCGGCATGGTTGTGAGCTCGTCAACCGTCATAAGCTCACGGCCAAGCGATTGAAGATTTTGGTTGTAGCTCTCGCTCTGGCCTCGCGTCCGGCCCTCGGTAAACATATTGATTGTGGCCTTGCCGAGCCATGACTCGCTGATCTCCTTTATCGTGGAGGGCTCCCGCCCACCAAGAAAAATCACGCTGTCCATATTGCCCATAATGGTTTCAGAGTGATCCTTATATATGGCCTTGAGTTGTGACTGCGCCTGCAAAAACAGGGTCAACGATATTTCGCGGGAGCGAATTACTGCACATAGCTTTTCAAGCTGCGGCACCTGTCCCGTGTTGGCCGCCTCATCCCAAAGTACGCGCACATGATGGGGCAGCCTGCCGCCGTACTTGTTGTCAGCCCTCTCGCATAAAAAATTGAACATCTGCGAAAAAGCCAATGCAACGATAAAGTTATAGGTCACATCGGTATCATTGATAATAAAGAATGTCGCGGTTTTCCTGTCTCCCATGCGGTCAAGTTCGAGCTCGTCATAGCTGATGATTTCGCGTAGCTGCCCAATATCGAATGGAGCCAGCCTCGCCCCGCAGGATACAAGGATAGATTTAGCTGTTTTACCGCTGGCCAATTTGTATTTTTTGTACTGCCGCACAGCGAAGTGCTCGGGGTTGCGTTTTTCCAAGCCCTTGAACATGTAATCCACAGCGTTCATAAAGGACTCGTCATCTTCCTTTGTTTCCATGCTGTTGAGCATATCAACAAGGGTGTTTATATTGCGCTCCTCCTCCGGCCCCTCAAAAACGATGTAGCCGATCAGGGCGCAGTATAACAGGGTTTCCGCTTTTGTCCAAAAGGGATCGCCTTCCGTTCCGTCGCCCTTCGTGTTGGTAATCAAACAGTTTACAAACTTCAGAATATCGCTTTCCGTCTTGATGTAGGTCAGCGGATTGTAATGCATACTGCGGGTAAAATCCACACTGTTGAATACCTTGATTTTATACCCGCATTTTTTGAGATATGAGCCGACCTGCCCCAAGATGGAGCCCTTCGGATCGACAACTACATAGCTGCAACCGCTTTTGCTTGCACTTGCCTGTAATAGCTGGGGAGTGAGCCAGAATCTTGTTTTGCCGCTGCCGGATGACCCGATAACGGCGGCGTTTAGGTTGCGGGCGTTGGCCGGATTTTTGGGCCGGGTATTCATGGATAGAAACTCCGTCCCACTGAGTATAATGTTGTTTTCAAACTTCGGATCGACAAAGGGCTTGATGTCCTCCGGTGTTCCCCAACGGGCCGAACCATACTCCGCATCCTTGCGGAATTTCTTTGCTTTTTTCGCCTTGTTCCAGACAATGACGCGGAGCAAGACGGCTCCGCAGAGCCCCACCAGCAGATCAAAACCATGTCCCGGCACGATTGTCCCAAAGGCCGGGCCGATGGTCTGCAGCATATTGATCATTTTATTTCCGATTCCTACGCCGGAGGCGATGCGGTAGGCTTCGCCAAGCTGGGTGAGTGGCCAAAATATAAACACATAAGGGATATTGGGGATAATGTATTTTCGGAGCTTATCTGTCATCATGCACCACCTCCCGCGCCTTTTCAAGCTGGCGAGGCCGTGAACGGGCCTGCTCAGCATATTGCTTTAGCTGACGGAGTATGGATGGGCGCTTTTCCTGCGCCCGCGCAACCATGCACTTTGAATAATCATTAAAGGCGGCGGTGATCGCGTCGCCTTGCCCCGCCTTGAACAATAAAAGGTGCTTTTGTGGGCCGGTTTTGTAAAAGGCATAGTCCACGCCATACTTCCGAGCCACTCGATCCCACAACCGTGTATCGTCCACGGGGATCGTTTTTATAGAGGTGCTATGCCCCAAAAGCTGTTTTGCGCTTTGTTTGCCAAGGGTCGGCTGCACCTGTTTTTGACACATTTTCCGGTAAGCCGCAGACAAAGCCCGCGCCAGCACCCGCGCTGTCAGCTTGCCAGCCTTAACGGTGATCGCTACTGATCGGCGTTCTATCTCTTCTTGAATACGGGTCGCCTCCTTTCAGGCAAGCACCTCTGGACAAAACGTCCAGAGGTGCGCTAACGCTCCTCGCGGGGAGCATCCCGAGCAGGCGCGGTCTTTGCGGTCTTGTCGATTTTGTCTTGATAGTGCTGCATGGTCTTATGGATAGACGACTTGCGTTGCGCTGAGTTTTCCAGATGCGCCAGTCGTCCGAGCGCGTTCTCCACACTTTTCCGGGCAGACAACAAACTGGCGCGTTCTGCCCGGAACGGAGCCGATGCCACCTTTGCCAGTTTGCCGGAGGCCTTTGCTTCGGTGACGGCCTCCTTTCCCACAAGGGCGCGGCCCGCGTTTTTGATATGCAATCCGGCCTCATGGTACTCTACGCTCACGGCCTCAATTTTAGCGATGGCGCGGTCATCGGCCTTGATGCTCTCGGACAGACCATCCCGCATGGACTCCAGCGCGGGGCGCAGCTTAAAGAAACGGGCCGCATTGGATAACGCCTGCACGCCCTTGTCCTTAAAAGCGGTCAGCAGATTTTTACAGCCCTCGATGACGCTATTCTTTAGCGCCTCCAGCCGATCCCGCAGGGTGAGTACCTGATCCTGCATGGTGATGACGGCGTTTTGCATGGTCTTTTTCATGGGGCCCTGCTTCATGTCCGCAAGCTGATCCCGCATAGCGGCGAGCTCCTTTACCGCGCCGTCAAGCTGCTTTTCCACCTCGTCCACATAGCCGATCACATCCAGCAGGTCTTTCATGGACTCGGTATGATGCTGTTCCATCACCGATATAAGCTCTTTTACCTGTGGATGCTCCATAATGGGCGGGGATTTTCGTTTACTCATAATTCATTCCCCCTTTCAACGGTCATCGTGTGCGGCGGGGATGCCTTTCTCATGGGCTGGGACCGCATCCACCATGCGCTGGCAAGTTTCCAGCGTTTCACGGATAGAGGCTTTTTCGGGGTGACGGGGCTCAGGGACATTTTTGCCGTCATAATACCGGGCAAACGTACTGCGGTTGTTGTAGATATACCCGCCGCTGGTAAACTCGCCGCCTTCATTGATCGCGGTATCTGTCCCATAGGCCGCATAATCAAAATAAAAGCGGCAGTCCTCCGGCAGAATAAGCCTGCCCTCGGCCCGAAGCCGCCCCAAGTCCTCCGCATTATGGATACCCGAATAGTATTCATAACAATCCAGATTGTAGGCGAGGTTGATTAAATCCTCCACGCTGCCAGCGTATTCCCCATGTTCCACGGCGGCGGCAAACTTTATCCGGTCATCGGGCTCCATGCCGGAAAGCAGGCTGGCCAGATAATTGAGCTCATCCAGATTTTCATAGGCTGATAAATGTCTTGCAAGGCCGGGTATATCGGAGCGGCAATCCGTGATGACCATTTCAAACCGCCCGTCGGCCAAGTCCAGCCGTTTCAACGCCGCCTGCAGCTCCTCCGGGGTGGCAGGTAGCCGCAAACGCGTCCCTTTGCCGTACCCGGATCGGAGCCAACGCAGATTTTCAATGGTTACATCAATCATCGCCCAAATCCCGGCCCTGCCGCTTAACGGTCAAAATCCCGTCCAGCGTGGTTGCCGTTATGCCGAGCCGGGCGGCAATGGCAATGTCGTTTTTTACATCCTCATCCACATCGCCGCCGCACACCACCAGCACATGAGAGCGGCGCAGCAGGTCGCGCCCCATGTCGATCCCGCTTTTGTGCTCCTCGGGGATCGCGTCATTGAGGAATAGCGGCATAACACAGCCGCTTCATAAAAGCTCGCGGCATCGCCAAAATTGGGAGAGACGCCTGTTATTTCCTAAGTATCTTTTCCATCGCCTTGCCCTTTGCCAGTTCATCAATAAGCTTGTCAAGATACCTTGCCTTACGCGTAATTTCGTCCTCAATCTCCTCAACGCGGTATCCGCAAATCACACCGGTAATCAGTGATGAGTTCGGGTTAAACAGCGGAGCTTCATTAATAAACGTCTCAAAATCCGCTTCGCAGTCGATTTGATGCTGCAGCGAGGTTCTGTCATAACCGGTCAGCCAAAAGATAACCTCGTCCACCTCATCTTTTGTTCTGCCCTTTTTCACAGCCTTTTCGATATAAAACGGATACACACTTGCGAACGTCATTGAATAGATTCTAGGCTTTTTCATTTAATGCACCCCTAATCAGCAATGTTTAACCGGCAAAGCCGGCGCCGGGCTTAAAATCTCATTTGTATCGCGAACAAAAGGTATAATAAAGCGGGCAAGCACAGCGCGCAGGCAGCGGCAAACGCTGTGCGCTGCTTCTTTTCCTCAGGCAAAACGCGCGCGAGCAGCATGTACGCAAGTATTCCAATCAGCCCTCCGGTGCAGTTCAGCAAAACATCGTCGATATCCGCCGCGCCAAGCCCAAAAATAAACTGAATCAGCTCGGCGCCAAGGCTGATATTAAAAACGAGAAGCAAGCATTTCGTGATACGCTTGTCTTTTCTAAACAGCATCAAGCACGCGCCAAGCGGAACAAAAACGGCGATATTGCCAATTATATTGCCAAAAGCGTGTTGTTTCACATTTTCAGATAACCCGGATATATACTCTCTGATGGTCGCAAACGGAATCAAATTAAAAGGTCGTGTAACCGTTCTGCCGTTTTCGAATATCTCTGTCAGTGATACCCTCGACAAAAACAGCAGTTTAATTAAAAAAAGCAGGTAAAATCCAAAAACAGCGTAAAGAAATATGTTTTTTATCCGCTCGCGGCTTTTCATGTCACACCTCAGTACGGGATTTTTCGCCTGCCGCGGCAAAAGATAACCTAACTGCAACAGACAAATGCAATTTTACCATAAAACGCAGACAATTTCTACAGTTTTCCCTGACAGCATTAGCTGTGCGCGGCACAATCGCCAAGTCCGATTGCATGAACATAGACAGGCGCCGGACTGGTTGTTTTGAGGCCAATAAAAGCGCCCGCAGGGGGGCGCTTTTATTGACACGTGTCCGGGATGGCTATACTTAGTCCATCGTATCTCCGTCATGAGAAAGCTGCCAAATGACGCCGTACTTGTCTTGAACCATGCCATAGAGTCCGCTCCAAAAGGTTTTATTCAGTTCCATAAGAACCTCGCCGCCTTGAGAGAGTTCAGAAAAAATGCGCCGGATTTCCTGCATATCGTCTGTGCCTAACGTTGGGCTGAGATTGTCCCCTTTGCTAAGCGGCATATTAGAGGGGACGTCACAGAACATGATATTGCATCCAAAAATAGGGACCGCACTGTACAAAATATGCTCCTTGTCTGCGTCAGCAACAGGATAAAGCGGGTCATGCGGCATCTCGCCGTAAGTCATAAGCTCCTTAACCTCGGATTGGAACACTTTGGCGTAAAACTCCACCGCCTCGCGGCAATTGCCGTCAAAGTTGATAAACAGCGAAAATGACTTGCTCATAATTTACCTCCCAAAATATTTTCTGCCTGCGATTCCTAAAGTATATCACACCTATTATGCCACGCAGGGCTTTCTCCGGCCTCAATCCGCTTTTTCATGTCAAGTCCTCCCATCGTGCCTGTGCGGGTCGGGGCCCGGTTTCCGTGGGCTGCCCCAACTGCGCCGCGCCAACCTGAACCAACGCACGCTGTCCATAGAGCATAAGCCCGCCTATAACCATCAACACGCCGGTGACTATCAGCAGCCATTCAATCCGCACTGCATCGCCCAGCGGGCCGAACAGCGCCATGCCAAGCGGCATACCCAGCCCGTTGACCATCCCGATGGCGCTGAACACACGTCCCATCATGTGGCCGGGGACATTGGTCTGCAAAAGCGTCATGCTGGGCGTGTTGTAAACGGACATCGTGCATCCGCAGAATACCATAACGCCAAGATACACCCAAAAGTTCGGAACGACGCCGAACAGCAGCGTGGACGTGCCAAACAGAACCCACGCCAGCACCATGGTGTGCACCTTGTTTTTAAACCCGCCCCAGATGGCTATCAGTATGCCGCCCGCCATCATTCCCACGGAAAACGCGATTTCAATGGCTGTCAGCCGCCAGACATCGTCGCCGAATGTACGCGTTACCTGCAGCGGCGTCAACATGGCGGCGGGTGATGCCAACACGCAAAAAGCCGCCGTGGCTACAAACAGAATCCTCAGCCACGCCGCGCCGCCGATGAAGCGAAGACCTTCCATCATCTCATGGAAATATGCCTTCGCGCCGGGTCCATGCCCCTGAGGGGCTGTGACGCCGGCAACTTTCACGCAGAACAGCACAACGGCGATGCCGATGGCAGCTGTGATGACGTCTATAAAAAAGATGGCCTCAATCGGCAAAAATGTCAGCAGCGCGCCCGCCGCCATGGGCGCGGCAAACATGGTGAGTGATTGCGCCGTGCTCTGGATGCCGTTGAAACGGGTGAGATGCTCTTCCGGCACGATTTGCGGAATCAGCGCGGCCACAGCGGGCTGCTGCACACCCTGACCGATGCTTCTTGCGGTCACCGCCGCCAGCAGAAACCAGACGCTTTGAAAGCCCATGCGGTAAAAAATTGCGACAATGAGCGTAATAAGGGCAATCGCGCCGTCCGAGATATTCACCAGCAGCTTTCGGTTATACCGATCCGCCCATACCCCGGCGAAGGGGGAAATGAACACCAGCGGCAGCATCGCGGCGCAGGTGAACAGCGCGATTAAGCCTCCGGACTGCTCTTGAAGAGTGATGCTCCATGTAATCGCGTGGGAGACCAGCATGGAACCGAACATGGACAGAAACTGACCGGCGATGAAAAAGCTGGCATTGCGCTTCCAGGCAGATGCCGACCTCTGGCGGGTAGTTTTTGCGTGCATTTCGAAATCTCCTTAGCGTTTATTGGGGATAGAATCATTCTCTTTCCCGTATGGTCACGGCCACGGTATCGCCTGGCTGTTTGCCAATTTTCGCGCGAATGTCCTTGAGAATGCCGATGATGTAACAGATGCTGCCGTCTCTGTTTTTTTCGCCCATGTTGACCACGCTGCCGTCGTAGGGCTCGCCGTCAAACGTCGCGTGCACTTTCACCCGTCCTTTGCCAAACTCCGCCCGCACATCATAAGGAAACGGCACAAATGCACCGCCTTTTCCGTCTGCTTCCCTTATAACCGCCTCATATTCATACGTTCTCCCGTTCACGTTGATGCCCTCCGTTTTGATAATGATATACTTGCCAAAAACACCGCCCGCTGCCGCCGCCTTCTGTCATGCAAGCATGACACGGCGTGCAATCCCTATTCAGGCATTTTCATGCAAAGATATTTGTTGTTTAAGTGCGGATATCCGGCTCCTGATTAAGTTGGCACTCCCGATGATAGCTTACGGACAAAGACTTTGAATAAAGTATACTTCTTATTATCGCAATAGACAAGGAGTTTTGACTTGGACAGTTGCCCCGAAGCGCTGAGAACAAGTTTTCTGTTGGCACGACATCCTTAACCGGCCATAATAACCTCGGGTTTTATGTTGCACGTCCACGTTTTTAGGGATTGTTTCGGGTATAAGCGTCCTTTGGCGGTGGACACAAGGCAGGGCGTGGCGGCCTAATACATCACGCGCAAGGCCGGATAAACGGGAACCCATCGAAACATCGTTTCGATGGGTAGTAAGCGAAAACAGGAGCAACCTTTCGGTTAATCCTATCTACGGAATGTTCACTGTCCTTATGAACATTCGACATGGTGCGAGTGTTCATAAGGACAAACTCGCCCGCATCAAATAAAGATTTATCGCATCTGACAAGCGAATATTACGATGATTTCGATTGCATAGAATACTAATACCCTTTAGCAACTACATAAACCAGACAATTATTATGTTTCGCCCATATCAATGCCGGCGCAGGACTGTACCGGCAAGGAAAACATTATTCCTTGCGCCGCGGTTTTTATTCCGCACGATTTACTGATGGTTTGCATTAAATCCATTTTAACGCATTTTGCAATGAGAATTGCCACAATTTCTTTTTCGGACTGCAGCGATATGCCAAAAAACTTTGCAGCGTCCTCAATTCCGGTGCGGCGGGCGTGCACAATTGTGCCGCCTCGCGCGCCGCATTCATGAGCCGCATCCATCACAGCGTCGCTGAATCCCTGGTTGACAACTGCGACTACCAGTTCAAAATTTGCTTCATTAGCGGTATCTATTTCTTTTTCCACGTATTCCGCCCGCCTTTCTTTGTTTTGTTCCACCAATTTGGAAAATGCATTTGATATCGTCGAACTGATTCCGGAAATCGGAATTGAGAAAACTATACCGTTTCCCGGGCGCGTCATTTCCAAACGCTCGGTTATAGCTGTTAGAAGAGGATAAACCTTAAAGTGCGGCTCAACACAGATACAGATAGTCTTTTCGGTTCCGGACAGTCCGAACGTATTCAGAATTTCAGAGCTAGCCGTGCCCGTCCCGTGAAACAAACAATGAAAAATTGAGTGTTTTTCATGTAGAATATCCTCCAACTTGCCGCCATCATTGCGGTCAATTATTGCGACAACCAGCTTGGGCGCGGGCGCGGCGGACAATTCCTGTATCATAATAACTCCTTCTCCTCAAATTCAATAATATCGTCGTTTTGATCGCTCTTCAAGTCGATTTCTCGGTTTATCGACATCTTACCTTTATATACAATTCCCATGATCTGGATTGTAAGCAGCGGCGCCATGGCAACCATCGCCACAAGGCCAAATGCATCGGTCATAATACGACCGGGGTCGGGGCAGGCGCCGATCGCAAACGGAAGCAAAAATGTAGATGTCATTGGCCCGCTTACAACTCCGCCGGAATCGAAGGCAAGGCCGACAAATATTTTAGGCACAAAAAACGTTAGCACAATAGCCGTGATATAGCCCGGAACCAAAAACCAATAAACAGATAGTCCGGTGAGTACGCGCAACATCGCAATTGAAAGTGCGCCCGCGACGCCTATGGAAAGAAAACGCTGGACGCTTTTATTGGAAATAGCTCCCAGAGATACTTCTTCTATCTGCTTTTTTAGAACATATACAGCAGGTTCCGCTGCGACGATAAAGTAACCGATAATCGCTCCTAAAGGTACCAGCAACCATCTGAGCGGTGAGGCGGAAATATCCGCGCCAAGTGACTGGCCGACGGGAATAAACCCCACGTTGATTCCTGTCATAAACAAAACAAGACCTATAAAAGTATAAACGAGCCCTACCGTTACACGTAAAAACTGATGTTTGTTGTAGCGTCTTGTGATGATCTGAAAGATGAGCAGAACAGCAAAAATCGGCCAAACAGCTGCCATAACTTCAAGAAAGTACTGCGGCACGCGAAAAGCAAACTCTATAGCGACATCCCTGGAGGTAGCAACCTCCGGAATAGCTGGGGCGACATACGAAGTACCTTCCGGCCGAAAACAAATTCCCAAAATCAGCACGGCCAATATTGGTCCAATACTGCACAATGCAACAAGACCAAAGCTATCTTCAGATGTTTCACGATCGCTGCGGATGGAAGCGAGGCCAAGCCCCATTGCCAGAATAAACGGAACGGTGATCGGGCCGGTAGTAACTCCGCCGGAATCGAACGCAACTGCAATAAAACTATCTGGAACAAAAATAGACAATACGATAACGGCTGCGTAGCAAGCCAGCAGCATTTTTGAAAGGCTGATGCGAAACAAAATCCGGAGAATCGCGAGTAATAGAAATATGCCGACTCCCGAAGCGACGACCAATATCAGCATCGTATTGGGAATGCCGGGAACTAGTTCTGCTAAAACCTGCAAATCAGGTTCTGCAATCGTTATAATGACACCCATTGCAAAGCTGACGATTCCTACGAGCAGTATTTTCTTGGATTTAATCATCGCAACGCCGATATCCTCCCCCATCGGCATCATGGCCATATCAGAACCTATCGTGAACAAACCCATACCTATCACAAGCAAAACGGCTCCACAGAGAAACAACATCAGCGTACCTACAGGCATTGGGGAAACAAAAATGCTAAGTAAAAAAACTATTGCCGTTATAGGCAACACAGAAGCCAGCGCTTCTTTAGTTGTTTTCAAAAGCTTTTTCTTCACTTATTACCTCGCACATTTTGTCTTCAGAAAATTATTAGCGCTACATTGAAGATATTGTAACAAATTCCGGAGGGAATTTACAACTCGGTAAACCTTAAAAAATATCAGCAGAAATATAATCTCAGAAACAGGTTCTAGATAAGATTTGGCATGATGATGTAAATACCGGAATAATTACCGTAAATCCTATTAAACTAAATTGATTAGCTCTGATCAATTTCACGAAACTAATTCGCGCAGATAACATTTCTACTTTTGAAAATCTCAAACATTCTGATACATTCGCATTATATTTATCGAATATAACAAAAACAGGCCGACAATGTTGCCAACCTGTTTTTTGTGTCCTTATGAACGTTCGACATGGTGCCGGCGGTGGGACTTGAACCCACACGACGTCGCCGCCAACGGATTTTGAGTCCGCCTCGTCTGCCATTCCGACACGCCGGCACATTTGTCTCAATCACCAATCTTATCCACCGCACATATGATGCCAGTACTGCAAATACGCACAGCCTGAAGAGATTAACGTTTACAGTATACAATACAGCCGGGCAAAAAACAAGTATTTCTCTCACAAAAAATGTGAGCCGGAATAGACTGTAATGAAGCAATACTTCAATTTAATACGGGAGGTAATACAATGCCTGATAAGGTTTCACCAGGCCCGCTTCGTGGAAATCCCGTTCCAAGAGAGGCCGTTTGTATCCATACCAAAAAGGTGTATGACAGTTGCCGTGATAAAGAGTGCTGCACCGATCTTCGCGTTTTCCTTACGCGTTGCTCGCAGGCGATTTTAGACGGCGCGATCAACGTAAAGCCCAAGACCGCAGAGCTTTTGTGGGCCTACATAGACGTAGAACCTATCCCATTCAACAAGGGTTTCTATACTGTCGACGTCAGCTATTTTTACAAGATTACTGCTGAGGCCTTTTATGGCGTGGGCAGGCCGCGCGACATCTGTGGCCTGGCTAAGTTTGACAAACGTACCGTTCTTTTCGGCAGCGAGGGCAGCGTGAGAATATTCAGCTCTCAGTATATGCCGCAGGCCGAGGATATCCAGTGCTTCGAGCGAACAAACCTGCCTATCGCCACCGTCGAGGTTGTAGACCCGGTGGTGCTTGGTTCCAAGGTGGTTGAAGCGCCGTGTATGGACGACGGACTGGTAAGCGACATACCGGAAAGTATTTTTGGCTGTTTCGATGATGATCTGGTTATTGGCAACGAAGGCAAGCGCCTTTTAGTCTCAATCGGTCAGTTCAGCATCATCAAGCTGGAGAGGGATATTCAACTGCTTATGCCCGCATACGACATATGCATGCCAGAAAAAGAATGCAGCAGCGGCAACGGCAGCAGCGAAGACCCATGCGATTTGTTCCGCAAGTTCCGGTTCCCTGTGGATGAGTTCTTTCCGCCTAAGCTGAGCGACATCAAAGTCGATATGCCGACATCGTGCGACGGCAACTCTTGCTCGTGCCGGCAGAGATAACACGTAACGGAAAGCTTGAAGAGCGCCCCGAAAGGGGCGTCTTTTCACTTTATCGGCATCCGGTACGGCTTGTATCATTAAACGGCCGCACACGGCATATTATTGACTATGACGGGTAAGACGCCATGCGACCGCGGCGCGCGAAAAGGAATGATGTATAATGAAAAAACGGACAAGGAATGCCGCCTACAGCCAGACGCTTCCTCGCCTGATAGTTCTTGTAACCTGCTTTTTGGCGGGCGCTGTGATCGGCAGCTTTTTTGCGGCAAATATGTCCGGCGCGGCTTTAGCTTACGTTGAGGGCTATATCAGCGGCACCGGGCTTGCATTGGGCCGGTTTGACGGCGCCGAGATAGCCATCGCGCTTGATTTTGTTCTGCTGGCGTGCGCAGCGGCGTCGGCATTTTTCAGGTTCGGGGCCGCTGTACCGCCTGTGGTACTTGCTGCGAAGGGATTTTTACTGTCGGTTCCGGTGACGGCGTTTATCGGCGCATTTGGTATGCGAGGGTATCTCGCGGCGTTCCCCGTTGCGTTTTTAGGCGGTTTTTTGTCCGTAGCCGCGATGGTACCGGTGGCGGCACAGTCATTTAACGCATCGCTTGAGCAGCGCGGCGCGCGACACGCGCGGCGGCTGCCGGACAGGACATACTTGCTGACATGCGCTGTTTGCGCCGGTGTCACGGCGTTGGCATCGTTGCTAAGTGTATTCCTGACACCTGTGATGAGCCGCGCCGCCTTTAACCTGATGATGTGAGAAACCCCCGCCGAGATTAAACTCGGCGGGGGTTGATGATATTAATTATTCGGCGGTCTCTTCGGTAACGGCTTCCGGCTCAACGGCGGGTTCGTCATCCAGCTCATCGGAATCCGGCTTTTGGCCGGGCATCTCGTAGTTGGGGTCAATAAGAGCGCGGATGCTGAGCGAGATTTTGTTCTTCTCGTTGTCGATGCCGACGATCTTGACATTGACCTCCTGCCCTATCTTAAGCGCTTCATCCGGTTTGCCGATACGGCGGTCGGCGACAATCTGCGATATGTGAATCAGACCGTCAACACCGGGCATAATCTCGGCAAACGCGCCGAACGGCATGAACTTGACAATGCGGACGGTGGCCTCGTCGCCGACTTTGTACGTGCTGACAAACTTGAGCCACGGGTTATCGTCAAGCTTGCGATAGCCAAGCGATATCTTGCGTTTTTCGGTATCAAGACCTATGACTGTGACCTCAACCTCCTGCCCGATTTTAAGCACCTCGGACGGATGCTTGACCCTGCTCCACGCCAGCTCGGATATATGTGCCATACCGTCGACGCCGCCGATATCGATGAACGCGCCATACGACGTGAACGACTTGACCGTGCCGGTGTAGCGCTTGCCGACCTCGATAGTCTCCCACACCTTGCCTTGCGCCTCTTTGCGCTCCTCACTCATCACGGCCTTTATGGAGCCGACAACGCGGCGCCTTGAACGGTTGACTTCGGTTATGCGCATCTTGTGCGTTGTTTTTATAAGCCCGTCGAAGCTGGCATCCCTGGGCAGGCCTGTCTGACTTGCCGGGATGAATACACGGATGCCCATGACGAGCGCGACGACGCCGCCCTTGTTCTGGTCGACGACAATGCCGCTGACCGTCTGCTTGCTTTCGACGGCGGCTTCAAGCTGCTCCCAGTTTTTCGTGGCGTCAAGACGCTTTTTGGAGAGCATTATCCAACCTTCGACATCATTTACCCGGACTACAAAGGCCTCAATTTCGTCACCAACTTTAATATTGTCGGCGACTACATACGTTGGGTCGTCCGACAGCTCGGAAAGAGGTATATATCCCGCCTGCTTGACCCCAAGGTCAACCGAGATGTCAGTGGCGTTGATCTGCGTGATAACACCCGACACTTTCTCCCCTGTATGTAATGTTTTTAATGACTGCTCAAGCAACTCCTCGAAGCTCTCGCCTCCCTGTGACTGTGAGACAGCTTGATCTCTGGTTTCATCTGACATAGCCTTGTAGACCTCCTCAATTATCTGATCAGGCGTCGATGCGCCCGCAGTGACAAAGATATTTTGCGCACCACTGATCATAGTTCTTTCCAACTGGCCGGCGTTCTCGATAAAATACGTGTTGCCGCAGCGCTCTTTACACAGTTTATAAAGGCTCATTGTGTTGCTGCTGCTTTTATCTCCGATAACTATGGCCACATCGGATTCCAGCGACATTCGGGCTGCTTCGTCCTGGTGCTTTTGCGTGGATGTGCATATTGTATCAAAAACATCTATAGTATTACAAGAGTTTTTTAAGATATTTATAATTTTTAAGTAATAATTTGTGTTCAAAGTAGTCTGGCATACTACCGATACCGGAGAATTTAGTGAAATCATGCTCAAATCATCGAAATCCAGGCTTTCATCGAAAATCCTGTAACTTTTGCAGCGCGACGCTATGGCCTTAACCTCGGGATGGTTTGCCTTGCCGACGATGATGATATGATGCCCAAACGCCGACTGGCGCTTGACAATGTCGTGGATTTTTGCGACATCTGGACAGGTCGCGTCGATAATACGGCAGTTTTTGCTTTTTAGCAGCTCGATATCCGCTTCGGACAGCCCGTGCGCGCGGATTATCACTGTCGCGCCGGCGGGCGCGGACTCGGCATCGGCGCACGTCCTGACATTTTCACGCTCGAGCTGACTGACAACGGCGCTGTTATGAATCAGCGGGCCGATGCACCACACAATTCCATTTTCGGATGCCGCCGCTTTCGCCATCTCGACCGCGCGGCGCACACCGAAGCAGAAACCGGCGGTTTTTGCGACCGTAATATTTCTCATCGTAAGCACCTCCTGCGCAGAGTATCCGTTATCCGGGTATGCAGTCATATCATGCTGCGCTTTCCCTTCGCCAGTTGCGCGCTTTTTGGCGCAAGCTGCGATATTTGACGCATAATAGAAGCGGACAGCTCGGCGTATTCTTTGGCGCCGGCTTTGCCCTCGCACACCACGGTGAACGGCTTGCCAAAAACAATGACATTGCGTTTAAACGCCTTGCGCCCAGCCGGAATGTAAATAGGCTGAACCGGGACATTTCCGCGCAGCGCGAACATCCCGGCGCCGGATTTTGCCTCGGACGTCTGACCCTCACGCACGCGGGTGCCTTCCGGAAAGAGCAGCAGCTTGCGGTTCTGCCTGAGCGCGTTGAACCCGGCCTTTACAGCGGCGATGTCTCCGCCGCTGCGGTTAACCGGAAAAACGCGCAGGAAGCGCAGTACCGCGCCAAACAGCGGATTCTTGAACAGCTCGGCCTTCGCCATGACCGCATAGTCCCCTTTTGGGCCAAGCGACAGCACCATCAGCACGGAATCTATTATCGCGGTGTGGTTTGCGCAGACAAGACATGCGCCGATGGGCAGATTTTCCCTGCCCGAGAAGCTGAAGCGGTAAAACGGCCACAACACTATGTATGCAAGCCAATATACTATTTTAAACACCAAGATGTCTCCTTACAATGCCGGTTATTTCGTCGAGCGCTCTTTGCAGGCTTAGATGCGTCGAGTCGAGAACGAGGCCGCCCTCCGCCAGCCGAAGCGGCGATACGGCGCGCGTCGAATCCTGACGGTCGCGCTGCAGCAGATCTCGGTGGACTTGTTCAATAGGCACATTTTCGCCCGACTCGCTAAGCTGAAGCTTCCTGCGGTGTGCGCGGCATATACTCGTCGCCGTCAAGTACAGCTTGATATCGGCGTCCGGCAGCACCACCGTGCCGATATCACGCCCCTCCATGACGACAGAGTTATTCTTGGCAAAGCTGCGCTGATAATCGAACAAATGCTGCCTTACAGCCGGGATTGACGATACCTCGCTGGCGCATCTCGACACGCGGTGTTCGCGAATGGCGGCTGATATATCATCCCCGCCTAGTATAACGCGACCCGGCTGAAGCTCGATTTCGATGCCCTGCAGGCATTTTATGACCGCCGGCGCGTCAGCCGGGTCGATGCCCAGACGCAGAACATGCAGCGCGACCGCTCGATACAGCGCGCCGGTGTCAACATATATGATGCGGAGCTTTTCGGCGAGGTACTTGGCCGTCGTTGTCTTTCCGGCACCGGACGGGCCGTCAATCGCTATCGCGAAATGCTTCATATCTGTCCTCTTCTTATATATTTTGTCAACCAATCAGCCATATATTCGGGCTACTGCCCCATCGCTGCGGCGCGTCCGGCGGCAACGGCAGTCGACCACGCGATTTGCAGGTTGAACCCGCCTGTGTAGGCGTCGGCGTCTATGACTTCGCCCGCGAAGTACAGCCCGCGAATCAGCTTAGAGCCGATTGTTTTGGGGTCCAGCTGCCGCACATCGATTCCTCCGGATGTGATTACAGCCTCGCTGTATGGCCCGAGCGCCGTAACCGTGAGCGGCAGCGATTTTACCAGAGCGCACAGGCGTTCGCGCTCAGCTTTCGTCACCGAGTTGACTTTGCGCTCCGGCTGGATGCCGGACAGCTCCACCATGACCGGTATGAGTTTGGCCGGCAAAAGCGAGCCAAGAGCATTTGAAAAAGCACGGTTTTGGGCGGACGAAAAATCCCGCAGGATACGTGAATCAAGCGTTTCGGCGTCGAGTGCCGGTTTAAGGTCGACTGAGATGTCGCACGGGAACAGGTCCGGCGTAATGTGAGCCGACGCGCTGAGAATCATCGGCCCGGACAGGCCGTTTGACGTGAACAGCATCTCGCCGAAATCGGTAAAAATCCTCTTGCCTCGCGATGTAATGCCCAGCGCGACGTTGCGAAGCGACAAACCTTCCAGCCGGGCAGGCATATCCCCTTTTGCGATAAGCGGCACGAGCGACGGACGCGTTTTGACAACCTTGTGCCCCAGTTTTTCGGCGATGGCATAGCCGTCGCCGGATGAGCCGGTTTTGGGGTATGACAGGCCGCCTGTGGCGATAATGATGCTGTCAAACGGGTATTCGCCGCCGTTTTGGTCGATAACTGCCGCGGCTGCGCCGTCCCGCACCTTTATATCTGCGATACGCGCGCCGTAAACAATACGCACACCGCGGCTCTTCATGCATCGCTCGAGTGCCGCGGTGACATCTTTTGCGCTGTCGGACTGCGGAAACACACGGTTGCCGCGCTCCGCCTTAAGCGGCAGGCCGCAGTCGATGAAAAACTTCTGTACATCCTCAGAATCCCAGTTTGAAAAAGCGCTGTAAAGGAACTTGCCATTACGCGGCACATTCTGTATAAGCTGCTCTACTCCGCAGTCGTTCGTCAGATTGCAGCGGCCCTTGCCGGTCAGGTTAAGCTTTATTCCGCAGCGTCTGTTACGTTCGAACACCGTGACCGACGCGCCATATTCAGCTGCCGCGCACGCCGCCATCATTCCGGCGGCACCGCCGCCAATTATCGCGATATTCATCAGATTGCCTCTTTAAGTGCGTGATTTGATACCGGCACTGTGGATTTATTGTGGGGCATTGGCGTCTGTTCTGGCAGCCTCAGCGGACAAAGTGCGCGGCGTCCTCGGCGCTTTTTATTTTTTTACGCGAGCTTTCGTCGTATCTCGCAAGCATAAACACAACCGAGCAGCACATGGAAATAGCCGGAGCGAGCGAACCGCCGACACCCATGTCGCCGCACTCGCACACGAGGCTGACATCGGCCAGGGCCGCTATGCCGGTCGTATCGCTCTCGCTGATGGTGGCGATACACGCTTCGCGCGATTTCGCATATTCCATAAGGCGAAACGTTCCATCCTGATGCACCGGAAACCCGATGCACAGCAGCATGTCTCCGCTGTCTATGCCGGCGGCTGCCGTTAAGGTGTCAACCCCGGCGAGGTTGACACAGCTTACATTCGGCAACAAAATCTTTAGATAGTGACTGATATAAACAGAAGCGGCGGCAGCTATTCCCTGGCCGTATACGTAGACCTTTGAGCTTAACATCAGGCGGGTTACAAGGCCTTTTAGCGCCTCGACGGCAAGCGGAGTCGCGTTCTTTTTGATATTGAGCGAGTCGACGGCGGCAATGCTGCTGACGGCGTCCTCGTCGCTGGGCACGTCGTTTATAAGCTCGAACCTCTCGAGCGCACTGAGACGATATTTCAGCTCTTCCTGAAGCGCCTGCTGAAACTCGCTGTATCCGTCGTACCCCAGCGCCGACGCAAAGCGAACGACCGTCGACTGGCTGACACCGGTGACGGAAGCAAGCTCGAATGAAGTCATGAACGACGCCTTGTCGCAGCGATCGGTTATGTATTCGGCCAGCAGGCGCTGACCCTTGGTGAAGGAGCTGTAGTTTTCTGATACCGCTTCGCCTATTCGTCTCATATTCATCACCCGCTCTATATGGATTTTAGGTAAGCTATCTCATCCGGCGTCAGTTTTCGCCACGTTCCGACCGTCAACCCTCCGAGCTTTAGATCACCTACCGCTACACGCTTTAAGCTGTTAACCGTATAGCCGCAGTTGACGCACATGCGTCGTATCTGGCGGTTCTTGCCCTCGCGTATGGAGACGGTGAGGATGAACTCACGCTCTGATATTTTATCTATTAACCGGCACTTTGCCTTTTGAAGCTTCTGGCCGTCTATCTCCATAGAGCGTGACATGGCAAGCTGAGGCGGCTCGGGCGGTGCGTCGCCGTCATAGGTCATGCGCACAAGATACTGCTTGTACACCTCGTGCGAAGGATGTGTCAGCCTGTTGGCAAGCGCGCCGTCGCTTGTCAGCAGCAACAACCCTTCGGAATGCATGTCCAACCTGCCGATTGGAAAAACGCGACGCCCGACATCCGCAATGAGGTCAGTTATGTCGCGCCTGCCGGCATCGTCCGACATCGTGCTGACATAGCCGCGCGGCTTGTTGAGCATTATATAGATATCGTCATTTTTTGCGGCGATATCTTCGCCGTCCAGCGTGATGGTATCGGTATCAACATCAGCGCTTTCGCCTTTTGAAGCTGTAATGCCGTTAACCTTTACCCTGCCCTCGTCAAGCAGCTCTTCGGCTTTTCGCCGCGAGCAAATACCCTGAGCTGACAGGATTTTTTGAAGTCTCTCTTTCAATGTGATTCACCTGAATATTCCCGCCAGCCATTCGAGCAGGCGTGTGAAAAGACTGCCGCTTTTTGGCTGGCTTATCGACTGCATGAAGTATATGTTTTCTTCGTGCAGCGTTTTTCCGTTGAGCGTTATTGTCAGTGTGCCGTATTTTTCGCCGGCTTGTGTTTCACCGTACCAGATTCTTGGACCGGAGATTGTCGTTTTAATGTTTTCAAGCTCGCTGTCAAGCAGGCTGATTTCGAAACCGGCGCTGACATAGAGAGGACAGGAAAAAGCTTCCGCCGATACGACAGGCACCGAGGCAATCTGCCCCGGCTGAAGCAGCGTACGCGGCGCTAGTGACGACAGCGACGCATACATCGCGCGGTGGTCGTTCCAATCGTCCGGCGCGGACAACGTTACCGCTACAAATGTCCTGCCCTGACGCGTCACAGCGCTGACAAGACATCGGCCGCACGATTTTGTGAAGCCGGTTTTGACGCCGA
>JAVBMB010000096.1:0-5073 GCA_031552995.1 Oscillospiraceae bacterium
ATCGCCGTTATATATTCCGACACCGACTTCGGACATGTCGGTGCGCCGCCAGTCGCGGTCGTAGTTGTTGCGTATCTGCATGACACGGTCGCCGCAGCGAAACGTGACGCCGCCGTATTGAATCTCCTCCTTGCCGGGAGCATGCGGGTTGATGGCGCTTTGCAGGTGCAGGTTCATCGCCTGTGTGCCGCAGGCCATTTGGCGCGTCGGGCAAATCACCTGCACATCGTCGGCCGCGATGCCGAACTTTGCCGGGATGCGCGAGCAAATCAGCTCGACTGCCGAGCGGATTACGGTCTCGGGACTTCTGGCCGAGACGAAGTAGAAATCGCTGTCGTTTTTGCGCAGCGACGGCATCTCTCCCCTGTTTATCATATGGGCGTTCATGATGATGTCGCTTCCCTGCGCCTGACGGAATATCTCGCCGAGACGGACGAAGTCTATCATTCCAGAGTTCATGATGTCGGTGAAAAAATTGCCCGCGCCCACCGGCGGAAGCTGGTCTCCGTCGCCTACAAGCACAAGACGCGCATGCGGCTTCATGGCGCGCATCAGTGAGGCGACAAGCGATATATCGAGCATGGACGCTTCATCGACGATTATCGCGTCGGCGCTGAGCGGGTTTGCGTCGTTTCGCGCAAAGCGCATACGGCCGCTCTCGTCAAACCCCGCCTCAAGCATGCGGTGAAGCGTACGCGCCTCCTTGCCGCACAGCCTGCTCATCGCCTGGGCGGCGCGCCCCGTGGGCGCCGCGAGAAGCACGGTCATCCCGCACGCCTCAAGCAGGCGCACCATCGTCAAAAGCGCGGTCGTCTTGCCTGTGCCGGGGCCGCCGGTGACGATTGACAGCGCTGAGCGCATGCACAGGCCTATCGCCTGACGCTGGCCGTCGCTGTAGGTCATGCCGCTTTCTTTTTCAAGCCGCGCCAGCAGCTTTGGCAGGTTCGGCGGCTCGACAAGCTTCATCCCGCGCAGACGGCAGACCTCCCGCGCGACATATTCCTCCTGCGCGAACGCTTGATATATGTAGACGGCGTCAAGCCCCGCAATGTGCTGCAAGACGGCCATACCTTTTGCGATAAGCGAATCGAGAGCCGACGCAAGACCGTCCGTTTCGCTGCCGCACAGGCGCGCCGTGGCGTCCAGCAGCTTGCCCTGCGGGATGAACGAGTGCCCGTTTTGCATGTTCCAGCTTAGCTCGTACAGCAGCGCGGCTTCAAGCCGCTTCGGCTCGTCCGATGCGAAGCCGAGGCCGAGCGCCGCCTCATCGACGCGCGAGAAATCGGCCGAAAACGGCTCCGCGCACAACAGATACGGGTTTTCGTGAACAAACTTAAGCGCGTGAACGCCGTACATTTGAAGCAGCTGCGGCGCGAGATGCTGCGGCAGCTCGCTGCGGGCCAGAAACTCCATCAGCAGGCGAAGATTGTTCTGGTTGATAAACCCGGCGCACATCTCAAGCGCCTTGTCACGCGTGATGCCGCGCACCGTGGACAGGCGCTCGGGCGAGTGTTCCAGCACATCAAATGTCTCCATGCCAAACGCGTCGACGATGGCCCGGGCCGTCTTTGGCCCGATGCCCTTAATAACGCGCGAGGCGAGATATTCGTAAATGCCGTACTCGTCGGCCGGCATTTCGCGCTCGTACTGCGAGACGGAAAACTGCTGCCCGTACTGCGGATGGCTCTGGTACGCGCCTTCGGCCGTGATATGCTCTCCGCAACCGAGAAAAGGCATGACCCCTGTGATGACGATGTCGTCTCCGTCATCGAGCCGTGCCCTTGCAACCGTGTAGCCGTTTCCCTCGTTTTTGTAGATGACGGTCTCAATTACACCGTCGATTACCGTTGTGCGCTCGTCCATTCGCCCTCGCCTGATGTGGATTTGTAGTATGCGCGCAGCGCGGCGCCGCATTAATGCGCGGCGGCGTACTGCCCGTTTTATGCAAAACACCGTCTCCTGAAGCGTGAGAGGTTCAAGAGGCGGTTAATCTTGACACATGTTGAATGAGTTGGTTTTTCAGCGATTCTGGCGCAGGCTCGTAAGCTTATTCTGGATGAACCTGCGCAGCCTGCCGCGCGCGGGCGGCAGCAGCGTGACGCCCGCCCCGGCTGCGATAGCGTCCGCTACCTGATAAATCTGCATATCGTCTGTAATAATATGGTTTTCGAATATAGGATTCTTAAATGCCTCGATGCACGGCGTGATATGCCGCATCCCCCACGAGCGCGCGCCATCCATGCGGCTACGCAGCCGCTTTGCCAGTGTCTTGCTTCCGGCCGACAATACACAGTGAAATACCGGTATGCCGGCCCGTCGCAACGCGCCGATTATCTCATCATAATACTGCGGCGAGGTTATAGTCATCGGCGCGATGATTACACCGTCAAAGCCGGATGATATCAATCTCAGCATGTCGGCATTTATGCGCCGCCACAGCGGCTCATCCTGAAAATCCCCTGCATGTGTCGGCTTTGGCGTGTTGCGCCTTATATAGTAGCCGGCCTGTTCGGGGTCGAACACAAAAGAGCCGGTCAGGCGGCGATGAAGCTCGAACGCGGCGCTCGATTTGCCGCTGCCAAACGCGCCGTTAATCCAGATAATCATCCTTTGACTGCGGGGGGCCGTTCACCCTGCCTTAGGCGCGATGCCATTTTACGCCCTGTGGAGTATCCTCCAGCACGATGCCTTTTTCCTTAAGCAGGTCGCGGATGCGGTCCGACTCCTTAAAGTCCTTTGCCTTGCGCGCCTGCTGGCGCTGCGCAATCAGGGCGTCGATCTCGGCGTCATCCCGCTGCGGCTTGGCCGCGCCGATGCCGAGAACGCCGCACAGCTCGCTGAGTATGGCGAGCGCCGCTGAAGAATACTCCCGCGTGGCACCCGGATGGGAGGAGACGGTGTTGACTTCGCGCACAAGCTCGAATATCACGGAAACTGCGTCCGCCGTGTTTATGTCGTCGTCCATAGCCTGGCAAAAGCGGTCCCTGTAGCCGGCACACGACTCTACACTCACCCTCTCGGCAGGCGTCATAGCGCCTTCCCCGCCGTTTTGCGCCATGAACTCCAGATTACGGCGCGCAGTCGTTATCCTGCCCAGCGACGCCGCCGCTTGCTCAAGCGAATCGGCCGAGTAGTTTATGGGGCTGCGGTAGTGAGCCGACAGCAGGAAAAACCTGATGGCATCATAGCCGTATACCCCTGCCGCCGTGCGGGCCGTGAAGAAGTTGCCCTTTGACTTGCTCATCTTTTGGTTGTCGATATTAATAAAGGCATTATGGAGCCAGTAATTGGCAAACGGTTTGCCGGTCAGCGCTTCGCTCTGGGCGATTTCGTTCTCGTGATGCGGGAAGCACAGGTCGATACCTCCGGCGTGAATGTCGATTGTCTCGCCTAGGTAGCGGCGGCTCATGACCGAGCATTCTATGTGCCAGCCGGGACGTCCCTCTCCCCATGGCGAGCTCCAGCTCGGCTCTCCCGGCTTGGCGGCCTTCCAAAGTGCGAAGTCAAGCGGATCGCGCTTTTGCTCGCCAACGGCGATGCGCGCGCCAGATTCAAGCTCGTCAAGCGGCTGGTTCGACAGCTTGCCGTAGCCGGAAAACACACGCGCCGCAAAATACACGTCGCCGCCTGTTTCGTAGGCGAAGCCCTTGTCAATCAGCGCGCTGATATGGTCTATCATGCCGCCGATATTCTCAGTTGCGCGCGGGTGTATATCGGCGTCATGGATGCCCAGGCCGTGCGCGTCGGTGAAGTATTCTTCGGTATATCGCTCGGCAATTTTGTCAAACGTCGTGCCCTCTTCATTTGCCTTTTTTATCATCTTATCGTCGACATCGGTGAAGTTTTGCACATATGTCACATCATACCCGCGGTATTGGAAATACCTGCGAAGCGTGTCAAACGTCACAAAGCAGCGCGCATTGCCGACATGAAAGAAATTGTAAACCGTCGGGCCGCAGACATACATCTTGACCTTGCCCTGCTCTACCGGGATGAACTCTTCTTTTTTCCTCGTCAGTGTGTTATATAAGCGCATAATTATTCTCCTAATTCAATCAGTCCGCTTTTGGTTTTTGCGTTATCCCATCGCGGATAACCGAAAAATTGTTGACAACATAATCGACGCCAGAAATCACAGACACGGCGACCATTATGAATATACACAGCGTTTGCAGCGTGAGCCACGATGTTAACATCAGAGGCTCCGGCTGGTAGAGCAGAATGAGTATACATATGATTTGGCTGAATGTCTTTAGTTTACCCCAGAAGGCGGCTTGAATCACGACGCCGTCCGCAGCGGCGACCATGCGAAGTGATGTGACGGTGAACTCTCTGGCCAGGATTATTGTGACGGCCCACGCGGGAATTACGCCCTCCTGAACGAATATCAGCAGCGCAGACATGACGAGAAGTTTATCGGCAAGCGGATCGATAAACTTACCGAAGTTTGTCACTTGCTTGTACTTGCGGGCTATATATCCGTCCAGGCCGTCCGTCAGGCTGGCGATGGCGAATATTGCTATCGTCAGTATTGCTGATGTCTGGTCAGTGCGGTACGCAAGAACCATGAAAACCGGGATAAGCACGATTCTTACCATCGTAATGATGTTCGCTGTCGTCATGTCCGCAATTGCGGCGTGCCATGCGGCGCGCTGCATTCCTCCTCTACATTAATGGTCGCCGAGGTCACTCCAAATGCAACTTGCCAAAAAAATCGCATTCGCAGGCCTCGGTGATATCGACTAGCGCAAACTCACCCTCGCGCCCTCCCTCGAAGTAGACGGCGCCGTCAACATCCGGTGAATCCATATAGCTGCGGCCGTAACATCGGCCTAGTTCGTCTGTGCCGCAGCACAGAACCTTTAGCGTCCTGCCAATTGTACCCGCGGCGTGCTGCTGCATTATCCCCTGCTGGATTGCATATACCTGCTCGAGCCGCTCCTGCTTGACATCCTCGGGCACCTGCCCCGGCATCTGCGCGGCGTCGGTACCCTCCTCTTGAGAATAACAGAAAGCGCCGACCCGCTCAAGCCTGAATTGACGCAAAAATGCACACAATTCTTCAAAATCTTC
>JAVBMB010000025.1:0-18108 GCA_031552995.1 Oscillospiraceae bacterium
TCGGCGCGGCGAAACGCCGACACAAACAGCGGCACAAGCACGGGCACAAGCGCCTTGGCGCGGCGAAGGATGTTTCCGCTTTCAAAATCAGCCCCGCGCGATTTTTGCGCCGACATAATTTTATCGGTCTCCTCAATAAGCGTCGGGATGAAGCGCATAGCGATTGTCATCATCATGGCGAACTCGTGCACCGGAACCTTGATTTTTTTAAGCGGGCTGAGCAGGCGCTCTATGGCGTCGGTAAGCGCAATCGGGGATGTCGTATATGTCAGAAGAGATGTGACTGCAATAAGCATGATGATGCGCGATGTCAGGAACACGGCAGACGCAACTCCCTGGCGTGTGACCGTGAATATCCAAAACGAGAACAGCGCGTCGCCCGGGGTGTAAAGCATATTCAGCACTCCGGTGAATGTAACAAGAATGATTATCGGCTTGAGGCTTTTAAACACAAGCTTTGGCGATATGCGCGACACCGCGATGACGGCGACGACGCACACAAGGCATGTCAGATAGGCCCAGACGCCCTGCGCCATAAACAGCGCGACGATGAACAGTATCAGCATCAGTATCTTGCTGCGCGGGTCGAGCCTGTGCACGACGCTTGTTCCCGGGAAGAACTGGCCTAGCGTAATGTCCTTAAGCATGGCGTCCACCCCTGTCTCTTATGGCGCGCACTGCCTGCTCGACGGTGTATACGGCGGTGTCGATGTCAACCCCAAGCTCTTTAAGGCGCAGGAACACCTGCGTTATCTGCGGCACATCAAGGCCGGACTCAATAAGCTCCTGCGCACGAAGGAACACATCGCGCGCAGCGCCTTGCATCAGCACGCCGCCGTCCTTCATCACAACGATTCGGTCGGCCATGCGCGCGGCGTCCTCCATACTGTGCGTGACAAATATCACCGTCGTCGCGTGTATGCGGTGATATTCCTTAATAAACCTGAACACATCCTCGCGCCCGGCGGGGTCAAGCCCCGCCATCGGCTCGTCAAGCACGAGAACCTCAGGCTCCATCGCGAACACCCCGGCGAGCGCGACACGGCGCTTTTGCCCGCCGGACAACTCAAACGGGGATTTGTCCAGCAGTTCATCGGGTACGCCGGTCGTCGCGGCGGCCGCGCGCACACGGCGGTCAATCTCCTGCTTTTCAAGCCCCATATTTTTTGGGCCGAAGGCGATATCGAGGTAAACAGTCTCCTCAAACAATTGATATTCGGGGTACTGGAACACAAGCCCGACGGCAAAACGCGCGGCGCGCGTCATCTCCTTGGACTGATGTATGTCCTCTCCGTTTATCAGCACGCGCCCCGTCGTCGGCTTGAGCAAACCGTTAAAATGCTGTATAAGTGTTGATTTGCCGCTGCCGGTATGGCCGATAAGGCCGATGAACTCGCCGCTGTTCGCAACAAAATCCACACCGGCTACCGCAACTTTTTCAAACGGCGTACCGGCGCTGTATACATGTGTCAGCGATTCAACCTGCAATACTACGTTGTTCAACTTATTGTTTCCCCTATATAGCGCATCACAAGCGCGGCGCACTCGTCAACAGTCAGTTCGGTCAGCGGAAGCGCGGCGCCTGTCTCACGGTTTATATCGTATATCAGTTCTATCGTCTGCGGCACTGCCAGCGACATGCCCCGCACGCGCTCCACCTGCGAAAACACATCCCTGGGCGTGCCGTCCATCTCAATCCTGCCGTCGCTCATCACAATAACCCGCCCGGCCAATGCCGCTTCATCCATATGGTGGGTAATCAGAACTATTGTTATACCCTTTTCACGGTTCAGCCGCCCAATTGACTTAAGCACCTCCCGCCTGCCGGCGGGGTCGAGCATGGCTGTCGGCTCGTCCATGACAATGACTTTAGGCTCCATAGCAAGCACACCGGCAATAGCAACGCGCTGTTTTTGCCCGCCGGACAGCAGATGCGGCGCGTGCTTCGCGTACTGCGTCATGCCGACGGCCGCGAGAGCCTCGTCGACTCTGCGGCGGATATCCTCCGGCGGCATGCCGATGTTCTCGCACGCGAAAGCGACATCCTCCTCGACGACGGTTGCGACAATCTGGTTATCCGGGTTTTGGAACACCATGCCGGCCGCCTTGCGCACATCAAACACGCGGTTGTCATCAGCTGTGTCGATTCCGTCGACATACACCGCACCGCCGCTTGGCAGCAGTATGGCGTTGAGGTGCTTGGCAAATGTTGACTTTCCACTGCCGTTATGCCCAAGCACAGCTACAAACTCGCCCGGCTCGATGTCAACAGTCACGTCGTCAATCGCCGGGGACGGGTCGTCTTTTCCATATTTAAATGTAAGCCCTCTCGCGCTGATTATCGGCATGAGCCGGCCTCCTTATTCTGATGTAGTCAGCGCTGCCATCTGCCCGTGTGACCGCACGGCAGCGCGAGCCCGGTCGATGTGACACGCAGCCCTAGCTCGTCGGCCTGTACGCTGCCCCCACATTTTGTCTGCACGAGTGAGCCTAGCAGATACGCCGCGACCGACGGCGAAACACCGGCTGTATATGAGTTGATGATAAAAAAAAGAGGGTCATCGCTGAGAAGCTGCGCGCACAGCTCTACAAGCGAGGCGATTTGTTCCTCGAACCGCCACACCTCGCCCGACGGGCCTCGCCCGTAGGACGGCGGATCCATGATGATGCCGTCGTACTTGCGGCCACGGGTAATCTCTCTTTTGATGAACTTGACGCAATCGTCAACAATATACCGTATACTTGCGCCTCCAAGGCCGCTGAGACGGGCATTTTCCTTTGCCCAGCTAACCATACCGCGCGCGGCGTCTACATGGCACACCTCGGCGCCGGCGGCGGCTGCGGCAAGCGTAGCGCCCCCTGTGTAGGCAAACAGATTCAACACCGATGCCCTGCCCGCGCGAGCTTTGATTTTGTCGCCGATAAAATCCCAATTGGCAGCCTGCTCGGGGAATACGCCTGTGTGCTTAAAGCTCATCGGTTTGACATTGAATGTCAGCGCACGGTATTTTATATTCCAGCCGGCGGGCAGGGCTTTTACATCCCAACTGCCGCCGCCCGAGTTAGAGCGGTTATATGTCGCGTCGGCTGCGTTCCACAGCCGGTGCCCATAGGGCTTCCACAGCGCTTGAGGGTCCGGCCGCACGAGAATATGCTTCCCCCACCGCTCCAGCCGTCTGCCGTCGCCGCAGTCGAGAAGCTCGTATTCCTTCCATCCGTCACTGATCCACATACGCTGTTCCTTTCGGCACGCCTGCCAAAGTAAACGGCGATGTGCCGTCAGGCGCTATATCGATTAATTTTATCACTAACGCCCTTCATAGTCAATAACAGAAGGCGCACTACAGCGCGGACAAATATTTACGTGCGGCATTGCGCGGCGCGCTTTTTTTTGATATTATTTATTCATACTATTCACGACTATTCACGGCATCGCGCGGCGGCAAGGTCGGATTTGTGCTGTCGTGCGATTTTACGCGCCGCGATAACCACATTTTGGAGGTGACGCCTTGGATTTTGTCTCTGTCCTAAAGTTCCTTGGCGGGCTCGGCCTGCTGCTTTACGGTATGACCGTCATGGGTGGGGCACTTGAAAGCCTGGCCGGAGAGCGACTTGAACGTACACTGGGGAAGATGACCGGCAATCTGTTCAAGGCCGTCGCGCTCGGCGCGCTAGTTACCGCCGTCATTCAAAGCTCTACCGGCACAACGGTCATGGTTGTCGGGTTTGTCAACGCCGGCATCATGAACCTTAATCAGGCGGTCGGCATTATCATGGGCGCCAATATCGGCACGACGATAACGGCGCAGCTTTTGCGCCTCGATTCGTCCGGCGCTGGAAGTTCGCTGCTGCAATACCTCAAGCCGTCGGTGCTGTGCTATTTTGCTATCGCCGCCGGCGCGATATTCATCATGTTCGCCAGGCGCAGGAAGCTTAAGACGACCGGCGAGATCTTCATCGGTATAGGCATGCTGTTTTTGGGTATGGCTGTCATGGAGGGCTCGGTAGCGGCGCTAAGCGACTTGCCGGCGTTTAAGCAGATGTTTATTACGCTGCAAAACCCGCTGCTGGGCATTTTGGTCGGCACCGTCGTCACGGCGATACTTCACAGCTCGGCAGCGTCAGTCGGTATATTGCAGGCGGCAGCCGCGACAGGTGCCGTCACGTATTCGGCGGCGCTGCCAATCATTATGGGCCAGAACATCGGAACGTGTATCACAGCGCTCACCTCGTCGCTGGGCGGCAACAGGAACGCCAAGCGGGCGGCATTTATCCATTTTTATTTCAATCTAATCGGGTCGATTATATTTATCGCGGGGATATTCGGCCTGAATGCCGTTTTTCGTTTTCCGTTCTGGGACGCGTTTATTACAAAGGCGGCAATCGCGAACTTCCATACGCTGTTTAACATTGTGACGACGATATTGTTCCTGCCGTTTTCCAAACTTCTTGTCAAGCTTGCCGAGAAGACGATACGCGCAACAGGCAACCAGGATATGTCGGACGAGCTTACGCGCCTTGACCCGAGACTGTACCCGACACCGTCCGTAGCTATAGAGCAGTGCCACAGGGTTGTGTGCTCGATGGGGCAGCTTGCGCTGACAAACTTCCTTGATGTCAACAACGCTATCACGCGAAAAGCTCCGTTTTCACAGCCCCGTTTTCTGGAAAATGAGGACTTGCTTGACAGGTGCGAAGCGCGCCTGAACGCCTATATGGTGGGCATGAAGGATGTCGACCTGGGCAGCGGCAAGCGCCAATACGCCGAGATACTTCACGCAATAGGCGACTATGAGCGGATTGGTGATTACTGCGAGAACCTGATGGATCAATATGTGCTGATAACCGAAAAGCAAGTGCATTTCTCCCATTCGGCCGTCGAAGAGCTGCTGATGATGAGCGAGGCGACCGAGGAAATTATCCGCATGACGAACGAATGCTATATGAACTCCAACCCGGCGATAATGCCGCGCATACAGGCGCTTGAGGATGTTATCGACACGATGAAAGAGACGCTTAAGAGCCGCCACATCGCAAGACTTCAGGCCGGGACATGTACTGTCAACAACGGTATACCCTTCCTCGATATCATCCATAACTACGAGAAGATATCCGACCACTGCGCCAACATCGCCGTCTACGTCGCGATGTCGCAAGATCCCAGTCTTGAGTTTGATGTGCATGAGTTCAAAAAGAACACTGTCAGCCGTATAAGCGACGAGTATATATCCTGGCTTGGGCAGTACGACACACGCTATGTAGGCGGTATGCCGGGCACGGAAGTTTGAATTAATCCCACAGACAAAACAGAACCGCCGTGCCCGAATACGGGCACGGCGGCGTTTTTTTAGTCTATTTCGCGTAATCTACGGCCCTTGTCTCGCGCACGACATGAACCTTAATCTGCCCAGGATAGTTCAGCTCGTTCTCTATTTTCTTCGACAGCTCTCTGGCGAGGAACACCATATCGTCATCCTTAACTTCCTCCGGCTTGACGATGATGCGTATCTCTCTTCCCGCTTGGAACGCGAAGCACTTGTCGACGCCTACCATGCTGCCGGCCAGCTCCTCAAGGCGCTCCAGGCGCTTGATGTACGCTTCGAGATTTTCCCTTCGTGCGCCCGGGCGGGCGGCTGATATGGCGTCGGCCGCCTGCACAAGGCAGGCCGTGATACTCTCGGCTTCAACTTCACCGTGGTGGGCGTGGATGGCATGTACGATTTCTTCTTTTTCGCGGTATTTGCGCGCAAGCTCGACGCCTATGGTGACGTGCGAGCCCTCAACCTCGTGTGTGACAGCCTTGCCGATGTCGTGCAGAAGCCCCGCGCGCTTTGCCGAGGCGACGTTAGCGCCGATTTCACCGGCGAGCAGCCCCGCTATATGGGCGACCTCTACCGAGTGCTTGAGCACATTCTGCCCGTAGCTTGTACGGTAATGCATCCTGCCGAGCAGCTTAACAAGCTCGGGATGTACGCCGTGGACGCCGGTCTCGAACAGCGCCCGGTCCCCTTCCTGCTTGATAGTGTTCTCAACCTCTTTAGAGGCTTTTTCTACCGTCTCCTCTATTCTGGCGGGGTGTATACGGCCGTCTGTGATAAGCTTTTCAAGCGACAGGCGCGCAATCTCCCTGCGGACAGGGTCGAAGCTGGACAGCGTAATCGCCTCCGGCGTGTCGTCGATAATGAGATCGACGCCGGTAAGTGTCTCAAGCGTACGGATATTACGCCCCTCCCGCCCGATTATGCGGCCTTTCATATCATCATTCGGCAGCGGAACAACCGAGACGGTCGCCTCGCTTGCATGGTCGGCGGCGCAGCGCTGGATTGCGACCGACAATATCTCTCTGGCCTTGTTGTCGGCATCCTCACGCATCTGGCGGTCAATCTCACGCAGCTTAAGCGCCGCGTCGTGTCTCGCCTCATCTTCCACAAGCTTAACAAGATAACTCTTCGCATCCTCGGCGGTGAGTTCGGAGATTTTCTCCAGCATTTCGAGCTGGCCTTTTTTGATTGAGCGAATCTCCTCGTGTTCCTCTTCCACTTGCTTCAGCTTATTGCTCAGTTTTTCTTCCTTTGCTTCAATGCTCTCAAGCTTTTTTTCAATATTTTCTTCTTTTTGCTGGATGCGGCGTTCCTGCTTTTGAACCTCCGCCCGGCGTTCTTTAATCTCTTTATCGTTCTCAGCCCGCAGTTTATATATCTCTTCCCGAGCTTCGACGACAGACTCGCGCTTTTTCGATTCGGCGGCCTTTATAGCGTCATTAATGATCCGCTTTGCCTCGTCCTCGGCACTGCCTATTTCCTTTTCTGCAACATTTTTTCTGATTAAATATCCTGCAAAAACGCCAATGGCGACCGCGGCCAGCAAAGCAACCAAACTTACGACGATAAATGGTGTGCTTAAGGGTGGCACGCTTGTTCCTCCTAATCTATATTTACATGCCGTAGGGTTGCTCACCGGTTTTCATCAGATGACCATAAAGCCCCAGCATATTTAAAATAATTCTATATCTTTATAGAGAGCCTGTCAAGATATGTGTAAAAAAATAAAGAAAATGCTAGATTTTTCTCAAAATCAAACAGGCCGCATATGCGGCCTTGCTGCCAGCTTCGCTGCTTTATTTGGCAAATACATGCTCCCCTATCGTCATTACAACCTCGCGCGACAGTATCCACTTGCTTGTCGATTTCTCCGGATTATAAAAATATATCGCGCCACCGGTAGGGTCGCTTCCGTTTATGCAGTCCTGCGCCGCCTTGCGCGCCGAATCGGTTATCGTGACGCGGTCAAACTCTCCGTTTGCCACCGGACTGAACGCGCCGGGCTGATACAGTACACCTGCTACGGTGTTGGGGAAGCTGGGATGGTCGACGCGGTTGAGGATTACGGCCCCGACCGCCACCTGCCCGGTATACGGTTCACCTCGCGCCTCGGCCGATATCATGCGCGCCAGCAGATACATATCATTGTCCCGGCTGCTTCCGCTTGAACTGCCCGAGCCTCCGTCGGAGCCGCCCGACGATATGCCGAGCGCGGCGAGCGTTTTTTCTCCGCACACGCCATCAGCCTTAAGGCCGTTAACCTGCTGGAACGACCGCACAGCGGCCTCAGTCTGCCCTCCGTACACGCCGTCAATAGAGCCGTTAAAATAGCCCCAGCGCTTTAGCTTTGTCTGAATCACCTTTACGGTTTCCCCGGTCGAGCCGTTTTTATATGTCGCCGCATTGACTCCTGTGAACTCTGTCAGCGCAATTATCAGCACTACATTTAACATGAATATCACGGCAATTTGAATGAACTGAGTTTTTGTTATTTTCATGGTGTGTATCTCCAGTGTTATATTGTTGTAAGTCCGCTGCAATTTTCGTCTGTTTTATTTTTTACAGTGATGTGTTACAATATTCTCAGATTTGTCATTGAGGTGAACCATGCGCACTGTAAAACTGTTTGACGGCCATGAAATCGAACAGAGCGACAGATTTTTTAAGCTGACTCAGGACAGCGTGCTGCTGGCCGATTTTGCGCGTGTCGCCACGGGTGAGCGGGCGCTTGACCTCGGCGCCGGTATCGGCTGCCTGGGCGTGCTTGTTATGCTGCGCGGCGGCGGGGATGTGGACGGAATCGAAATTGAACCCGATGCCGCCGCACTTGCGAGCAGCAACTACGCGCGGTGCGGCCTTGCCGCGCGCGGCAGCGTTCGCGCCGGAGACATCCGCGATTTGCCGCGCGAGCTTGCGCAAAAGTATGATGTATGCGTTTCGAATCCGCCATATTTTTCGCAAGGTCACGGCGCGGTATCGGAGAAATCGTCCATTGCCCGAGCGAGGACGGACATCACAACAGGCACCGAAGATATTTTTCTTGCCGCAAGGTTTGCGCTTAAAACCGGCGGCAGGTTTTACATCTGTCACAAGCCGGGCGGGCTGCCCGCGCTTCTGGCCGCGTGCGCGGCGCACGGCTTCGCCGCCGGCACACTTAGGCTTGTACACCAGTCGGCGGAAAAACCGGCGAATCTCGCTATGCTGGAAGCCCGGCTCGGCCGCGCATGCAAGCTCGAAATTATGCCGCCTCTGTTTATCACATCCGGCGGTGAGCCGACAGAGGAATACAGACGCATATATTCGGACACGGAAGGGACTGTGACATGAAGGGCAAGCTGTATGTGGTGGCGACACCGATTGGGAATCTGGGCGATATTTCCGCCCGTGCGGTGGAGACACTGCGATGTGTTGACTTTATTGCCGCGGAGGACACGAGGGTCAGCGCCAAGCTTTTGAACAGGTTTCAGATAAAAACCCCGCAGATGAGTTATTTTGAACATAATCGCAGGCAAAAGGGCGAGATGATTGTCTCGCGTCTGGCCGGCGGCGAAAGCTGCGCGCTGATTACCGATGCCGGCACTCCTGCGATATCCGACCCCGGCAGCGACCTTGTTGCAATGTGTCACGAGGCCGAAATCGAGGTCGTGGCGATTCCCGGGCCAAGCGCCGCAATTGCGGCGCTGTCGATTTGCGGTATGGACAGCGGCAGATTCACATTCGAAGGATTTCTGTCAACGAACAACAAGAGCCGCAGGCAGCACCTTGAAAGCCTTCGCGCAGAGACACGGACCATGGTGTTTTACGAGGCGCCTCACAAGCTAGCGGCGACGCTGGAAGACATGCTGACGTACCTTGGCGACAGGCCGGTTGCGCTGTGCCGAGAGATAACAAAGCTTCACGAGACCGTCATCCGCACGACACTTGGCGCGGCGCGGGTCCGCTATCAAACCGAGGCGCCTCGCGGCGAGTTTGTGCTGGTTGTCGCCGGCGGTGACGCCGAGCCTAAGGATGCGGAGCCGTCCGACCTGCTTGGCGAAGTTAAAGCGCTTATTGATGACGGGCTGAGCCTGACCGACGCCGTCAAGACTGTGTCACGCCTGCGCAGCGCACCGCGCAATCCGCTGTATAAACAGGCGCTCGAGCGGTTCAAGCAGTGATATGCGACCCGCAGAAACGACATGAACATACAGTAAAACCCCGGGGAAAAGTATCCCGGGGTTTGATTTTTACAGTATTAATACCCGGCGATACGGGCTTAACGTTTATGCCGGCGGTGTTACATCAGCAGACGTACGGCTATGCCCGACATGATAAACGCGGCAAGGTCGGCGGACAGCGCTGCCGGCACGGCGTATGCGGTATTTTTTATGCCAAGATACGCGGTGTACACCCCGATAGTGTAAAAGCTGGTCTCGCTCGAGCCGAGCATAACCGCCGCAATGCGCCCCGCAAGGCTGTCCGGGCCGCATTCGGCAATCACCCCGCTGCCGATACTAAGCGCGCCGCTGCCGGAAAACGGGCGCAAAAGCGCCAGCGGCAGGCAGCTTGGAGGTATGCCCAGCGGCGCGACAATCGGTGCGGCAAAGCCGCACAGCAGTTCTACGGCGCCGCTTGCTCGAAGCATTGACAGCGCAACAAGCATGATGAGCATCGCGGGGAATATACCGGCGCACACCTTAAGGCCCGATTTGACGCCGCACACAAGCGCGTCGTACACATCAACCCCGCGTATTACGCCGTGTACGATTATCCCGGCTATGGCTATAGGTACAATATAACCGCTCATCTCCCGCGCCGCGCGCCGCGAAGCGTCTTTGCCGCCAGCACGCCGACAAGAACAGACGCGGCGCTGGCAAGCCACACGGCAGGCAATATATCGTAAGGCTGCGCCGCGCCGTGCTGCGCCCTGACCGCCGCAATCGTCGTGGGCAGCAGCTGCATTGATGCGGTATTGATTATTATCAGCAGGAACACCGCGTGCGGGGGTTCTCCTTTTTGGCGCGACAACTCTTGCAGCCGCTTTGCGGCGCGCAGCCCGGCGGGGGTTGCTGCGTTCCCAAGGCCAAGCAGATTTGCCGCCATGTTTTGAGAAATTGCCTCGCGCGCTTCATTGTCTTTGCCATAGCTGCCAAACAGCAGCGTGATGAGCGGGCCGAGAAGCCGCGCGAACCCGCGGCTTAGTCCGCTGCGGTTCATCACTTCCATAATCCCGCTCCAAAGGCATATCGCGCCGCCAATTCCCAGCAGCAGATTTACCGCTTCCTTTGCGCCGGCTATGCTCGCCTGCGATACGGCATCCATGCTCTTGCAAGCCAGAGCACACACTATCGACACAACCATTAATAATGCGACAATTTTTGACATCATAATACATTTTCCTCATATATCCTGTGATATAAAACGAGACGAAAGTTGCATTTTGAGACAAATATCCAAATAAATTGACAAATCTGGGAATTTTTCAGCAGAAAAAGTTAACAAATTATATTTATTAAAACAATTGACAAGAAATGTAAATTCTGCAATAATAGTAACTGTAACAGGAAAATTGTTGCAAAAGGTCATGTCTGAAATATTTTTGTCGTATTCCCATGCAAAAGGAGTAACACTATGAAATCTACCGGTATTCTTAGAAAGATTGATAACCTTGGCAGAATCACTTTGCCAATTGAGCTGAGGCGGAACCTGGAAGTTGACTGTGGCGACCCTCTCGAAATTTATTCGGAGGCGAATTCCATAGTACTTAAAAAGTACGAGCCTGACTGCATATTCTGCGGAAGTACAAAGAAGTTGTTGAAGTACAAAGGGAAAAATATCTGCGAAAACTGCCGCCGCGAGATGACGCCGTAACAACCGGCACTTAAGTGATATATACTGTCGCCGACCGGTTTTGATGCAAAACCGGCCGGCATCTTTTTTGCCGGCATGAGAAAACTATTTACTTTTGAGCCGGAAACCTATAAAATAAGCGAGAGGCCTGCTTGGCCGCAATATGCAGTTTGAGGAGCGAGGACATGAAAAATTTTACTCCAGCCCTTATACATACCGGCAAGGAGAAGTTCAGCCTGAAACGGCTGCTGTTCGGCAGCGCCGCAGCGTCAAAGAATCATTACTTCCGCGCCACCAGTAAGGACGGCAGGACATACCTCCTGTGGCTTGAGAGCGACAGGATGGGGAATATGATGGCCTTCCCCTGTGTTCTGGAAGAGGACGGCGACCCGATGGTGTATCTGCCGGGCTACGGCGGCAAGCAAAAGGCGAAGAACAACGCTGTGATTCAGCGTTGGCATTTGCTTATCAACCCGGGCACATTTGCGGATGAGTTTAACTATGCCGAGGTTGAATCGGCCGAGTTTCAAAAGGAATACAGCCGTTACCGCGCGGACGCCGCTTTTGGCCCCACACCGGACGCCGACAAGACGCCGGACAGCGAGCTGCTTATTGCGCCCGAAAATGAAAACGACACAACCGGTGACGCCGTTTCGGCTGACGACGAGGAGCCGCCAGTGTCCGAGAGCGAGAATGACGACGCGCAATAGCGCGACGCCACGGCAGAGCACAAAGGGAAGTATTGATGACATCAATACTTCCCTTTTTTGTAAGCTTAAGCTTGCGTTACCTGTTAGCAGGCAATATCTCCACCCAGTAGCCGTCCGGGTCCTCGATAAAATACAGCCCCATGCCAAGGTTTTCGTAGCATATACAGCCCATTTCGCTGTGCAACGCGTGCGCCGCTTCATAGTCATCGACAGACAGACAGAAGTGAATTTCGTTCTCACCGAGGTCATATGGCTGCGGATGGTCATCAAGGCATGTCAGCTCAAGCCGCCAGTCTGTGACGCCGTCGCCCATGAACACAAGCGTAAAGCCCTCGCGCTGCTTGCGCGCCAGCTCCTTTAATCCGAGCGCCTTTGTATAAAAATCAACCGACTTGCCGAGGTCGCTTACATTGATGTTGTTATGCTTGAATATGAACTGCACAGCTTTTGCCCCCTTTAAAAATAATATCTGTTTTACCCTCATCCGCCGCGTCAGCCGTGCCGTAGTACCACTGCACATCGTAATCGAAGTGCCTTTCAATCTCGGGCACCACATATTTCATCGTCATGTCCCAGGCAAGCGCTGTGAGCAGACAGACAAATATGATAAACAAAAGCGCACCGCGCGCAAACGCGCGCAGATGCGGGTTACGCGTGCCGCCGCATGACCAGACAATCACAAAACCAAAGCCGACAAGCGGAATGCAAAACAGCAGCAGACAGCCGAAATATGCCCACATCGAAAGCGGCTTTACCGCCGGGCTTTGCTGCGGACGACTGTCCCCCCTCGGCGCGCTTTGCGGCGTGGGGCAGGCGGCGCGCGTCTCGCTGTACTCCCCTGCAACCGGCAGCTCGCTGCCGCAGAATATACAGAATCTTGAATCGTCCGGATTCCTGCCCCCACATTTACCGCACTTAATCATATATCCCCTCCTGTATCATAAGCACAGGCGTTATTTCGTGCCGAAAATACGGTCACCTGCGTCACCAAGTCCGGGAACTATATAGCCGTGGTCGTTAAGCTTCTCGTCCAGCGCGGCGCAGTATATGTCAACATCGGGATGGGCGTCCTGCATAACTTTGACACCCTCCGGCGCCGCAATTATGCACATCAGGCGGATGCTTTTAACCCCGCGCTGTTTGAGGAACCCAATCGCCGCGACGGCGCTGCCGCCGGTTGCCAGCATAGGGTCGACGACAAACACATCGCGCTCGCTGATATCAGACGGAAGCTTGCAATAGTATTCTACAGGCATAAGCGTCACCGGGTCGCGGTACAGACCGATGTGCCCCACCTTGGCCGACGGTACGAGGTTGAGCATACCGTCAACCATGCCAAGCCCGGCGCGCAGTATAGGGACAATGGCCAGTTTTTTGCCCGACAGCGTGCGGCATTCAGCTGTTGAGACGGGGGTTTCAACCATAGTCGCCTCCGTCGAAAGGCCGCGCGTCGCATCGTAGCACATCAGCATCGCAATCTCTCCGACAATTTCGCGGAACTCCTTGACGCCGGTATCCTTATTCCTGATTATCGACAGTTTGTGCTGAATAAGCGGATGATCGAACACTTGAAACATACTCATATTATATCCTTTCCAGAAAAATGCGCTGAGTTCGGCACGGTGTTATCTGTCCTCTATATCGCTTATCATATCAACCCGCGTCTGATGCCTGCCACCCTCGAACGGCTGCGCGACAAATGTGTCGACAATCATCAGCGCAAGGCCGTGGCCGGTTACTCTCTCGCCCAGGCAAAGGATATTGGCGTCGTTGTGAGCGCGTGTCATAGCGGCGCTGAAGCAGTCTCCGACGACGGCGGCGCGTATGCCTTTTATCTTGTTGGCCGCCATCGACATGCCGATGCCGGTACCGCACACAAGAATGCCCAGCTCTGCGTCACCGCTCTTGACCTTCTGCGCCACTTTTTCTGCATACACCGGATAGTGGCACGAGCTGTCGTCATACGTGCCGCAGTCATCAACATCATGCCCGGCCTGCTCGAGATGCGGTTTAATGACCTCCTTGAGACTGAAGCCGCCGTGATCGCTGCCCAATGCGATTTTCATTGAATATTCATCCTTTCAACTTTTCCTCACGCAGCCTTTCGGCCTGCGGTTTTTTTAAATAAACCGGCTCGACGGAATGGCAATCTCCCACCTCGCCGTTTTCTGCCATATATACCGCCGCCAGCGCCGTACCGTATGACGACTGTGTGTCGGTGAGAACCGTGTCGCAGCCGAGCGCCTCCGCCTCGGCAGCGATATCGCCGGACAGCGCCGCGGCATCTTGCGTAATGCGGGTTATAGCGCCATGCCCGCGGCGAAAAAACGCGTAATAATACTCGTCATTAAGCGCGGTAATACGGCAGCAAACGACGCCGTCGCGCTTGTGCTGCCACGCCATAGCCAGCAGCGACGACACGGCGGCGCACGGCTTATTCTGCGTCCAGCCGAAGCCCTTGACGGCGGCTGTGCCTATCCTGACACCGGTGAACGAGCCGGGGCCGACAGCTGCCGCGAATAAATCGACATCGCCGACCGATACACAGGCATCCCGAAGCAGACGGCGGCACAGCGAAAGCAGCGTGCTGCTGTGGTCGCGCATAGAATCCTGACAGAGCGTCGCCGGCGCCTCGCCGCGGCGAAGCAATGTACACGACGCGATTTTACCCGATGTATCAAGCGCAAGAATCGTCATAGTGAACTGTCACCTTTCGGGCGTCCGGCCCGTCGCTTTCAAAATATATCCTGACCGTTCCGCGCGGCAGCGCATCCTCGGCGCGCTCGCTCCACTCGACAACAAGCAGCGCACCCGAAGCGATATAGTCCTGCCAGCCGATGTCGTATAAATCCTCAGAACCGTTCAGCCTGTACATATCAAAATGGCATACAGGATACCGGCCTGGGTATTCGTTTACAATCGTATATGTCGGGCTTTTCGCGTCTTCCGTGCATCCAAGGCCGCGGACAAGACCGCGCGTAAATGTGGTTTTCCCGGCTCCAAGCCCGCCAAAGAGTGCGACGGCAGGCGCCAACACAAGGTCGTGCGCCAAATCAAAGCCCAGACGCTCGGTCTGCTCGCCCGAATGTGTAATATATGTTTTTGTCAGAAAATCACCCCGGAATGACAACGCTTTGCTGTTTCCAAACAAGTATACCACGTATCGGCGGTGATTTAAAGAGATTGCGGGATATTTAGGCAAAATATCGCGTCGATTTTACCCTCGTCTGCGTGACGCTTCAGCTTGTCGAAAAATTAGAGCGCGCCCTACTTTTTCGTGAGCCATCAGATTTTCCACGGACATATGCCGGAGAAAATCACCTTAACCCTCCCATTTTTGCGCATAAAATGGGTGAAATCCGGCCCGCAGGCCGGAGCCGGCTAAATGCCTGAAGACCCCGCAGGGTTTTCAGGCAGTCTCAACAGCGACACGCCGGGCAAATGCCCGGCGTGTCGCTTTACTTCACTATATAGCAAATACTCAGTGTTTGCATTTCCCCGCGCTGGCGCAGTTGTCACATCCACACGAGCAGGTGCCGCTTTTTTTTTGCCTGTAGACCTTGCGCGCGGCGAGGACTACAGCGGCCAGGACTGCCGCGCCTACAATTATATTGCCAAGATTTTGCGCAAAAAACTCGCTCATATCAATCGCCTTTCGCCGCTCCGGCCCCGTCTGACGCGAGAGTTTTGGCCTTATAGCCCGGCCGCACGACCATGTAGACCAGAAGTGCAAGCGCAATCACGGCCGCCGCCGTTCCCACACCGAACCCGTTGCCGGTAAAGAGCATTCCAAACTGATTTACAAGCATCGCTATGACATAGGCAAACACCATCTGATAACCTATGGCGAACGCTGTCCACTTGCCGCTGTTCATCTCTCTTCTGATAGCGCCCATCGCGGCAAAGCACGGTGCGCACAGCAGGTTAAACACGAGGAAGGCATATGCGCTGATCGCGGTGAAGTGCTCCGCCATGCCGGCAAGGTTGCCGCCAACCGCGCCGCCGTCCATAAGCTCGACGCCGAAGAGCACCCCGAACACGCCGACGACCTCTTCCTTGGCGACAAAGCCCATTATGCTGGCGACAGCCGCCTGCCACCCTCCAAAGCCGAGCGGACTGAATATCGGCGCGACTGCATTGCCTATCGTAGCCAGAATACTTGTGTCCATGTCCTCGACCATGCCGAAGCTGCCGTCCGTGAAGCCGAAGCCCGACAGGAACCAGATGAGAACGCTGGCGAGCAGGATGACTGTGCCCGCTTTTTTGATAAACGACCAGCCGCGCTCCCACATGCTGCGAAGCACTGCCTTTACCGTGGGTATGTGATATGCCGGAAGCTCCATAACAAACGGGGAGGCTTTGCCGGCGAACAACTTTGTCTTCTTAAGCATGATGCCTGTGACGAGCACGGCGCCGATGCCGAGGAAATACGCGCTGGGCGCAATCCACCACGCGCCGCCGAGCATTGAGCCGGCGATAAGCGAGATAACCGGAAGCTTGGCGCCGCATGGCATGAATGTGGTTGTAATAACAGTCATACGCCGCTCGTGCTCGCTCTCTATCGTACGTGAGGCCATGATGCCCGGCACGCCGCAGCCGGTGCCTATAAGCATCGGGATGAACGACTTGCCAGACAGGCCGAAGCGGCGGAACACCCTGTCCATAATAAACGCTATACGTGACATGTATCCGCACTCTTCAAGGACGGCAAGGAGCATGAACAGAATCAGCATCTGCGGGACAAAGCCCAGCACGGCACCGACTCCGCCGACAATGCCGTCGAGCAGCAAGCCTTCGAGCCACGGCGCGACATTGCCCGCTTCAAGCAGGGCGGCCAAGCCGTCATGTATCCACCCGCCAAACAGCGTTTCGTTCGCAAAATCTGTAACAATCGCGCCAAGCCATGTTACCGAAATAAAATATACGAGAAACATTATAGCGGCAAAAATCGGCAGCGCCAGATATTTGTTTGTAAGAATCCTGTCAATCTTGTCCGACGTTGTCAGCCTGCCGCGGTCAGCCTTGACGACACACTTTTTGACAAGCTTCTCTATGTAATTATACCGCTCGTTTGTGATGATGCTCTCGCAGTCATCATCCATCTCATGTTCGCAATCGTGAACGGCCTTTTCAATCTCTTGCGAAGCAGATTCCGTAAGCTTAAGCTCAGCCTGAATCTTCTTGTCGCGCTCGAACAGCTTAATCGCATACCAGCGAAGGCTCCCGGCCTCAACCTTTGCCTTGATGACCTCTTCTATGTGGGCGATTGCGTGCTCGACCGGGCCCCCAAAGACGTGAAGCGGCGGTCTCAACGCCGTGCCCATCGCGATTTCCGCCGCTATGGCGGCGACATCGCGCGAACCCTCGCCTTTTGACGCCGACGTCTCGACAATCTGGCAGCCGAGAGCTTCGCTTAGCCTTTTGATGTCGATTTTATCGCCGTTTTTGCGGACGATGTCCATCATGTTAAGCGCGACAACGACAGGGATACCGATTTCGAGAAGCTGCGTTGTAAGGTACAGGTTGCGCTCTATGTTCGACGCGTCGACGATGTTGATTATCGCGTCCGGCTTTTCGTTAATCAGATAGTTTCTGGTAATCACTTCCTCCATCGAATAGGGAGAGAGTGAATAGATACCCGGCAAATCCTGAAGAACTCCGTTGCCGCCGCGAAGCTTACCCTCTTTTTTTTCAACCGTAACACCCGGCCAGTTGCCGACATACTGATTGCTGCCGGTGAGGTCGTTGAACATGGTTGTCTTGCCGCTGTTCGGGTTGCCGGCAAGAGCAATTTTAATTGGCATATACTTTTCCTCCGAATACTGCCGCGGACGGCAAGCCGGCCACGGCATTATTGTTTGCCTTAACTAACTCTAATTTATTTAACTGCGCGGCGCTGCCGCGCAGCCCCACCCCTGTATGTTTACGCGACCTCGATATTCGCCGCATCCTCCTTGCGCAGCGACATCTCGTAGCTGCGGACATTGATCTCAAGCGGATCGCCCAGCGGAGCTGTTTTGCGGACATATACCTCGACGCCGCGTGTTATGCCCATGTCCATAATCCTTCGTTTGATGGCGCCGGTACCATGCAGTTTTACGACGACCGCCGAATGCCCGGGTTTAATGTCTTTGAGTGTTTTCACAAATACCCCTCCGTCATGCTGTGATGATTTAATCTGCGGTTAGTCAATTCTAACTTTCATATACAGTTTATAACTCATTTCGTCAAATGTCAAGTGCCCATAA
>JAVBMB010000033.1:0-6754 GCA_031552995.1 Oscillospiraceae bacterium
TTTTCGACAATTTTCAATTTTGATAAAAATTCTCGGGAAATGAATTCCCGGAATTTTTGATTATAAGCGGGGGTTTTAGGAACTTTTTAATCACGTTACTTTTCATGCAAAAAACCTGAACACCTTTCTTTGACAGCCTAAAAGGTTTGGGCACTGCCCAAACCTTTTTCTGTGTTCAAGATGTGCCCGTCACCGCTCGCGCGGCTTTATCCTGCGCGCAAAATATATAAACGGCGTGTCAAGCAGGCTTGTAAATATAAAAATTACGTACCCGGCAAGCGAGATGCTGATAAGCGTCGGCAGCTCATATATGCCCCAAAACGCCGCAAAGTTGAAAAGAAATGTATTAAGCAGCTGGGAGACAAGCGTCGCGGCGTTGTTGCGAAGCCACAGCATGCTTTTTTTGTCGCCGGTGCGCTTCTCGGTAAGCTCCCATATTTTATGGTATGCCCACACGTCAAACCGCTGGCATATGGCATAGACGACAAGGCTGCTGAGCATAAGCCGTGGTGTGGAAGAAAAAATCTGATAAATGGCGGGCGAGGCAAAGTCGTTCGCAGCAGGGACGTACAGCAGCCAGCTCTGTGAGATAACGATAAACGTCACGGATGTGGCTATGCCGATGTTGACCGCCTTTTTTGCGTACTGCTTGCCGCACATCTCGCTTAGTATGTCGGTAATAAGAAATGTGGACGCGAACAGCACGTTGCCGAGTGTCTGCTCGAGCCCGAAGGCGTTGACAAGTATAAGTACTTCGATATTGGCCGCTATTGTAACAAGCACCGTCAGCGACATCAGCCCCGATTTGCCGAAGAGCTTGTACCAGATGAGAACGACAGAAAAGATTACGGCCACACTGATGATAAGTATTAACTCATTTGTCATGGAATAACATCCTTTTCTTCCCAGCCTCGTGCGCGCTCAACCGCGCGGCGCCAGCCGTACATTAATTTATCTACATGTTCCTTCGGTTTATCCGGTTCAAAGCGCCGCTCGACTTGCCGCATGGCGGATATCTGACGCGTACTGTCCCACACACCGCACGCAAGCCCGGCAAAATACGCCGCCCCGGCAGCCGTTGTCTCAATCATGCGCGGCCGGTTTACTTCACGTGCAAGGATATCCGCCTGGAACTGCATCAGCAAATCGCTTTGCGACGCGCCGCCGTCGACCCACAGCGAGCGCACGGCCCCGCCTGATTCGCGCTCCATCGCCTCGATAAGCTCGGCCACCTGAAACGCAATGCCTTCCAGTACGGCGCGCGCCAGATGCGCCGCGCCGCTGCCGCGCGTCAGGCCGACTATCGTACCGCGCGCATACATATCCCAGTGCGGCGCGCCCAGGCCGGTGAAGGCCGGTACCATGTACACACCGCCGCTGTCCGGCACGCGGGCCGCCAGCGCGTTTATCTCACCGGCGGCGGTTATCAGGCCCATTTCATCCCGCAGCCACTGTATTGCCGAGCCCGCGTTAAACACGCTGCCCTCGATAACATAGCTCGTCGTGCCCTCAAGCGTCCATCCCACAGATGTCAGCATCCCGTCGGTATTTGCCGGCACTCCGCCGGTGTTCATCAACGCAAAGCAGCCTGTGCCGTATGTGTTCTTCGCCATGCCGCGTTCAAAGCACCCCTGCCCGAACAGCGCGGCTTGCTGGTCCCCCGCGCTGCCGCACACCGGCACGCCGGCCAGCGCTTCAAGGCCCGGAAGCCCCGGCTTTACGCGCCCGAAAACAGCGCTGTTTTCCACCGGGCGCGGCAGCATGCGCATCGGTATGTCCAGCGCGGCGCACAGCTCATCGTCCCAGCGCAGGTTATGTATGTCGAACAGCATCGTCCTGCAGGCGTTTGAATGGTCGGTGACGTGCTCGCCAGTCAGGTTCCAGATAAGCCAGCTTTCCACCGTGCCGAACAGCAGCCCGCCGCGTTCGGCCCTTTGCCGCGCCATAGGGATGTTGTCGAGTATCCACATCAGCTTTGTCGCCGAGAAATAGGCGTCGGGCGTCAGACCGGTGACGCGGCGTATCCGTTCGCCCAGCCCGCGGCGCACGATCGCCTCGCACAGCGCGGCCGTGCGTCTGCATTGCCAGACTATGGCGGGGCAGACGGGCACGCCGGTTTCTCTGTCCCAGACGATTGTCGTCTCGCGCTGGTTCGCGATGCCGATTCCGGCGATGCTTCGCCGGTCAAGGCCGCTGCGCTCAACCGTTTGCGACATGACGCGCAGTGCCGACGCCATTATCTCCATCGCGTCGTGTTCCACCCATCCGGGGTGCGGATAGCTCTGTTTCAAGTCGAACCGGCTTATGCACGACGCCGCGCCGCCTGACGAAAACAGCATGGCGCGTGTTGATGTTGTGCCCTGGTCAAGGGCAAGGATAAACCTGTCCATGATTACCTCCTATTGAAACGCGCTATTGACGAAAGCACGCCAAAACGGTAAAATTGACTGGTATGGTACCGTGAACAACGCAGCGAAGCTGAAAGTGGGGACAACATGTGCAATTGCTTGGAGTTTTTCTATAAATCATCAGACGGCAAAACCAATATCCGCGCCATGAGGTGGCAGTGTGAAGACACCGAGCCGCGCGCCGTGCTTCAGATATCGCACGGCATATGCGAGCATATCGGCCGCTATGACACATATGCGCGCTTCATGGCCAGACACGGGTTCATAGTTGTCGCAAACGACCATCTCGGTCACGGGAAAAGCTATCAGGAGGACGAGCGCCGCGGTTTTTTCGCGCTTGAAGACGGATGGATGACGGTCGTCGAGGATATGCACCTGCTGTATCAGCTGACGCACGAGCAGTTCCCGCGCCTGCCGTATTTCATGCTGGGGCACTCGATGGGCTCATTTCTGGCGCGTACATATGTCATAAGGCACCAGAACAATCTGAGCGGCGTTCTTATCAGCGGCACAGGCCAGCCGGCGGCGGCGACGCTGATATTCGGCATAAAGCTGACCGAGCGCCTGATGGAAAGCCGCGGCCCGATGCACCGCAGCAATCAGGTCACCGCGCTGTGCTTCGGCACATATAACCGGCATTTTATGCCGATGCGCACGCTACACGATTGGCTCAGCCGTGACGAGCTGCTTATCGACGCCCATATCGCCGACGAGATGTGCAATTTTACGCCGACCGTGACGATGTACCGAGACATGTTCAGCGGTATGAGATATATGTCCAGCTCGCATAACCTGGACAGGATGCAAAAGGATTTACCCGTTTTGTTCTTCTCGGGCAGTATGGACCCGGTAGGCGAGGAGGGCACCGGCGTGCAGCGGTCGGTCATCAGCTTTATCGAGGCCGGATGTCAGGATATATCGCTGCGCATGTACCCCGGCGGGCGGCACGAGATGCTCAACGAGATTAACCGCGACGAGGTCTATGACGATATACTGCGCTGGATTAACAGCAAAAGATAAGCCGGCAGCCGGCACTATTTTAGCGCGAGAGGGATTGAAGCAGTATGAAAAACAGGGCGCTTGCTCTGGCGGCATTTGTCGCGGGCATCACGTGCATGTCGCTTAATCTGCCGTTCGCGGCGTCAGGCGTCGGTGCTTTTCGCGCCGTACTGGTCACGCTTGTGTTTGCGGCTGTGTGGGTTTTTGCGCTTGTGTTGTGCCGGGGCGACATGTTCGCCACCGTCTGCGCGTTTTTGTACTGGGGCCTTACGCTTGTCTGCGCCGCAGCAGGCCTTGTACTCGCCGCCACCGGCGCTTCGGAGGGTGCAGCCGGCATTATAGTCCTGATAGCGGTTTCACCGCTTTTCGGCCTTGATGTGCTGGCGGCGGGCGCCGAGACATATGTGCTTATCACCGCGTCGTGCGCGCTGTTTATCGCGTTCGCGGCGATGATGCGCAGGCGGGCAGAACTCGCCGAAGCAGACGAGGCAGACGCGCCAGACGAGACGGAGGACTCGACCGCCGATTGGAAGCCTGCGGTATAACGAATTGCCCATAAAAGTCAGCCGGTGCCGCGCATGCACCGGCTGTGTTTATTGTCCGGCGATTATCACGTTGTTTTACGCCCCACCGTATTTTCGGCGTCGATTGTACGGCTGTACAGATATTCCTGGGCAATTTTCCACTTGGTTATCACGGTGACGTCCTCCGGCAGGTATCTCACAACTCCTGCCTTCGAATCATATACTTCCATATAGCCGGACGTGTCGGCCGCAAGTCCGGGCAACACCGCGTGCCGTACGCTAAGCTCCCCGCGCTCGCCGTTAAGCGTCCCCTCATACCACATGCGCTCGCGGTCCATCCTCAGTATACCCTCGCCGGCGTGATACAGCTTGCCGCTGAACAGCGCGACCCTTGTGCGCACCTCAAGCAAAAAATCATCACGCTCGGTTTCGTCTATAACAAGCTTTTCCTGCGCTGTGTACCACTCGAGCATCGTCGGATAGACAACGCAGTCCGGTGTCTCGGGCCGCATCAGCATATCACGCCCGACAATAGCCGCGTTTCCGCACTCTTTGCACCAAAGGCGGTTGCCCTTATCCGCCATCGCGTGATGCGCCCCGCATTTCGGGCATAGATAGAGTATCTCGTGATATCCGTTGGCGCGCTTTCTGCCGCGGTATTTCGCGCCGCTTGCGCGCTGCCACTCATATGCATTATAGTCCAGCGCGTCAATTATACCCCGATACACCGCCTCATCGCTAAGCTCGGCAAGCTGCCCGGCGCTGTATAGCTTCCTGATGCGGCATTCTACCTTGCCGGGATTAATCGAACCCGCGGAAAAGCGCGGCTTTGTAAAGAAGCTGCCGTTCATGTTCACAGTCACGACGGGCGCTCCGCATTTTTTCAGCAGCTTTGCTATCGCCGGGCCTATTACGCCGGGCGCGCCCGCCATACTCGTCTGCCCCGCGGGGTAGAGCGCTATCGCGCCGCCCTGCTTAAGTATGCGCAGTATATTGGCGATCGACCCCGGATCCGGGTGGAACTGCGAGCGCGGTATGACTCCGAAAAAACTGAGAAGTGCCGCCAGCTTTGGCGAGCGGAAGAACCTGTCCGTCGTGATATAATTCAAATATCTTGTGCGCACAGCAGCCGCCATAAATATAAAATCATACATCCCCTCGTGCGTGCCCAGGACCATCAGCGGCCCGCTTTTGGGGATGTCGTCGTCAATTATCACGCTGTATCCAAAAAATATTCTAAGAAAAAACCCGATAATCGCCCTCAAAATCGTGTACGGCACACGGGGCGGCAGCTTTATGCCTGCCTTGCGTTTGCCCATGCTGTCATCCTCCAAAGTGCGGCGGAACATGCGGCCGCAGTCATTATGTGGTGCCACGCCATTATATTACAATCCCGGGAGAATGTAAATATTTTGTCGCAGGGCGGCGTCACAGCAATTATCCGCTTTTATGTTTTGGCTGTTTGTGGTATACTATCTGTTACAGCAAACGGCCGTGACGCATAGCGGCCAAGCTTTAGCGCAACTCGCCGCAATATTGCGGAGTCCGACACATTTTGCGCGCTCAATACGTCAAATGTACAACAAATAATCTGGCCGCCGGCCGGGGGTGACAATGGCCGAAAACCCCGATTTTCTGACAAAGCAGATCATCACATACATAGGCAACAAACGCGCTTTGCTGCCGTTCATCATGCAGGGTGTCGAAGAGGTCAAAGCCGAGCTTGGCGCAAAGCCGCTGTCCGGCGCGGACTTGTTTGCCGGCTCCGGCATTGTTGCGCGCGGGCTGATGGAACACTGCGGCGAGCTTGTCGTCAACGACCTTGAGGATTACGCGTTGACACTGAGCCGCTGCTATCTGTCAAGCGAAAAGCAACGTGCCGAGTTTGACCTTGACAGTATGTTCAGCTCGGTTAAGCTGGCGCTTGGGCAAGGGCTTGAGCCGGGCTTCATCACCCGGCTGTATTCGCCGATGCGCGATGATGACATCGCCCCCGGTGAGAGGGTGTTTTACACAAGGCGCAACGCGATGTACATCGATACCGCGCGCCGGCTTATTGCGCATCTTCCGCCGCGCGCGCAGCCGTTCTTTATCGCGCCGCTACTGTATGAGGCGTCGGTAAAGGCAAACACCGCCGGTGTGTTCAAGGGCTTTTATAAGGATAAACGTACCGGCGCGGGGCAGTTCGGCGGAACCGGGCGCGACGCGCTGGGGCGGATCAGGGCGGACATCGATCTGCCGTTCCCGGTATTCAGCCAAAATCAGTGCGATGTGACGGCGCTTTGCGGCGACGCGAACGCTGCCGCAGCCGCGCTGCCTCCTATGGATATCGTCTATCTCGACCCGCCGTACAATCAGCACCCATACGGGTCGAACTACTTCATGCTCAACCTGATTGACAGCTATGCCGAGCCTCGGGATATCTCGCGGGTGTCGGGCATCCCGCCGCAGTGGAACCGCAGCCGCTACAATAAAAGCCGGGATTCACTGGACGCGCTTATCGAGCTGTGCGGTATGGTGCAAGCAAAATACCTTCTTATTTCATTCAGTTCCGAGGGGTTTATCCCGAAAGAGATATTGGAGTATGAGCTGTCCCGTCTGGGGCGGCTTACCGTGCGCGAAAGGCGCTATAACGTCTTTCGCGGGTCAAGAAACCTGCGCAACCGCCCGATACATAACAGTGAATACTTGTTTATTCTAAAAAAACAGTGAATAACGCCTGATTTGCCGGAGGGACATATGCAATATATTTCAACAGAGGAGATCCGCCGCAGCGCCGAGAAACCGCAGGCATTTATACGAAGCTGAGAAGCCGAATACGAT
>JAVBMB010000084.1:0-17093 GCA_031552995.1 Oscillospiraceae bacterium
CTTTAAAATTAAAAGCGATTTCAAGCCGGCGGGCGGCCAGCCGCAGGCCATAGAACAGCTTGTCCGCGGCATACGCCTCGGGTTTGACGAGCAGACGCTGCTCGGGATTACCGGCTCGGGCAAAACATTTGTCATGGCCAATGTCATCGAGCAGCTTAACCGTCCGGCGCTTATACTGACGCACAACCTGGCACTGGCAGCGCAGCTGTGCTCCGAGTTTCGCGAGTTCTTTCCAGAAAACGCGGTCGAGTTTTTTGTGTCATACTATGATTATTACCAGCCTGAGGCATATATTCCTTCGACAGACACCTATATCGAAAAAGAGTCCGATATCAATGCCGAGCTCGAGCGTCTGCGCCACTCGGCGACGTCGAGCCTGTTCGAAAGGCGCGATGTATTAATTGTCGCGTCTGTGTCCAGCATATATTCGCTGGGCAACCCGATTGATTACGCCGCAATGGTCATATCTCTGCGCAAGGGCCAGCAGCGCGGCAGGGATGCGCTGTGCCGCCGCCTTGTCGAGATTCAATACGAGCGCAACGATTTGAACTTCACGCGCAACCACTTCCGTGTCAGGGGCGACACTGTTGAAATATACCTCGCTTACACAGACGAATATATTATCCGCGTCGAGTTTTTCGGCGACGAAATCGACCGCCTGTCGGAGGTTCATCCGGTTACGGGCGCAGTGCGCCGCGTCATCGACCATGTTGCGGTCTATCCCGCCTCTCACTATGTCACGCCAAAGGAAAAGATGGAGGAAGCCATCGCTGAAATCGAGCAGGAGCTTGCGGAGCGTCTCGCTTGGCTCGAGCAAAACGGCAAGCTGCTAGAAGCGCAGCGCCTCAAACAGCGCACGCGCTACGATGTAGAGATGCTGCGAGAAATCGGCGTGTGCAGCGGAATCGAAAATTACTCGCGTGTGCTGTCCCGCCGTGCGCCGGGCAGCGCGCCGTTCACACTGATGGACTATTTCCCGAAAGACTATCTGCTGTTCATTGACGAATCGCATGTCATGGTTCCGCAGATACGCGCGATGTACAACGGCGACCGCGCGCGCAAGCAAATGCTTGTCGACTACGGCTTCCGCCTGCCGTCGGCGTTTGATAACCGCCCGCTCAACTTCAAAGAGTTCACCAAGCGCGTAGGGCAGGTCGTCTATGTCAGCGCTACGCCGGCTCAGTACGAGCGCGAGCGTTCCAGCCAGCTTGTCGAGCAGGTCATTCGCCCGACAGGGCTTCTCGACCCCGAGATAAATGTGCGGCCCACTAAGGGGCAGATTGACGATTTGATATCCGAAATCCGCGCCAGGGAAAAGGATAACGAGCGCGTGCTTGTCACGACGCTGACGAAGCGCATGGCGGAGGACCTTACCGACTATCTGCGGCGCGAGGGGGTAAAGGTGCGCTATATGCACCATGATATCGATACAATCGAGCGCATGCAGCTCCTGCGGGACCTGCGGCTCGGTGTGTTCCAGGTGTTGATTGGAATAAACCTGCTGCGCGAGGGACTTGACTTGCCGGAGGTGTCGCTCGTCGTCATTCTCGACGCCGACAAAGAGGGCTTTTTGCGCAGCCAGACATCACTTATTCAGGTCATCGGCCGCGCGGCAAGGAACGCCAACGGCACAGTCATAATGTACGCCGACAAAGAAACACCTGCCATGCGCGCCGCCATAGACGAAACAAACCGCCGCCGCGCCATACAGACGGCGTTCAATACCGAACACGGCATCGTGCCCAAGACAGTATTTAAAGAGGTACGCGATATTATCGAAATATCACACGACACCTCGCATCTGCCGGCGGAGAGCAGGCAGAAAATGACCGTTGCGGCGCGTGAGCTAGAGATAAAAAAACTGGAGAAAGCCATGAGAGAGGCGTCGAAGATGCTCGAGTTCGAGTATGCCGCCGTGCTGCGGGACCAGCTTAAGCAGCTGCGCGAGGAAGTTGACGCCGAAAAGGGGAGGAAGTAATAGTTGAGAGATACAATTCACGTAAAAGGCGCGCGTGAGCATAACCTTAAAAACGTCGAAGTTGAGATAAAAAGGGACACGCTGACCGTACTGACCGGTATATCCGGCTCGGGTAAAAGCTCGCTCGCGTTCGACACAATCTACGCCGAGGGGCAGCGCCGCTATGTCGAGTCGCTGTCCAGCTACGCGCGCCAGTTTTTAGGGCAGATGGAAAAGCCGGATGTCGACTACATCGAGGGGTTGTCTCCTGCAATATCAATTGACCAAAAGACGACGTCAAAGAACCCGCGCTCCACCGTCGGCACAGTCACCGAAATATACGATTACCTGCGCCTGTTGTGGGCGCGTATCGGTGTGCCACACTGCCCGATATGCGGCAAGGAGATAAAACAGCAGAGCATTGACCAAATCATCGATCAGCTGATGTCGAAGCCGGAAGGGGCACGCCTTCAAATCCTGGCGCCGGTTGTCAGGGCGCGCAAGGGCGAGCATAATAAGATACTTGAGGAGGCGCGCAAGAGCGGCTATGTTCGCGTGCGAGTCGACGGGAATATGTACGAGCTTAGCGAGGATATCAAGCTTGACAAGAACAAAAAGCACAACATCGAGATTGTCGTCGACCGCATTGTCATCAAACCGGACGTTGTCAGCCGCATTACCGACTCGGTCGAGACAGCCGCCGCCCGCTCGGGCGGGCTTGTCATCGCCGATTTTCTCGAACAGGGAGAGGTTTTGTTCTCGCAGAACTACGCGTGCGACGAATGCGGCGTCTCTATCGAGGAGCTAACGCCGCGCATGTTCTCGTTCAATAACCCTTACGGCGCCTGCCCGACGTGCATGGGGCTCGGCGTCAAGAAGGAAATTGACCCCGACCGCATCATCCCAAATCCGTCGCTCAGCATCATGCAGGGCGGCATCAGCGCCGCGAACTACGCCCATGTCGAGTGGGGCAATATTGCCATGATGTACTTCGAAGCGCTGTCCAAAAAATATAATTTCTCTCTCGATGTCCCGATAAAAACACTGTCGCCCGAGGTTTTGGATATAATCCTGTACGGAACAAAGGGCGAAAAGCTCGACCTTAAGTGGCAGCGCAACGGCGGCAGCGCGGGCACGTTCAGCCAGGCGTTCGAGGGTGTTGTCAACAACCTTATGCGCCGATACCAGGAGACTGGCAGCGACTATGTCCGCAGCGAGATAGAGGAGTTCATGAGCGAGGTCACCTGCCCGGACTGCGAAGGAAGGCGCCTGAAAAAAGAAGCGCTCGCCGTCACTGTAGGGGGTATCAGCATAAATGAGTTTACCCGCAAATCAATGCGCCGCGCGCTCGAGTTCATCGACAGCCTTACGCTGTCGGAAAAGGATGCCATGATAGCCGACCGAATCGTCAAGGAGATTCGCGAGCGAATCGGCTTCCTTATATCGGTCGGGCTGGATTATCTCACACTGTCGCACAGCTCGGGTATACTGTCAGGCGGCGAAAGCCAGCGTATCCGCCTTGCCACGCAAATCGGTTCGTCGCTGATGGGAGTGCTGTACATCCTCGACGAGCCGTCAATCGGCCTGCACCAGCGCGACAACGAAAAGCTCCTCAAGACGCTTACGCGCCTGCGCGACTTGGGCAACACGCTTATTGTCGTCGAACATGACGAGGATACGATGCTTGCCGCCGACGAAATTATCGACGTCGGCCCCGGCGCCGGCGAATACGGCGGCAACATAATCGCCATCGGCACCGCAAAAGAGATAATGAAAAACCCCGATTCAATAACCGGCAAATACCTGTCCGGCGCGCTGTCCATACCTGTTCCCCAAAGGCGCAGAAAGGGCAGCGGAGAATGGCTGAAAATAATCGGGGCCGGCGCCAATAACCTCAAGGATATCGATTGCGCGATTCCGCTTGGAACGCTGACATGCGTCACCGGCGTGTCCGGCTCCGGGAAAAGCTCGCTTGTAAACGAGATACTCTACAAGCGCCTCGCGGCAGACTTAAACGGAGCGCGCGCAAGGGCGGCGAAGCACGAGGACATGATAGGCATCGACTTCCTCGACAAGGTCATCGATATCGACCAGTCGCCGATCGGCCGCACGCCGCGTTCCAATCCGGCGACATACACCGGTGTGTTCGGCGACATACGCGATATATTCGCAAAGACGCAGGATGCCAAGGCAAAGGGATACGGCCCCGGGCGCTTTTCATTCAATGTGCGCGGAGGCAGATGCGAATCATGCTCAGGCGACGGGCTGATAAAAATCGAGATGCACTTCCTGCCGGACATATATGTGCCGTGCGATGTGTGCAAAGGCAAGCGCTACAACCGCGAGACGCTTGAGGTGCGCTACAAGGGGAAAAACATCCACGAAGTGCTTGAGATGACCGTATCCGAGGCTCTTGCGTTTTTCGACAGCGTGCCGAAGATTGCCAAAAAGCTTCAAACACTGTATGATGTCGGCCTTGGTTACATCAAGCTCGGCCAGCCGTCGACAACGATGTCGGGCGGCGAGGCGCAGCGTGTCAAGCTTGCCACCGAGCTGTCGCGCCGCGCGACGGGAAGGACACTGTATATTCTCGATGAGCCGACTACCGGCCTGCACTCGTTTGACGTCCACAAGCTGACATCGGTGCTGGATGCTCTGGTCGACGCCGGCAACACCGTCGTCGTCATAGAGCATAATCTCGATATAATTAAAACGGCGGATCACATCATCGACCTCGGCCCCGAGGGGGGAGACAGAGGAGGAGAGGTGCTCGCATGCGGCACGCCGGAGGAAGTTGCGCTTGTCGAGGCGTCATATACCGGACGATATCTCAGGAAAAAATTGAAAATTTAAACCCGGTTACCCTGAACCCGGCGGCTGTATGCCGCCGGGTTTTTTGCGCGCCGAAGCATCCACGCTCCGGCGCAAAACGTACACGCTATACCGCGAGATATCAATCACCACGACGGATAGCAGTCATATAATGGGTTGTAGAAAGCAAAAATACGATTGGAGAAATATCATGCGGGATATACTTCGCCTCGACAGGATAAATCTTATATATCAGGCTGAAAACGGAGAAGTCGAAGCCTTAAGCGATGTGAGCTTTTCCGCCAAAGAAGGGGAGCTGATTGCCATAGTCGGTCCGTCAGGCTGCGGCAAATCAACACTACTCTCGATAATTTCAGGCCTTGTCAGGCCGACGGGAGGGCGCATCACACTTGACGGCGAACCGTATGACGGCGTGTCGAGCAAAGTCGGATATATGCTTCAAAAAGACAACCTGCTCGAATGGCGATCGATACGCAGCAATGTGCTGCTCGGGCTGGAAATACGCCGCATGCTGACTCCGGAGAACATCGCCAGAGCAGAATGTTTGCTGGAGGATTACGGCCTGGGCGACTTCAAAAGCAAGTACCCGTCGCAGCTGTCGGGCGGCATGCGCCAGCGCGCCGCGCTGATACGCACACTCGCCGCTAAACCAAGTGTGCTGCTACTTGACGAGGCATTTTCCGCGCTTGATTACCAGACCCGCCTTACAGTCACCGACGACGTGTTCAAGATACTGAAAAAGGAGAAAAAAACGGCGCTAATCGTCACGCATGACATCCCGGAGGGGATAAGCATGGCGGACAGGGTTGTGGTGCTGTCGGCCCGGCCCGGCACGGTTCGCGCCATTCACGAGATAGAGTTCAAAGAAGACGGCGAGCTGTTGCCGCCGCTGAAGCGGCGCAACCATCCGTCGTTCGGCAGATACTTCAACATGATATGGAGAGAACTTGATGTCAATGTATAGGCCCGCGGTCAGGGCTGCCGTCTCACCTCAACGGCGCGAATACCTGGCCGGACGGCGTCGCAGGCAGGCGGCGATAAATATCTGCCAAATATCCGGTCTGGTACTTATAATCGCCCTATGGGAGATTCTGGCCCGTGTCGGAATCATCGACAGTTTTATTATGAGCCAGCCGTCACGCGTGCTGAAAACCATATTAAACCTGCGGACAAACGGCCTGTTCACCCATATAGGTGTCACATGCTTCGAGACATTTATAGGCTTCACACTCGGCGTAATTTTAGGAAATATCGTCGCACTTGTACTGTGGTGGTCGGATTTTCTCTCGCGCGTGATGCAGCCGTACCTCGTCGTACTAAACGCCCTGCCGAAGATTGCGCTCGGCCCGGTAATAATCATCTGGGTCGGGGCAGGAATGCAGGCAATCATCGTCATGGCTCTGGCTATATCTCTGATAGTCACCGTGCTTGAAATGCTCAGCGGCTTCACCGGTACCGACCCGGAGCTTGTAAAAATGGCGCGCACATTCGGCGCCAGCCGCCGTCAGACATTTACAAAGGTTATATTTCCCTCAAACCTGCGCACACTGTTCGGCTCACTAAAGATAAATATAGGCCTGTCGCTTGTCGGCGTAATCGCGGGCGAGTTTCTTGTTTCAAAAGCGGGGCTGGGCTACCTCATTGTATACGGAGGGCAAGTGTTCCAGATGGATCTCGTCATGACAAGTGTTATCATCCTCGCGGTTGTTGCGGCGCTTCTTTACAAAGCGGTCTCGGTCGCCGAAAAGCTTGTGATGAACACCGTAAGCCACGGAGCGGCCGGCAAGCCCAATGAGCTCATCGATTGACATATAACATATAATTCATAATTACAGGAGGTACACAGATGAAAAAAGCACAGCGCAAACTGGCGTCCGTCCTCGCGGTTATCCTTATCCTAGCGGCGCTTTTCACCCTTTCTGCATGCACCGAAAAGCAGAAAAAACTGACGACAATTCGCCTGTCGGAGGTCACGCACTCGGTGTTTTATGCGCCGCAGTATGTCGCCATGCAGCTCGGATTTTTTGAACAGGAGGGCATCGCCATCGAGCTGACATCGGGCGAGGGCGCCGACAAGGTCATGACATCGGTAATATCCGGTGCGGTCGATATCGGCTTTTCCGGGCCGGAGGCGACAATCTACATTTACAATGAGGGCAAAACCGATTTTGCCACCGTATTTGCCCAGATGACAAAAAGAGACGGTTCGTTCCTCGTCGCGCGCCAGCCCGATCCCGATTTTCAGTGGAGCAAGCTCGAAGGCGCACATCTTCTGCCGGGAAGAAAGGGCGGCGTTCCGTATATGACGCTTGAATATGTTGTAAAGCAAAACGGCCTTACACCGGGCGTGGATGTGGAGTTTGACAACTCGATTCAGTTTGCCGCAATGGCCGGCGCGTTCCTCGGAGGAACTGGAGACTATGTCACCGTGTTCGAGCCGACGGCCTCCTCAATCGAAAAAGAAGGCAAGGGCTACATTGTCGCGTCGGTGGGCCAGTCATCAGGAGAGATTCCATACACGGCATACTATGCGTTAAAAAGCTACATTGACAAAAACGCGGCCGTCATCCAGGGCTTTACAAATGCCGTTGCCAAGGGGCAGAAGTGGGTCGCCACCCACACGGCTAAAGAGATTGCCGAGACAATCGCGCCCTCATTCCCCGATGCTGATATGGATGTTATGATTAAAGCAATCGGGCGCTACAAGGAGATTGATGCCTATGCCGCAACACCTGTCATGACAGAGGATTCGTTCACCCGTCTGCAAACCGTGATGACCGAGGCAGGGGAGCTGGCAAAGCCTGTGCCGTACGATAAGCTTGTCAACAACACATACGCCGAAATAGCCGCCAAAAACGCCAAATAGCAAAAATGCGCCGGCCGGTTGTTCGGCCAGGTAAAAACGGGTTAAATACAAAACACCCCCCTGATGCGGGCATCAGGGGGGTGTGGTTATGGGAAAAAGCGATGGACAGGCGTGAGGCGAAGAGGTTATTTTCATGCCTCACGCTTCTTGCAGTTAAGATGCAGGCACGCTGAGTTTTTGCCGTTAATCAGGATTTCAGCGTTGTCCAGAGGTCGGCGTACAGCTTCAGCGTGGCTTCGGGAAGGTTTATGAACACATCGCAGCGCGACAGCACATCCTGTGAGGGAAACAGTATGTTATACCGGTACTCATCCTCGGGCAGCGTCAAATCAAACTCCCCGGCAAACTGCTCGGCAGCTTCGCTGTTCGGGCTGGCATAGCCGATTTCACTCATGTTGGCAACGCACACATCTGTGCTGCACATAAAGTTGATAAACGCCTCGGCGTTTGCCTTGTTCTGGGCGCCTTTCGGTATGCACATCGCGTCCACGAACAAATTGCTGCCCTCCTTAGGCAGTACAAACTTTAAATCCGGGTTGTTGTCCTGCATCGTCAAAAAATCGCCGGCGTAGTATGGGCCGATTGCGGCTTCGCCGCCCTCGAGCAGGTCATATATCTGGTCCATAACATATTTCTGCAGCAGCGGCTTCTGCTCGGCAAGCAGGTCATACGCCTCTTTAATCTGCGCCTCATCTGTTGTGTTAATCGGATAGCCAAGGTACATCAGCGCTGTCGACACCGCATCGCGCGAGTTGTCAAACTGCAATATCTGCCCGGCGTATTTCTCATCGAACAGTATGCCCCAGCTGTCTACTTCCTCTGTGACAATTGTCGAGTTATAGATTATGCCCACAGTGCCCCACATATACGGCACCGAATATTCATTGTTCGGGTCATATTCAAGGTCTTTGTATGTGTCGCCAATCAGTTTATAGTTCGGCACATTCGCAAAGTCTATCTTCTCCAGCTTGTCTTCGCTTATAAGGCGAGAAATCATATAGTCGGAGGGGATAATAACGTCATAGCTCGAGCCGCCGGTCTGCAACACGGAATAGAGCGACTCGTTGCTGTTGAAAATCTTATAGTTTACTGTGATACCGGTTTGCTCGGTAAACTGTTCAAGCACCTCGGTGTTGATGTATTCGCCCCAGTTGTAAACATTCACGGTACCCTTGTCCGTTTGTGACCCGCCGCCGGTTTTGTCGCATCCGGGCAGAACAAGAGCGGCAATCATAGCTACCGCCAGAAGCAAAGACAGTTGTTTTTTCAATTCAGTACTCCTTTCGAGACTCATTATATTTTTTATCTTCAGCGCGCTTCTGCCGTATTTCCCTAACATTAATCAGAATAAGAAGCAGCAGAACCGCGACGAACAGCAGCGTGGAAATCGCGTTGATAACCGGGCTGACGCGCCGTCTTGTCATCGAGTTTATCACCATTGAGAGCGTCTCGACCTTTGAGCCGGCCGTAAAATAGCTGACGACAAAGTCATCGACCGACATGGTAAACGCAATAATCATGCCGTTGACTATGCCTGGGCGTATCTCGGGAAGCAGAACCTTAAAGAACGCCTGCATCCATGTACAGCCAAGGTCTTGCGCCGCCTCAAACAGGTTTTTGTCCAGCTGGTGCAGCTTGGGCATGACGGCAAGTATCACATACGGCACGTTGAACGTAATGTGCGCCGCCAGCAGCGAGCCGAAGCCAAGCTCAAGGTCAAGCCCGAACAGATTGTTCAGCACGGCCAAAGCCGATACAAACAGCAGGCTCAGCGATACGCCGGTGATGATATCGGCGTTGATAACCGGAATATTGTTGATTTGCAGGAACAGGCTGCGCGGCTTTTTGCGCATATTGAAGAACCCGACAGCGGCAAATGTGCCAACAATGGTGGCGATAAGCGCCGCCAAAACCGAGACAAGCAGCGTCACATAAAGCGCGTTTAGTATGGCCTTGTCGTTAAAAAGCTCGATATACCATTTAAACGTAAACCCTGTCCACACAGTGCGGCTTTTCGTGCTGTTGAAGGAAAAAGCGATCAGCACAAAAATCGGCAGATAAAGGAAGAGGAACACGAGAGCCGTCATCAACCGGCCGCCCAGCTTTGACTTTTTCCGTATCACAGCATCACCGCGCCTTCCTCACCCTCGCCGAAGCGGTTCATCAGCAGCATACACGCCATAACGATAACCATCATGATAAGCGATATAGCGCTGCCGAGGTGCGGGTTATACGCCGTGCCCAGGAACTGCATCTCAATAAGGTCGCCAAGCAGCATATTCTTGCCGCCGCCAAGCAGTGTTGATATTATAAATGTGCTGACAGACGGCACAAATACCATCGTCACGCCGCTTAAAACGCCGGGAAGGCTGAGCGGAAAAATCACCCTGCGGAACACGGTAAACGTGTTTGCGCCCAAATCCTGCGCCGCCTCAATTACAGGGCGCTCTATCTTCACAATCACCGAATATATCGGCAGTATCATAAACGGAAGATAATTGAACACCATGCCAAGCACAACAGCGCCCTGCGTGTTTATCATGTGGATAGGGGAAAACCCCATCGCCGCAAGCAGCCTGTTTATCAGGCCGGTATTTTCAAGCAGAGACATCCACGCGTACGTACGCAGCAGGAAGTTTATCCACATCGGCAGCATGACAAGCATCATTGCAATGCTCTGCACGGAGGGGCTCTCCTTTGATATCGCGTACGCCACCGGATAACCGACGATTGTACAAACCAGCGTAGCTATGGCGGCCAGCGTAATGCTGCGGATGAACACGCCGGTATAATCGCCCATCGTGCTGAAATTGTCCAGCGTAAACGAGCCGTCGGCCTGGGTAAAGGCGTAGACGACGACAAGAATCAGCGGAATGACTACAAAGATCGCCATCCAGCCTACATACGGCACAGCGGCCAGCTTTGCGCGCCGGTTGCTCATTCTTCGGCCACCCCCGAGCGCGTCTTGGGTTTGCGCATTATGTGGATATCGTCGGGCGTCAGATATATGCCGACTCTATCACCGATATTTTGCGGAGTGATCGACTGTATCATCCATTCGAAGTCGGGTGTGTTGACAATAATCTCGTAGTGCACGCCCATGAATATAATCGACTCGACAGTTCCTACAAGCTGCCCCTGCTCGGGCGGGACGATTTCGATATCCTCCGGCCGCACAACGACATCAACCGGCTCATTAGGCGCAAATCCTCCGTCAAGGCACTCGAAACGCCTGCCGCACATCGTCACAAGCTTATCCTCGTTCATAATGCCGTCGATGATATTGCTCTCGCCGATAAAATCGGCGACAAATGCGTTTTTCGGCTCGTTATATATATCCTGAGGGGTGCCGATCTGCTGGATTTGCCCGCGGTTCATAACGACGACGGTGTCGCTCATCGTCAGAGCCTCTTCCTGGTCGTGCGTCACATACACAAATGTAATGCCGACCTCACGCTGGATTGCCTTCAGCTCGTGCTGCATCTCCTTGCGCAGCTTCAGGTCAAGCGCGCCAAGCGGCTCGTCCAAAAGCAAAACGCGCGGATGATTGACAAGCGCCCGCGCGATGGCGATGCGCTGCTGCTCTCCGCCGGAAAGCGACGCTACCTGCCGGTTCTCATAACCCGATAGGTTGACCAGCTCGAGCATGCGCTTTACGCGCTTTTTAATCTCGTCCTCCGGCACGGCGGGCACGCGGGCGCGCTTGCCGCTCTCGTCCTCGGTGAACTTCTTGATTCTAAGCCCGAACGCGATGTTTTCAAATACATTCATGTGCGTAAACAGAGCGTAGCGCTGAAAAACGGTGTTTAACTGGCGCTTGTGCGGAGGAACATCGTTGATTTTTTTTCCAGCAAAATAGACCACACCCTCGCTTGGCGTCTCAAACCCGCCGATAATGCGAAGAGTTGTGGTCTTGCCGCAGCCGGACGGCCCGAGCAAGGTAATAAACTCTTTATTCCTCACATACAGGTTTATGTTTTTAAGAACCTGTGTGCCTCCATAATCTTTATGGACATTTTCAAGCAGAATAAGCTGATCGGCCATCATGTCCTCCCCTCGGGCGGTGCCCTTTATAAGAATGGCGGTATGCCGCCTTTCGCGCAAACATCACAAAAGCCCGGATGCGTCAGCCGGGCGCAGTGCCATAAAACGCACAATCAGTCAAAATCCGGCACAAAAGAAACATATCAAATATAGCACAAAATCATCAAATGTCAATGATTTTTCGTAAAAAACTTGCAAAAAATCAAAGGAAAACGCTTTGCTTCAAAAAAAGCTCCGTTTTCCTTCGAATTACTTGATATTGCTTTCAAATGCTCATTTGCGGTTTTTTTGTAAGTTTTCGAAAAAATCCATAAACGGCACGCTCTTCACTCGATAGCTTGTATTGCGCAGATACCCGAGCTCGCCGTGCGAATCGGCAAAGCTGAAGCGGACTTTATACGAATAAAGCGCCTGATGCGCAAAAGGAAGCCCGCGGTTTATTGCCGCCGTGCCGTATTTTGTATCGCCGACAAGCGGATGCCCGGCGTCGGCGAACTGCGCGCGTATCTGATGGGTGCGTCCGGTCAGCAGCCTGCACTCCACAAGAGATATGCCGTCGCGAGTGTCAAGGACGGTATATTCGGTCTTCGCGCCGACAGAGCCGTCGGTGCGTGTACGGCTTACGCTGACTTGCTTTGCGTCCATATCGCGCGTGATGAAGCCCTCAAGAGTCCCCCCGGTGTTTTTATACGTCCCGTGTACCAGGCACAGATAGTATTTGTCCACCTCGCGGGATTTAATCCGCGCGTTCATATCGCGCAGCGCCGCCGCAGTTTTGGCGGCGATAACTATTCCGCCGGTGTTCCTGTCTATCCTGTTGCACAGCGCCGGCGCAAACGAGCTTTCAAGCTCGGGATTCCATTCATTATTATTATACAGCCGCGCTTTAATGCCGTTTATCAGTGTGTTTGCGTCTCCGCTCTCGTCCTCGTGGCACAGCATACCAGCCGGCTTGTCCGCCAGTATGATATTCATATCCTCATAAACAACGTCGAACTGCGGCTTTACAAGTCTCCACGCGCTGTCTTCATCCGGCCTTTCAAGCAGCTCGTCATTGATGTACAGCTGCAGCACGTCATATTCCTGCAGCTTATACCCCGCGTCCGCCCGCTTTCCGTTCACTTTAATACGCTTCAGGCGTATGTATTTATACAGCAGCGGCTCGGGCAGCGCCGGCAGTGCTTTTGTCAGATATTTATCAAGCCGCTGTCCGCTGTCATTGCGTCCGATGACCATCTCTTTCATGCTAAACCTCAAAAACGGCGAAAAGCCGTGTATTTTCAAAATATTTCTTGACTTTTGCGCAATCCTTTCATATAATAAGTTTTGCGCAATAAGGGGGAAATGGCCTATGAAGCTGAATCTTCTCCAACTGTTGTCGCAGCAAAGCGACAGTATCGGGTTTGATTATACCATAGATCTATCGGGTGAGGAAGTCTTTTTTCAGCGCGTGTTCCGCGACCCGGTCCGCATCAGCGGGCAGGTGACCGGCAACGCGGGGGTGATATACCTCTCGGGGTCGATTGACGCCGCCGTGTACACAAACTGCGCAAGGTGCGGCAAGCCGCTCGTCTGCGAAAAAAGCGTTCCCGTCTCATTTGTGCTGGCACGCTCGGCCGGTGATGAGGATATTGACGACATATGGGTTATCGATTCCGACCAGCCGGAGCTTGACGATATTTTCGTCTCCGAGCTGCTGCTCGATATGGATATGGCAGTGCTGTGCGACCAGGATTGCAAAGGTGTGTGCAGCGTATGCGGCGCTAACCTGAACGACGGCGAATGCGGATGCGAGCGCAGGCAAGCTGACCCGCGGCTGCAAAAACTGTCCGATTTTCTTGAAGACCTGAAAAACAAATAATCTTCACATAGACGGAGGAGGTGTCCAAATGGCTGTACCAAGAGCGCGACAATCAAAACAGAGGCGCGACAAAAGACGTAGTTCCCACTGGAAGCTGGCCCTTCCCGGACTGAACAAGTGCCCCAAGTGCGGCGAGCCGGTTCTTTCCCACAGGGCGTGCAAAGCCTGCGGGTCATATAATGGCCGCAAAGTCCTGGCTGTTGAGGAAAAATAATTACGACCTTTGACCGGACGGAGAGGGCATATGCCTTCTCCGTTTTGCCGTTTTGTTGTGTATTATCCGCCAATGCGGATTGATGAGGAGGGTCGCGATGCCTGCCACAGTCATATCAGTCGCGCGAGGAAGCGCGGCGCAAGCCGCCGGTGTGCAGCCGGGCGATATTCTGCTGTCCGTCGGCGGTCACACCGTCCTCGACGTGCTGGATTACAAGTTCTACAGCTACGACAGTTCTCCGCAAATAACGCTTCGGCGCGGCGAAAGGGAGCTGACGGTCCGCCTTGATAAGTGCGAGGGCGAGGACGCCGGTATGGAATTCGAGACTTACCTTATGGACAGCCAGAAAGGCTGCTCGAACAGATGTGTTTTCTGCTTCATCGACCAGCTTCCGCGCGGAATGCGCGATACGCTGTATTTCAAGGATGATGATGCGCGCCTGTCGTTTTTGCTGGGCAACTACATCACCATGACGAACCTGTCGGACGCCGACGCGCGCCGGATTATCGACATGCGCATCTCGCCGCTTAATATATCGGTCCACGCCATAGATCCGGATGTGCGAAGCCTGATGCTTGGCACAAAGCGCGGGGGAGACAGCCTGCGCCACCTGCGAAGCTTTACCGAAGCCGGTATCGCGATAAACGCGCAGATAGTCGTCTGTCCGGGGATTAATGACGGGCAAGCGCTGCGCGACACGCTGAACGCCCTGATTTCGATGCATCCGTCGGTGCGCAGCGTCGCCATTGTGCCTGTAGGGCTGACGCGCCACCGCGATACGCTCTATCCGCTCAAGACGGTCACACAAAATGCCGCGCGCGCCATAATTGCCCTTGTCGACGAAGCGCGTCAAACGGCGCGGGACAAAACGGGCGACGCGCTGTGCTATGCCGCCGACGAGTTTTATGTCAAGGCCGGGCAAGGCCTGCCGCCGGATGAATATTACGGAGAGTTTCACCAGCTTGAAAATGGCGTCGGGCTTATGCGCCTGTTCGAGCTGGAGCTCCGCGCCGCTTTGTCTTCGCCGGACGATTTCCCGGCTCCGTCACCGGTTACGATAATAACCGGCGCCGCCGCTCGACCTTTTATTGATTCGATGGTTGACTTGATGCGCCAAAAATGCCATAATTTACATTGTGACGTTTTTACGGTGCACAACGATTTTTTCGGTCAGTGCGTCGATGTCGCAGGTTTGCTCTGCGGGCAGGACATTATTTCCCAGCTGAGGGGCAAAATAAACACAGCAAGGCTTCTCATCCCGGACGTAATGCTGCGGCATGGCGAGACTGTTTTCCTCGACGATATAACCGTCGTGCAGGTCGCCCGCTCGCTCGCGGCCGAAATAGAGGTCGTTCCGGTCGATGGCGGCGCGTTTTGTGACGCCGTATTCGGCCTGTGAGGGCCGCACACCGCATAAAGGAGATCTCATGGATAAACCGGTCATAGCTGTCGTCGGCCGCCCTAATGTCGGCAAGTCGCAGCTTTTCAACAGGATAACAGAACGCCGTCAGGCCATCGTAGAGGATACGCCTGGCGTCACGAGGGACCGTATTTACGCCGACGCCAACTGGCGCAATACAGACTTTTCGGTCATCGATACCGGTGGTATCGAGCCGAGGACCGATGACGAAATACTGCGGTTTATGCGTCAGCAGGCCGAGATTGCAATCGATCACGCCGACGTTGTAGTGCTGCTTACCGATGTCACAACAGGAATGACCGCCGCCGACGCCGACGTTGCCGACATGCTGAAGAAATCAAAAAAGCCTGTCGTACTCGCCGTCAACAAGGTTGACAAGCCCGGCGAGCCTCCGGCTGAAATATACGAGTTTTACGGCCTCGGCGTCGGAGACCCGTTCCCGATATCGGCCTTGCACGGGCAGGGGATAGGTGATTTGCTTGACGCCTGTTTCGAGTATTTCCCGCATCTGGGCGAGGAATATCAGGATGAAGAGCCGACAATAAAGGTAGCCGTAATAGGCAAACCAAACGCCGGCAAAAGCTCGCTTGTCAACCGCGTTCTCGGCGAAAAGCGCGTAATAGTCAGTGATGTGCCCGGCACAACGCGCGACTCTATTGACAGCCTTGTCGTGCGCGGGGAGGATAGATTCACGCTTATTGACACGGCCGGAATACGCAGGAAAAGCAAGGTGAACGAGGCAATCGAGCGTTTTTCCGTCATGCGCGCGCAGATGTCCATCGAGCGCAGCGATGTATGCCTGCTGATGATTGACGCCGTCGACGGCGTCACCGAGCAGGATACAAAAGTCGCCGGCCTTGCGCATGAAAGCGGCAAAGCGGTCGTCATAGTGATAAACAAATGGGACCTTGTAGAAAAAGAGACATCGACCCAGAGCGAGTACGAGAAAAAAGTCCGCGCGGATTTGGCGTATATGTCCTACGCGCCGATAATGTTCATTTCGGCGCTCACAGGTCAGCGGGTCGAGAATATATTTGAGACAATCAAAAGAGTATACGCCTCCAGCACGACGCGCATCACAACAGGCACGCTTAACAGCATACTGGCGGAGGCGACAGTGCGCGTCCAGCCGCCGACAGACAAGGGACGCCGCCTGAAAGTTTACTACATTACGCAAACCGGCATCCAGCCGCCGACATTTGTCTGTTTTTGTAACGACCACCGCCTTTTCCATTACTCATACGTCAGATATCTGGAAAATCAAATAAGGCTTGTCTATTCGCTGGAAGGCACGCCGATAAAAATGATAGTCCGCCAACGCGGGGAGGAATGACAGTTGTACAGCGGGCATGTGTGGGCATGGGTGTTATCGGCTCTTGCCGCTTATTTCCTCGGCGCTGTCAACGGCGCTATCATCGCATCGCGCAATTTTCACAAGACCGACATCCGCAACCATGGCAGCGGCAACGCCGGCATGACAAATGCGCTGCGCACATTCGGCGTAAAGACAACCGTAATCGTCACGCTGATTGATGTCTGCAAAACTGCGCTCGCCCTTCTCATCGGCCAGCTGCTTGTCGGGGACATGACGGTTATCGTCTGCGGCACATTTGTTGCGCTCGGCCATGCATTCCCGGTCTATTACGGCTTCAAGGGCGGCAAATGTGTCCTTAGCGCCGCTGTCATACTGCTGTGGATGAGCTGGCGTGTGCTGCTCGTCGCAGTCGCCGTGTTTTTTATAATGTCATTCGTCACAAAAATTGTCTCGGCAGGCTCAATTCTTGCCTGTGTTTCTGCGCCGGTTGCCACAGCGGTTTTTATGCCCGGTCAGACAGAATATATTGTATTTGTCGCGGTTATGGCATCGTTCGTCATTTTCCTGCACCGGGGCAATATTAA
>JAVBMB010000111.1:0-22627 GCA_031552995.1 Oscillospiraceae bacterium
TGATGAGAATCCCCGTTACGCTGATATTGGCCGTGGCGCAGACAAAGCGCGACAGCGGGTTTAAAAGCGGCGCAAAAGAAATCGCAAAAATATTCCCGTGGTTCGTAGCCGGCTTTTTCGCGGCGTGCCTGGTAAATACGGCCGGAATAATTCCGGCCGCGGTAACCGGCTTTTGGGGCAAGACGGGCAAGTACATAATCATCGTGGCAATGGCGGCAATCGGCATGGGGGCGGACCTGCGTGTGCTTGTCAAAAGCAGCAGACGGCCTGTCCTGCTCGGTATGTGCTGCTGGATATGCGCCGCCGCGGTATCGTTTTTTATCATAACAATGTAAGCCCCCGCACATCCATGCGGGGGTGTACAGCAAAAGGGGGAGGCATATATATGTACGACATACTGATTAAAAACGGCACAGTCGTCGACGGCACGGGAGCGGACGCTTTTAGCGCCGATATCGCTGTGAAAAACGGCGTGATAGCGGCAATTGCGCCGCAGATAACGCTGCCCGCAGCCGAGGTCATCGACGCCGTGGGGCTTATTGTCGCGCCTGGATTCATCGACAGCCACACGCACAGCGATATCAGCGCCGCCGCCGGGTCGGATTCATATAACTTCCTTGAACAGGGAACGACAACGCAGGTTGCCGGGCAGTGCGGCAACTCTCCGGCGCCATATTACGACGGCGCGTTTGAGAGCGCCGGCCTGCCGCCCGAGATGATTGAGATGGCAAAGGTTCTGTGCGCAAAGCCAAGCGTATTCATGGCGCACGCAAAACGTGCCGGTTATGGCACTAACATGGCGTTTTTTGTCGGCCACGGCGCGCTGCGCGGGCACGCGGCAGGCTTCAGCGACGCCAAGCTGACGCGCGCGCAGGTGGACGACATGCGCGAGAACCTTATCGACGCGATGGACAGCGGCTATCTCGGCTATTCCTCCGGCCTTGTATACGCGCCGTCGGTGTATGCCGATACCGAGGAGCTGACCGAGCTTGCCAAAGTGATGAAGCCGTACGGCGGCACATATGTCACGCACATCCGCGGCGAGGGGGATAACCTTGAAGCCGCGGTCGCCGAGGCAATTTCGATAGCCGGGGACGCCGGGGTGCCGCTTTTTATTTCTCACCTGAAAGTAGGCGGCAGGCATAACGAGGGCAAATCGGCAAGCGTGCTTAAGATGATAGATGATGCCGCGGCGCGCGGTATGGCTGTCCACGGCGACAACTATCCGTTTACGGCGGGTTCGGCGCAGCTTTGCAGCCAGATACCGCCGAAGTACCTGGTCGGCGGCGTCCAGAAAATGCTGGAATTGATACGCGGCAGCGAGACGCGGGCGCGCGTGTACGACAGCATGTTTAACCACAGCGATGAGTTTGAAAGCGCCATATATCTTGCCGGGTTTGACGGCACGCTTGTCTCCGACGCACCTCACACGCCGCGTTATGTTGGCATGACGATTGCCGATATAGCGAAAGAGCGCAATGCGGCCCCGTTTGACGCGCTGTGCGACCTGCTGCTTGAAAACGGGGGCGAGGGGCAGGGTATATATTTTACGATATGCGAAAGCGACATGCGCCGTTTTATGGCCCACCCGCTTGTTGTATGCGGGTCTGACTGGAGCGACTATGAGAAGCGATTCGACCCCGGGACGGCAGACGGCGGCCATCCCCGCGGCACCGGTACGATGCCGCGCCGGCTTGAGATGTGCCGGGACCTGAAGCTGCGCACGCTTGAGGATAACATACGCAGCATGACAAGCCTTGCGGCGCGCGCCGCCGGAATATCCGGGCGCGGCCACCTTTGCCGCGGCTTCGGCGCGGACATCACTATATTCGATTATGAGCATGTGCGCTGCAATGCCGATTTCAAGCACCCGTTCCGCCGCAATGACGGCATACGCACCGTCATTGTAAACGGCAAAGTCGCCGTGCGCGAGGGCCTCGCCGTTGGCGAGCGCGCCGGCATAGTGATTACAAGGGGCTGAAATACCGTACTTCCCGGCGCACGGGAATCGGCCGGTTTACGCAGAGGGTTAACCGGTTGTTAATTTGCGACAAAGCATGCGCCGCCTGTTTGTGCACCCCTACAGAAATACCCGCGCTTCCTTGACAAACCGGCGCGGGATTGCTATGGTTCTCCTATGGAGGTTACCGATGGTAAACCGTACGAAAATGGAGGGGACTATGCGTAATTCCGATATCAGGGAGCAGAATCTGAACAACATACACGAGGCGGCGTTCGAGCTGTTTATCAAAAACGGAATCGAATCGACGACGGTGAATGAGATTGCTAAAAAAGCCGGTATAAGCAAGGTGGCTCTGTATAAGCACTTCGAGTCAAAAACCGATATCGCGCTGATGATTGTCAACCGCGCCGTCGATGTGTTTCATATAAATGTGCAGCACCTGTTTGAGACAGACGAGTATAAAAGGCTGAGCGGCATCGAGCAGCTTGAGCGCGTGCTGAACACATATCAGAGCATCGAGCGCAACGACCCGAACTTCTATCTGTTTTTCAACGAGTTTCGAATATATACCATCCGCCACAACCTGCCGGAGGAAAAAACGCGCAGCTTTATGGATTTTGTCAGCTCATCGGTCAGGAAGTACTACAGCGCCGCCGTCGAAAAAGGACGGCGAGACGGCAGCATCACTATGGCCTACCCCGAACAGGATGCCTATGACGTAATTAACAGCGCGTTTCGAGGCATATTCCTGATGTTTTTCCTTGACCATCCCGTGCTGGAAGAGCATTTGATTGCCGAGCTGAAACGCAAGATACACGGTGTCATCCGGATAGTTCTGAGGGCGCACAGCGGCGGAGGTGAGACGGAATGAATATCCTTGAGCAGGCGGGCGAACACGGCAGGCAGCTTGCGGATATATACGAGCGGCTGCATATGTACCCCGAAATCGGCCTCGCCCTGCCGCGAACGGCGCAGCTTGTCAAGGATGAGCTGACGGCGCTTGGCATACCGTGGCGCGAGATTATGCACTGCGGTATTGTCGCGGCGGTCGGTGCCGGTGAGCGGCGGATTCTGCTGCGCGCCGACATGGACGCACTGCCGCTTGGCGAGCTGACAGGGCTGCCGTATGCATCAAAGCATGACGGCGTGATGCACGCGTGCGGGCACGACATGCATACGGCAATGCTTCTTGGCGCGGCGCGGCTGCTTAAAAGCCGCGAGGACACGCTGGGCGGGCAGGCCGTGCTGATGTTCCAGCCGGGCGAAGAGGGGTGGGACGGCGCGAAACTGATGATAGAGCACGGCGCGCTTGAACCGGCCCCGCAGGCCGCCGTGGCGTTGCACGTCGCCACCTCGGACGAATACCCGACCGGAGCCGCGGCGACGATGACGGGCGTCATCGCGGCGGGGCGCGACACCCTTGTGTTCGACATCACGGGCGAGGGCGGCCACGCCAGCGAGCCGGAAAACTGCGTCAACCCTATTACCGTGGCGAGGCGTGTGCTTGATGCCGCCGATGATTTTTTGCGGGCGGGGCTTACCCCCGGCACAAGGCTCGTATTCACCGCGAGCCGGTTCGAGGCCGGAACGGCGGCAAACATCATACCGCAGTCATGCCGCGTCACGGCGACGCTGCGCACGATGGATGAGACTGTACGTGCGCGCGTCATCGACAGGCTGCGCGCCCTGACGCGTGATGTAGCGGCCGCGTATGGGGCCGGCGGCGAAATGATTGTGCTGTCGAGCCTTCCGGTGACAAAAAACGACCCCGCGTTTACACAGCAGCTTCACGGCATGCTCTCGCGGGATTTGGACGGCCTGCTTCTTGCGCCGCTCGGCGATTTTTCCAGCATGGGCAGCGAGGATTTTTCGTATATAGCCCGGCTGGTGCCGTCGTGCTATCTGTATGTCATCAGCCGCTCGCCGGAGGGGCGGCACTACCCCGTTCACAGCCCCAAGGTTGAGTTCGATAAGGACGCCATCCGGTACGGGGCGGCAATTTACGCACAGTCGGCAATTAGCTTCCTCAGCAGCATTGAAGATAATAACGGGAGAGGACCGGTAAAGTGTGATGAATGAAAGAATCGAGCGAATTACGAAAAACCTGATGGTGAAAAACGAAAAAGGAGGGTTTGACACCTGCACGCTGCAGGAGAGGCTGGAGTACTATCACACAACGGCATTCACATTCGCCTGCATCGACAACTACGAGATTGACTTTACGTACGCCTTCGGCACAAAGGTGCTGAACGGTACAGAGCTTGTCGATGATTCGACGCCGTTTATGGCGGCGTCTGTCAGCAAGGTCATAACGGCAGTCGCCGCAATGATGCTTGTGCAACAGGGCGTTCTCGAGCTTGACAGGGATGTCAACGAGTACTTCAGCGACTATGTCATCCCGGCGGCCGAAGGGCTGTCGAACCGCGTGACGCTGAGGCAGATTTTCGGGCATTTGGGCGGCGTAAACTGCCACGGCTTCGGCGGATATCAGATTGGCGCGCAGCTGCCCACATTGTTGCAGGTATTAAAGGGTGAAGCGCCGGCAAAAAATGTGCCCGTCATGGTCATTAATCAGCAGGACAGCTATATCTCTACTGAGACAGACTGGGAGGGCGGCTATTCCGGCGGCGGACTGTGTCTGGCGCAAAAAGTGATGTGCGATGTGACCGGCAAGCCGTTCGAGCAGCTTATGGATGAGCTTGTGCTGAAGCCGTTTGGTATGAGCGACAGCACATTCTGGCAGCCCGGCACCGTGCAGCACGCGGCAACATACACCCAGCGCCCGCCGGTGGGGTATAACCCGACGCGCGGCGGCGTGAGGCTTGACCACTACGAGCCGGTGACGGGGCTTTATTATGTGGAGCTTGCTGCCGGCGGCATGTGGTCGACATCGCGCGATTTAGCCAAGTTCGGCGTGCGACTGCTGCATATCCTGCGCGACGACGACTGCCCGCTTCTGTCCAGAGAGAACCTGAAGCAGATGCTGGTGCTGCAAAAACATTCGGAAAACGGCATAGGCTTTTACATCTACCCGACAATGGACCCCGACGTGTTTATGTTTGCCCACACGGGGTGCTGCAACGGGTTTATGAGCATGGCGTACTACCTCAGCGACGGGCGCGGTGTGACGCTGATGGTGAACTCTAACGAGGGTATGGATCTGTTCTACGAGCTGCCACGGGCTATCATTCAGGAGTATGGATACCCCTTACCTCTGGATTTTACCAACTAGGCATGCGTACCGAAGTGCGCGCAGGGGAACTGTCAAAGGCGGAATAATATTTAGGAGTGTGTGAAATGGATTCGACAACATCGGTGCCAAAAGAGAAGCTTTCCACGAAGGGCCACATGAAAAACTTTATGTTTTACGGCCTGTTCAGCGCGGCGATTTCTATCATGTGGGGCGCGTACAACAACTATCTTCCCATTATTCTTCAGGCGGGGAATCCGTCGTTCCAGGGCGCAAACGCAGGGGTTATGGGCTTTGGCCTGAGCGCGTTTACCGCGGGACTGCTGATGAGCATGGACAATTTGCTTGGCGCGTTTGCTCTGCCGATATGGGGCGCGCTCGGCGACAGGTCGACAAGGCGCAAGGACATCGGCGCGCTGACAGGCATTATTTGTGCCGTCAGCTTTATGCTGTTGCCGGTCATAGCGAATATGGTGACGCCCGAGACCTCCGGCCAGCCCGGCAAGCTGGTGCTCCCGATTATGCTTATCGCCTTCTTTGCGTTTATCTGCGTATTCACCGACGCTGTTAGCGGCCCGTTCCGCTCGGGCTATCAGTTCGCCGTGCTGCCAAAGGCGCACCACAACAAAATGATGTCGTTTTCAGTCACGCTCGGCGGCGTCGGATTCCTTGCCGCGACACTCGGCTCAAGCTATCTGTATGAGATAAACAAAGGCTTCCCGTTTTACGTCGGCGGTGGTATAATGATTCTGATCTGCGTGCTGTTCGCTGTCATGATGCCGTCGGAGGCCGAGAAGAACAAGCGCCTTGAGGAAGAACGCGCCGCAAGCGGCGGCAAACTCCGCATAAACCCGTTCAAGACGATTGTCGACGCCTTTAAGCTGCTGAGCCGCGATGTCAAGATATGCATGGTGCTCATCCTTGTCGCCAAAAACCTCGCGCTGTTCGGCGTCGTCGGGCTGCAGACATTCGGCTCGTCGTGGATGCTTGTCAAGCTTGATATTCAGCCGAATATGGCGATGATTGCGACCGGCGTGTTCTTCATCGGCTACATGCTGGCAGCCATACCGATGGGCTATATCGCCGATAAAGCGAACAAAGTGCTGATGTACTCCATCAGTATCGTTGCCATGATATTGGGCGGCCTTGCGTTCCTGTTCCTCGCCAACGGCTTTGTCGCGGTCTGCATCATCGGCGGCCTCGTCGGCGTGTTCCAGAGTATTGTCGATGTCATCACGCTGCCGTATGTTCTGTCGTTCGCGCCTGAGGGCAGCAATGTCACCGGCACAATTTATTCGATGACCGTTTCGGCGCTTGTGTGGTTCTCAGTCATCAACGTGCCGCTGATGGGCAAGATTATCGACATCACCGGCAACTACGACAGCCTGTTCTATTCAATGATAATCTCGGCGGCGCTGGCCGTGATTCCGCTTGCCGCCCTGCAGCGCAAGCTGAAAAAGATAAATGCCGTCAAGAATAAATAGCCCGCAGCGGACGGAGGCATGATATGAGCCTGATTGGGTACGCGAAAACAATCGTCCGGCATTCGTGCAAGGTTCGCCCGGGCGACAATGTTCTGATTATGTCCGAGGGGCTTGACGGCATACCGCTTGTTGCGGCGCTTATTGACGAGGTGTACGGCCTTGGAGCGAGCCCGTTCCCCGAGGTGATTGACACCGGCCTGCACGCCGCGTTTCAGACGCGGTGCAACGAGGCGCAAATGGCGGCTTTCAGCCGGTATACCATAAAAAAGCTTGATGAGATGGATGTCGTCATCGTCATCTCGGCGCTTGAAAGCAAGTATTGCTACAACGACGTACCTGCGGACGGGCGCAAGCTCTTTAATCTGTATTTTATGGAAAAATGCTTCTACGAGCACGTTGCGCCCGGCAAGCGCTGGATATTCCTCAAATACCCCAACAACGGCCTTGCAATCGGCGCCGGGATGAGCCTTGCCGGATATCAGGATTTCTACTTTCAGGTATGCGGGCTGGACTACCCCGAGATGAGCCGCCGCATGGACCCGCTGGCAGCGCTGATGCGGCGCACAGACAGAGTACGTATTCTCGGCCCCGGCACCGACATCCGTTTTTCGATAAAAGGGATGCCGGTCGTCAAATGCGACGGCGACAACAGCCTGCCGGACGGCGAAGTGTTCACCGCGCCGCTGCGTGAATCGGTGTGCGGTCATATCACGTTCAATTGCCCGCTGATAAGCCGCGGCACGCTGTTCGAGGGGGTCAGGCTGACGGTAGAGAACGGATATATCACCGGCAGCGAGACCGCCAACAACGCCGCGATGACCGCCATACTCGATACCGATACCGGCTCAAGGTTCTTCGGGGAGTTCGCGCTGGGCGTTAATCCGCACATGACCGTACCGACAAGGGATACGCTGTTCGACGAGAAAATGGCCGGCAGCCTGCATTTTGCGCTGGGAAACTCGCTCCACGACGCTTTCAACGGCAACAGCTCGCTTATACATGTAGATATGGTGTGTATCCAGACGCCCCGGTGGGGCGGCGGAGAGATATGGTTCGACGACGTGCTGATACGAAAGGACGGGCTGTTTGTGCCCGAAGCGCTGAAGCCGCTGGATATGCCATATAAATAAGCCCGGCAATGAGAGGGGACATAACAAATGTCAAGCATTCGCGTTATCACAAGGAAAGATGCCGAAAATCTGCTCGATATGCCGTCGGTTATCGCGGCGGTAGAAACGGCGTACAAACAGAAATGCGTCGGCGAGGGCGTTATCTGGCCTCTTGTTTTCTATGAGTTCGAACCCGGCAAAGCCGACATGGACATCAAATCCGGCTTTATCAAGGGAGAGGGCATTTACGGCCTCAAGCTTGTGTCATGGCACGGAGGCAACCCCGAAAATGGCCTGCCGGCGCTTCACGGCACGACGATGGTGTTTGACGCGCCGACCGGACGGCCTGTCGGCCTTCTGGACGCCGAGTATATCACCGGTATGCGCACAGGCGCCGCGGGGGCAATAGGGGCGAAATATCTGGCGCGCAAGGACAGCGAGAATCTGCTGCTTGTGGGCGCGGGGCATCAGGCGTTATTTTTGCTGACAGCAACATTGCTTGTACTGCCCGGCATAAAGACAGTGCGTGTGTGCGACCCGATGAGCGAAGCAAACGCAGAGGCATTTTGCGGCAAGGCGCGCGCCGCGCTGCCGGATTATTTTGATTCCGGCCTCACTATCGAGGCTGTGACGGCGCTTGAAAGCGCCGTGTCAAAAAGTGATGTCATAATCACGGCTACGCCGTCGCGTAAGCCGCTCATCCGCAAGGAATGGCTTAAGCCGGGCACACACCTCAGCTGCATCGGGGCAGATATGTCCGGCAAGCAGGAGATTGACGAGCAGATATTGGCCGGCGCAAGGGTGTTCACCGACGACATAAACCAGGCGTTTGCCGTCGGCGAGTGTGAAACCGCCGGAAAGAAAGGGCTGCTGACTCCGCAGACAATAGCGGGAGAAATCGGCCGGCTTATTCTGGACCTGGCCCCGGGCAGGCAAAGCGAAGCCGAGATAACGGTTTTTGATTCGACGGGCATCGCGCTGCAGGATTTGATAGTGTCGCATCTGGCGCTGAAGCTGGCCGGGGAAAAAGGCGCGGGCACGTCTGTTGAGCTGTAGATATTTTTATAGGGCGTAAGGAGATCACGAATGAAAATCAAAACCTTCCTCGTAGAGCAGTGGATGAACGAACACGAAAATGACGCGAAGTATAACCTGGCCGAGACATGCGTCGACTCGGTATCTATCGACGAGCTGCTTGAGCTGTGCGGTGTCGAGCGCACAGCGTTTGCCGACATGCTGCTGGACAGAAGACTGGGCTACGGGCATATCTGGGGCAACCCCAGGCTTAAGGCCGGCATAAAAAGGCTGTACGAGAACATAACCGAGGACGACATAGTGACGACACACGGCGCAATCGGCGCGAACCATCTCGTATTTTACTCGCTTGTCTCGCCGGGAGACCGGGTCGTGTCCGTCATGCCGACGTATCAGCAGCTATATTCAATACCCGAGGGCTTTGGGGCCGACGTGAAGATACTGCATCTGACGCCGGAAAACGGATATCTGCCCGACATGGCGCAGCTTAGGGAGTATGCTCAAGGCGCCAAGCTGATTTGCATCAACAACCCCAACAACCCGTCGGGTGCGCTTATGCCGCCGGATATGATGCAACAGATTGTCGATATCGCGCGGGCCCAGGATGCTTACGTGCTGTGCGATGAGGTGTATCGCGGGCTGACGCAGCACGACGGCTACCAGCGCTCTGTCGTCGACATGTACGAGAAAGGCATCAGCGTAAGCAGTATGTCCAAGGTGTTCTCTCTTGCCGGGCTGAGGCTTGGCTGGTTTGTCACGCGCGACAAGGCTGCGATGGAGAGCTGCCTTGAGCACAGGGATTACAACACGATCAGCTGCGGCGTGCTTGAAGAGGAAATCGCGGCGCTGGCTGTGGAAAACTATGATAAGCTGCTTGAGCGAAGCCTGAAAATTGTCCGCGGGAATCTTGAGGTTCTGGACAAATGGGTGGCAGGCCAGCCGCATATAAGCTATGTGAAGCCGCAGGCCGGTACGACAGCGCTGCTGCACTACGATTTTGATATCCCGTCGTATGATTTCTGCATAGCGCTGATTGACAAGACCGGTGTCTTCTTCACCCCGGGCGACTGCTTTGGGCAGCCGCACTGCGTCAGAATCGGCTATGCGTGCAGCGAAGAGGACCTTACCCTTGGGCTTGAGATATTCGGCAATTATCTTAAGACGCTGGAATAATTAACGCTTAAGACGCAAGCGGGCGGTACACATGTACCGCCCGCTTTTTGTTATGCCTGCTCTTGTTATTTCTGCCGCGGCCATTCTATAAGAAGGTCGGCATATTTCCGCCGCAGCTGCCGCACGCCGGACTGTTCGAGGAACATCCTCTCGCCGGTGGTCCAAATCAGCAGCGCGCCAAGCGTGTTGACTACGTCGAACAGTACAACGCTGGGGACAAACTCGCCGAAAAAATAGCTTAGCGTCAGCAGCGTGACCCCCGCCAGCATCAAGCCGAGGCAGGCCCGGCGCGTCTTGCGGCTTTTTATTATCATCATCAGAAGATGCAGCCGGATATTCTCGCGGATGATTACGGCAAGCTCTTCCTCGGTGTACGCGCTGCCGTTGGGCAGGTTTACCGTCACCCTTGTCAACGGCGATTTTATGCCGAGCATTAAATTGTCGAGGCTGTCCAGGATTTGACCTCGCATCAGAGGCATGTTCCCTCCGCTGAGTGTATTTTCGAACAGCTCGTCATCCGAAGAGAACGCAAGCGCGATTTTCCCGTCCTTTATGGTGAAGAATGTCGAAAATATGCCATTTTTGTCGGCTAATATTTCGCGCTCAACATTTTTGCGTGTACGCTTTGACAATGCGCTCCCTCCCCCTTTTGCCTTGCGCGGTCCGGCGTGTCGGGCAGCGCCTCCCAACGGATTCACCCGGCATCGTGTGTTATATATAACCGTCACATCAGCGACTGTGCTATTTCGGTAAATATTACGCCCAAAGCGTGCGCGCCGGCATCGTGGTATCCAAGGCTTCGCTGCCCGACGTTACCGGCGCGGCCCATGCGCGCGACGATATCTTTCGTCGCCTCGGCACCCTCCGCGGCGGCGGCGGCGCCGGAGATAAAGGCGTCCTTCCAGCTTGCTCCCCTCTGTGCCGCAGCCGTCCATGTGTCGGCGCACGGGACGAGCGCGTCGATGAGTGTTTTATCCCCTACAAGCGCGCCGCGGCCGAAAAAGCGTTGGCCTGTAGTCTGTATTCCTTTGACGGCGGCCTGCAGCATTTCGGCAAAATCCGCAGTCGTCAGGCTTGTTTTCCCGGCGGTATTAATCCCGGCTGCGCGGAATGCCGCGCCCCAAATCGGGCCGGACGCGCCGCCGCAATGCTCCATAATAACAAGAGAGCAGGCGTCCAGAAAGCCGCTGACAGTGAGCCCGGGAGCGGCGATTATTGTTTTCCACTCCTCTTTAAGCCGTCTGAACCCCTTTGCTATGCTCATGCCGAAATCGCCGTCGCCGGCGTGGGCGTCGAGCTCGCAGAAAGGTATTTCATTGCGTATTATACACCGGCTCATGATATCGATGATATACATCATGTTGCCAAGCGACAGTGTCTCTCCGATTTTAGCATACTCCTGCGGCGTTTCGACAGTGTATGACACCTCGCACTGCGCCTTTTCCGGGAAGAAATCGGCGTATTCCACAGGCGGAACCGGGCCGTCGATTTGCATCGCAGGGCCCTTGCACGGGGCGTTCAGGCAGCTCTCCAGCTCATCATCCAGCCTGAGAACAGAGATTGACGCGCCGGACATGTCGAGGCTGCTCATATAATTGCCGACAAAGCTGCGGACTATCGTGATGCCCTTTTCGGCGAACTCGCGCGCGACCTCTTTATTCAGAATATACAGCTCCATCAGCGGCGTCGCGCCAAATCCGTTTATCAGGACGGCGACGCGGCCTCGCCCGGCGCAGTCGAGCTTAAGCTCACTTAGCAGCGACGCCGTCATGCGCCCGGCAAGCTCACGGGCGGGCATCATATTTTCCCGGCGCACGCCGGGTTCCCCGTGGATGCCGACGCCGTACTCCATCTCATTTTCATCAAGCGAGAATATTGGGCTGCCCTTTGCGGGCACAGTGCATGACGTCAACGCAAAGCCAATGCTTTTTACATTGGCTATTGCTTTTTCGGCAACACGCTTGACCTCGGAAAGGTCTTTCCCGCTTTCGGCGGCGGCGCCGGCCAGCTTGTGCACAAAAATTGTGCCGGCGACGCCTCTGCGCCCGACGGTGTAAAGGCTGTCCCTCACGGCAATGTCGTCGTCGATCTTGACGCACTCAACCGCGATACCGTCCTCCGAGGCAAGGCGGGCGGCGCTTTCAAAGTTCATCACGTCGCCGCTGTAGTTTTTTATAATAAGCAATACGCCTTTATCCCCGGCAACCTGACGTATAGCCTGATACACCTGTATCTGCGAGGGCGAAGCGAACACCTCGCCGCACACGGCGGCGTCGAGCAGCCCCTTGCCGACAAACCCGGCGTGAGCCGGTTCGTGCCCGCTGCCTCCGCCGCAAATCAGGCTGACCTTCGCGCCGTTCAGCTCACTTTTATAGATAAACCTGTGCCTGCTGTTAAGCTTGAGCTCGGGATGCGCAAGCACAATGCCGCTGCACATATCCTGAACGACACTCTCCGGCCGGTTGATTATCTTTTTCATGGAAAGCAGCTCCTTTTTTTCTGCCGCGCGGTATACCTTCGCGCGATGCGGGTGACGTAAACATAATCAGGCTTTGAACACCGGTACGCAAGGTTTATCCGCCGCCGGCGTCGACGGCAAGGCATGATTCAATCGCCTTCGCCGGTGAGACGGCGCCGGTGACGATATTTTTTACATCGGCAAACAGCGCATTTCGCGCTTCGGGAGTCAACCCGTCCTGCACGGCGGAGACTATCCCCGTGCAGCCCTTTGTCATGGCGAGCGCCGAGGAGACAAGCGCGTCGGCGCCGTCCAAAGGCGTTGCCCCCCGCTTGAGTGCCGTGACGGAAAGCGAGGCGAACCGCGATACGACATCGTCGCCCGTCATGTGCGTGACAAACTCGACGCACGCGGCGCGCTTTTCCGGATTGTCCCACGCTTTTTTTGTGATGTAATAGCCCATTGACAGGCCGCCGATGATGTCGGTCGTTCGGCGCTCCCCCTTGGCCGGAACATATGTGACGACAAAATCATTGATATCCGCCGCGTTTGACTGGAACCAGCCAACCTTCCATGAGCCGTCTATCATGAAAGCCGCTTTGTTATCGGTCATAAGCTTGTTCACTTCGGCATCGGTCACGGTGTTTGTATTTTCGGGGAAAAATCCGCGGTCATACAGCAGCTTAATATCCTCAAACCCTGCCTGCCAGTTCTGTCCCGCAGTGTCTCCGTATGAGCGCGGAAGAAGGTTGTGGCTGCTGATGGTGCCGTTGTTGAATATACAAAACTCAAACCAATAGTGCGGCACTTCATTAAGAGAGCAGGCTATCGGCACATACCCCTTTGCGCGAATTGTCCCGCAATCGGCGAGGAACTGTTCCCATGTGTAGTCCGCGCCCGGCACCTTCACGCCGCAGGCGTTCAAAACGCTTTTGTTGACAAAAAGACCCTCCCAGTACCCATTGACAGGGACAGCATACTGCCTGCCGTCCGCCGGAGAGACGGGCATCATTGACTCCTTCATATTCGAGGCATAATCCGGGTATTGCCTGCGGATATCGCTGATTGGGACGACCTGCCCGCTTTTTACGAATGTGTCGGCGTCGGCACCGGTAAAATAAAACAGCACATCCGGCTCGCTTCCCGCCGCAAAGTCCGCCTGAATCTGCTTTTTCCACTCTTCGTTGACGGCCGAGGAGGCATCGTCAACCTTATTGCCGCTTGCCAGCTCGTAAGCGTGATACGCATCGGTAAAGTTTTGGCGGTTGCCGTCCTCGCTGCCGAAAGACGTGACGACGCGTATTGTCACAGCGCCGCCTTTTGCGGCGGAATCGCACCCCGCAAATACGGACAGCAGCATGATTATGGCCAATAAGAAGCCGGTCTTTCTCACTTCTGTCAACCCTTTCCCCGGTACGGCGTTTATTTTGTCAGGCAAAAGCTGTGGATGGTATATAATGTGCTTTCAATATCTATAGGTTTTGAGATATGCCCGTCCATGCCGGCGTTAAGAGCGTGCTCGATATCCTCCTTGAGCGCGTTTGCCGTCAGCGCGACAATCGGAACGGTTTTTGCGTCCGGCCTGTTCATGGCGCGTATTACGCGCGTCGCATCGTAGCCGTCAAGCAGAGGCATCTGCACATCCATTAGAATAATGCTGTAATGCCCGGGCGGTGATTTTTCAAATGCAGCAACCGCCTCCCGCCCGTTGCCGGCCTCCTCGATCTCGATCCCTGTTTTGTCAAGCAGCTCGGCCAGAATCAGGCGGTTTATGTCGACATCGTCGACGATAAGAACGCGCAGAGCGGAAAAATTATAATCCGGCTTACTTTCGGGCACCTTGACCGGGGCCGAAAATGGCTGTTCGGTATCCGGCGCGCTGCCGGCGCGCAGCTTGACGGTAAAGTAAAATGTGCTGCCTTTATCCGGCTCACTCTGCACCCATATAGTCCCGTCCATCAGCTCGACAATGCTTTTGGCAATGGCCAGGCCGAGGCCTGTGCCGCCGAAACGCCTTGTGGTACTGGCGTCCGCTTGCTCGAACGGGTTGAAAAGACGCTCAATCTGCCTGTCCGTCATGCCGATTCCCCTGTCAGCCACGGCAATCTTGTATACCGACCAGTCGTCATGTGTCTCGATTTCGGTAATCGAAACGTCGATGGCGCTGTTATCCGGCGAAAACTTTATGGCGTTTGATATAAGATTGATGAGCACCTGGTTAAGCCGCAGACTGTCGGCAAATACACTGTCGCGTTCAATATCAAGCATCTGCCGGATGACAATGCCGCGGTCACTCGCGCGCGAGCCCATCATTGTAAGCACAAGCAGCAAATCGGTGGAAAGCTGCATATCCTCGGGGTTGAGTTCCAGCTTGCCGGCTTCGATTTTAGACATGTCGAGCACATCGTTGAGTACGCCCAGCAAGTGATGCGACGACGCTTCGATTCTGTTAATGCACTCGATAATTTTGTCGGGACTGCTGCTGCGGCGCGCCACCTGCGTCGTGCCGATAATCGCGTTCATCGGTGTGCGAATCTCGTGGCTCATGTGAGAGAGAAACTCTGTTTTGGCGCGGTTGGCGCGCTCGGCTTCGCTCTTTGCCAGTGTCGCCTCGGTGATATCTACCATAGTCAGCATGACACACGTCGCCCTGCCCGCCTCGGCGCCTGCGCCGAATACACGGTGCAGCGACAGGCTGTAGAAGCGCTTCTGTTCTATCTCATGTGCCACGTGAGCTGAAACGATGGCGGAAAATGAAGCTGTGGCAGCTTCATTTGAAAAGACCGAGGCAATACCCTGCCGCAGCCTGTCCGAATCCTCGGAAGTCAACACCTGTACCAGCCGGTCCTTGCTGACTCCGTTAAGTCCGCACAGCGCGACAAACTCGTGCATGGCACGATTGCCGTAGACATAATCCCCCGACAGATTGAAAAACGAAATCGCCACGGGCACGGCATCCAAATGGCGGCTGAACATCTCGAACGTGAGATTGACACCCTCCAGGATGGTACGATAGTCCCCCTCGTAGCCCGACAGGTCAATTCTTCTGTCGATTTGTCCGGCGCCGGCAAGCACGATAACCTCGTAATTTGCCGAAATCATAGACGAAAAGCTGTTAGCCATACGCTTAAGCGCGCGGCCAATCTGCCCCATCTCGTCATTGGGAAGGTCGCTGATATCAAAGTCTATATGCCCGCCTGCGATTTCTTCGGAGGATTTAATGATTTTTCTGACCGATTTTGTTATGGCGTTAAGCACGCTTGACTCTATTGCTATCAGCATCGTGACGATTAAAACCGACAGGCCGCCGATTACGGCTGCAGTGACTACAAACCTTGTTCGGGCATACTCCCGGCCATTGACGGCTTGCTTTTCGCTAATCTCCAGAAGCTGCTCCAAAAGCATGTTGACATCGTCGCCCTTTGGGATAACAGAGCCGTATAAATATTCCAGTGCAAAGGCCTCTCTATCGTTGGCGGTAAACCGCGCGACATTATCCATCTCTTGCGACCAGTCGGCAACTTTGATGCTCATCTCTGTTAAAACGGCGTATTCGGTCGACTCTTTGTCGATTACGTCACTCACTGTATCGATGTATCCGTTGATTTGCCTGCGAAGATCCTCCTGATACTCGCGCATCAGCTCAAGGGGCACCACCCGCATTTCGGCGTTCTGCGCAAGGATTGTATCGCGGGCAAGTGAGCTGATTTGACCAATATCAAAGTTGATTCTGTTAAGGTAGACAAGGGGCTTGCCGATAGCTATGTCGTTGCGGATTATTACATTGTTAATGCGCGACAGGTTAATATAGCCGACCAGGCCAATCAACATTGTGGCAACTGCGGCTGCGGTGAAGGATATGATAAGCATTCTCCGGATTGTCAGTTTTCTCATTGACATCACCCCTCATCGCAAATTGCCTACGAACCGTAAAACCGTGTTCTATGGCTTTTAAATGCCAAAAAGCCGCTCTGCTTTACACTTTAATAATATGGAATGCCTAACGCATCAATAATACCAATTTTTTGGCATAACTACAAGTAGAACCGTTATAGAATCATCTGACCGGTACAGATATCTTATGGCGTCACCAGCATTTTGAAAATGCACTGGCGGTCAAAAAGTTTGCTCAGGCGCGGCAACTAATGGGGAAGATATATCACAATCAAGCAATATCAATGTCTCAATAGCACTATAAATCGTTCTGCGATCTAAAGAAATATCATAGACGGTTTTCATTTTGCTTGCAATTTCCCTTGCGGGCAATATATGTTCCTCGTCCGAGCAATCGGAAAGGATTTGGTAGATGCAATAGACATTCGCCTTATTTTTCATCATCTACACCACGCTTAATAAAGTATTAAGCTGTGGAATTGTGCACAGTAGTTCATGATAATCGCTAGCATTAAAGCCTCCCTTATAAGAGGGATGCGTCAATCCATAAACTGCAATCGGCTTTTTACATATATACTTCCATGATTTTATTGTTAGCTTGTCGTTTGAAAATGTGGAGCCAGGCTCCCCGCAGTTGGGCAAGTTGGCGTAAAGAACTTTCCCAAAACACAGTATCGTGTCTGGCTGTAGTACGGAAAGCACTTCCCAAAATGGAGCTTGTGCATAGCACCACATGGTATCCGTGGGCCGATCATTGTGCTTTGGACCGACAACCTCTTGAATATAGTTATAAAAACTCAGCTGACGAAATTGCTGATTTACATCGGTTATTTCACCATATAATGCACGGAGCATTCCGCCAAAAAATTTGGAGTGGGAGTTCTTATCAATATAATCACTCACAACATCCGATGTGAAGTGCGGATTATTTTCATGTTCGCTGTAATGCGACTCCCCAAGCAAAAGGATCTTGCTAGGAGATTTAAAATAGTTTTCTCCGATAAACGGTTGAAACTTGACGCGGTCAGAAAATAGCTTTTTCAAAGCAATCGCCCCTTAACAAGAGTTTACATTCATGCAGAACAAGAGTCAATGCCACCCTGTACAAAAACACGAACAGCCCTGTTAATTGTAAAAATAATTATACTCTTTTGCCTGTGCAAAAGTCTGCACAGGGCAAAGACATTAGTATTTATCGAAAATGTCTCATCCAAGAATGAATAAGAATAAACCATTCGGGGAATAATAATAAATTATGCACTTTCTCCGTTGTATAATTAATCCACAGGAAAGCTATGCGTGTTTTCCTGTGGATTAACTGAACATACATATTTTCACCACCGCGCGTACATAACGGCTTGGCGGCCTAACCGTCTTGATTTGTTATGTACGCGCGGTGGTTTTGTTTTGCCCAATACACGACCATCGAAATATAAATACATAATATCGGCAAGCATCGCGGTTGTGTGCCCACAACCGCGAAAGCAGGGATTCCCTGCAACCCCTTCAACCGACAGAATGGAGGATTTTCATGAGAACCCACACAAAGACATTTGACATTCGATTTACCGAAAAAGAGTATGAGCGATTGTGCAAGCGCGCTGAAAAATCAGGATTGCCAAAGACCACATACATCAGGCACATGATCAATGGATATGCGCCAAAAGAACAGCCGCCTGTCTCGTTCTATGATTTTCTGTCGCGTTGGGCGGTACATCCAGTAGAAGTTGCTTGGGAGAGGCAAAAGCAGTTTATTGCTGATGCCTCTCACGAACTAAAAACACCCTTGACGGTAATCCTGTCCAACGCAGATATGCTCTGCAAAGATGGAACCTTTGAAGATAAAAAAATGACCCGCCGGATGGAACACATAAAGTCCGAAGCGGGTCGTATGAAGCATCTTGTAGATGATATGTTATCGCTGGCAAGGTCGGATAATGTAGGCAAGACGGCGGTACCCGGCAAAATTGATTTTAGCGATATTGTGACAAGCGCGATGCTTATATATGAGCCAATCCTATATGATGAAAAGAAGAAGCTCATCTATGATGTGAACAGTAACCTCATTGTATCGGGCGATGCGGAACAATTACAGCAACTGATACATGTTCTTATGGATAATGCCGCCAAGTATTGCTCCGAGGGCGGTTTTGTAAAGGTGGAGTTACTGGCAACAGATCGAAAACATGTGCTATTAAAGGTTTATAACGATGGCGAGCCCATACCGAAAGAGGATTTGAGTAAAATCTTCCTGCGATTTTACCGTCGCGACGAAGCCCGAAGCGCGCAAGGCGGCTTCGGCCTCGGCCTGTCCATTGCCAGAGCCATTGTCAGTGATCATAGCGGTAAGATTTGGGCAGAAAACTCCAAGGAGCAGGGCAACACTTTTTGTGTTTTGTTGCCATTGGCATAATGGCAGAATACGCCACCCCGATACGCAGTATTCTGAGCGTAGCGAAGAAGCTTTGTTTTAATAATTCTTCATTTCGTCCAGAACAACAAAGAAAATGTGTATTATGAAAGGCATGCCAGAAAATTTTGTGTAAATAGAATTTCCCCAGAGACAAAAAAACAGCATAAAGATACGGATCTGTCTACCAAATCATAGAAGGGGAATGGGCCATGCCGGCCGTTCTCCCGGCAGGTTTGCGTGAACAAGGCGATTACCGGAACCGAATGGACCGAAGACGGCGGGCGCGAAGCGGTCGTGGATGTGTTCAAATGCAAATGCCCTCCCATTCGCTCAGGGTACTCATCAGGGTGGTGCGGCGCGGAATTTCGTAGAGCTTTTTACCGATTTCCCCTTTGACGCTGTAAATGGACCGCCGGCCTTCTGCGAACAGGTACACCGTATCGTCCCGCATCACGGCATAGCCGTACCGCTGGATGCCCCGGGCAGTATCTATCGAGACAGTGTTGACCAGCAACGGCTCCGTCGGTTTGGGGGCATCAACAGTAGTTGATGGCTGTGAAGAAGTGCCGTCATCTTTGGGCAAACCCGGGGCGGACGACTCCGCCCGCGGGGGAGTGGAGGGAGGTTCGCTGTTTTCCGGTTTTTCTTCCGGTGAACAAGCCGAAAAAAGCAGGATACAGCTGAAAACAAGGCAAGACAGACCGTACAAAGGCTTTTTCATAATATAATCCTTTTTACTTAGCCGAACACGAAAAAAACAGTGCCGGTCAATCAACAGACCGGCACCGTTTATTATAACGCAGAATTATTTCAATGCACAGTTTTGCTTGCGCCGCATGCCGATTACCGGGGATGCCGCTTCGTCTTCGGATAGCCCGCAAGCCTGTACATCCCGTCACAGAACGGCAGCAGGATGATTCTGCGACATATGCCACCACCTGCCTTGTACGCGTATAGTGCGGAAGTTTGAACAGACTTTACGCGCTTGCGGATGATAAGCGCTTTATACTGCTTAAGCGGCCGGAGTAAGCCTCGCATTGCCGTTTTTCATTCGCTTTTCGCGAAAGGCGCAAAATGCTGCACCCTCTAAATCAACAGACTTAGAGGGTGCTTTAAAATGCGTTTTATAGGGCCGGGATACTATCACGCGCTTTTTATGCGGTGATATATATTGAGAGTGGCTTATTTGAAGTATCTTGCAAGCAGGCCGTCGAAGCCGCGGCCGTGACGCGCCTCGTCCTTGGCCATCTCGTGAACGGTGTCGTGAATGGCGTCGAGATTAAGCTCCTTGGCGCGCTTGGCAAGCTGCATCTTGCCGTCGCATGCGCCGCATTCGGCATCGGCACGCATTTCTAGATTCTTCTTTGTGCTGGTCGTAAGAACCTCGCCGAGCAGCTCGGCAAAACGGGACGCGTGATCAGCTTCCTCAAATGCGTAGCGCTTGTAAGCCTCGGCGATTTCGGGGTAGCCCTCGCGCTCGGCCTGACGGCTCATCGCAAGATACATGCCGACCTCGGTGCACTCTCCCATGAAGTTCTGGCGCAGACCCTCGATTATATCCTCTGGCGCGCCCTGTGCGACGCCGACAACATGCTCGGTGACATAGGCCTTGATGCCGTCCGCAAGCGTGAACTTTTCCTTTGGGGCTTTGCACTGAGGGCAGACGCTAGGAGCCTCTTCGCCGAGATGGACGTATCCGCAGATTGAGCAGATGTACTTTTTCATAATAATTCCCTCCGGTTTTAAAAATTTGTTATATATCTACGGCGGAGACCGCCGCGACGTGGCGTTTAATGGTCGCTTAGCAAACTGTCGTACAGCCGGCCCCGCAGGTCGGCGCTTAGCTTGGTTAGTGTGCAGTGGACGCTGCATACCGACTTATCCTCAACTCTTGAACACTCGAAAGCGTCGTCGATGCAGTGACACAGCTCAACCGGGCCGTCAATACACTCGATGATGCGGCCGAGGGATATTTCATCCGGCGATGCGGCCAGCATGTATCCGCCTGTGGCACCCTTTTGCGAGGAGACAATGCCGTCCGCCGCGAGCTTGCGCAGTATCTTGAGCGTGAAGCGAAGCGTGATGCCCGATGCTTCGGCAATGATGCGCGCCGAGACCGTGCCGCCCCTGCGCATCAGCGTGCAGGCAATCCTAATCGCGTAATCGGCCTCCAGTGTGATTCGCATATACGCTCCCCGCTTTCTTTATCTACGATTTTAGTATACATTGATAAAGCCTGCTTGTCAACACCATTTAACGGGATTTTTTCCAATAATTTGTGTGGCACATCATGGCTGTGCATTGACGCGTAGCATGGAGATGAAACCCACGGGATTTGTGTGTGAAAAATCATTGACAAAAACGGCACGCTGCCTTATAATGATTTATGTTCGAGTCGCGGGTATGGCGGAATTGGCAGACGCGCATGGTTCAGGTCCATGTGTTCGCAAGGACATGGGGGTTCAAGTCCCTTTACCCGCACCAAATATTTGTCGAAAAAGCAACAAAAAATGCCACATCTTTTTGAGTGTGGCATTTTTTGTTACGGTGCTTTGAATACAGGTAATCTTTTATGTGTATTATGAAAAAACTACTATCTCCAAATTTTGCAGCCTTCGTTTGTTACTTCGCAGTTAAGCTTTAATATAGATCGAAAAAAGTCAGGAGAGATATATGTTCGGCCATTATATATTTCTGCCGGTGGGATATCCTTGAATTGCTCGCCAATTGGCCATTCAAAGTAAATACTCCCAAGTGAAATGGAAAATAATTGATTTTCCCATCCAACTGTATACCCTAAATTTTCACATATTTTTCTTAGCGGAAGCATTCCGTTAATTATTTCATTTTGCTGCAAAACAACCGGATTATAGCTGACAATCTCAAAGGTCGGTGTGCCAAGCGATTCTTCTCCCAGCTGGTTTGTTCCGTAAATCACAGTCAGCTTGTTGTTAGTGTTAATAAAAAAAGCTGTTGTCGGATCGACGGTAGTAAAGGCTTTCCCTTCTTGATAATATCCATCGGCATCATTAAGAATTTGCCTCTTAACCTGCTCTCCGGCAACGTTATATGCGTTGTTGCCCAAGAAATCTTCGAGCGTTTTATACCATTTATACTCATTCTTGGAAACAACAAGGCTCATTATTTCCTCGTGTCCGTTATTATAAAATGTAGGAAAATGACAATTCATAAGTATCGAGAGATAATCCGCGCTCTCCACAACGGCAAGTTTAAAGGTCATGGTAAGGGTTGGAGCGTTGAGCATTCTCATTTTTTCATAATTAATGCTGTAAAAGCTACCCAGATAGTCATTTAGCTCCTTTTGCATTTGCTCGTCTTTCATGCCCGAAACCTGAGCAAATTCCCCAGCCATTGACTGGGAAGTCGGGCGGATGATATGTGATGTAAATGTGTACAGGTCGTTTTTGAAAAGTATGTTGTCCTCCTCTGACGCTGCTATTGTCGGAACACAAAAGCAAGTTAAAAGTAGAATAAGCAAGGTCGCAGTGATTTTTTTAAGCATAATATCAAATCCTTTCTTTCTTTTCTTAGACGTCTTATAATTGTTATATGTTCCATAAACTAACAAAACTTCCTGACACACAGTCTCAAGCATACTGCGTAGTCAGCTTTCGTGACCGATGGCAGCTTTGGCGGCGCTGTTGTTATAGAGGCAGAGTTCTTCAGCACAAAAGGCAGCATCCATCTTGCGCTGACAAACATACGAAGCCAAAAGCAACCTGTTTTTAAGGATTTTAAAAGCGCAAAGCTGATGGATTTTGAGTGGGACCGGGTTGACGGTCAAGCGAAACGGCGTGCCGCGAAAAAAGTTGATGACGTGCTTTATACGGGGCGCATCCATCGGCATAGCCTTAACTACGACAGCAAACAAGCGCGGGAGGCCTTTG
>JAVBMB010000015.1:0-10977 GCA_031552995.1 Oscillospiraceae bacterium
AGCACGGCGCGATGTGAGAAATCTGCACCTGCGCGCCGGTGCGAAGCCCGACCTCCAGCGCTTCGCGCAGGCCGTCTATCGCGCGCTGTTTTTTGGGTGTGCCGATGCGCAGGCCGGTTTTCCTCCAGTGAGAGAAGAAAATGCCGTTATACTTTGCGACCTGACGGCCGACAAGCTGCAGCTCATCAAAATCGCAGTAGATACCCGGCTCGTAGTCGAGGCCGACCGACACGCCGAAAGCGCCCCACTCCATCGCCTCATCAATTTGCCGGCGTATGCGCTCCTCTTCATCCGGCGTCGCGCGTCGCTTAAAGTCCATACCCATAACGGCAAGGCGAATCTGCCCGTGGCCGACGACCGGCACAAAGTTGCACGCAATGCCGCTGCGCTGCACTTTTTCGTAAAACGAGCCGAAGGTGTTGTAATCCAGGCTTATGTTGAAGTATTTTTCAATGGAGGGTTTAACTTTGGCCAGCTCAAAGAACAAATCGTCGAAGCCGAAGCGGTCGGTCTGAAACTCGCGCAGCGGCTCGACATCGTAGCTTGTGGAAAACCATATATCGGCGAGCGGCGCCGGGGATATGCCGCACTGGCCGCCTACAATCGTCGTGACGCCCTGCATGACAGCGCTGCCAGTCTTTGGATATGCGAGCACGGTGCAATCCGCGTGCGAGTGCATGTCGATAAATCCCGGCGTGACTGCTTTGTTTTTAGCATCGATGATTTTAACGGCGTCGGCATTGCCAAGGTCGCCGATAAATGCTATGCGCTCGCCAATGATGCCGACATCGGCCCTGAAGCCGCCGGAGCCCGTGCCGTCGATAACCGTGCCACCGCGAAGGATTATGTCATATTTCACTGCTTTTCACCCCCATATTTTTCGGTTAGATATTCTATAAGGTACCCGGCGTCGGCTTTCTTACCGGTCGCCCTAAGCAGAATCTCCTGAGCCGGAAGCATCTCTCCGTACTGCCACACATGCTCGCGCAGCCAACTGTATATCTGCGAATAATCGCCGTTTTCCATATTTTTGAGTGAGTTTGGGTGTTGCTTCAACAGTGCGGCGCGCAGCTGCGCGGCGAATACAAGCCCCAGAGCGTAGTTTTGAAAGTACCCAAACAGTCCGGCAGGCCAATGCGGGTCTTGCAGTATGCCGTTTGTGTCGCTTCCGGGCTCTATGCCAAGGTGCCGCTTATATGCGTCGTTCCAGGCTTCGCGAAGCTGCTCGGGCTTGATTTTTCCCGAAAACAGCGCGCGTTCAAGCTCCCACCGGATGACAATATGCAGGCTGTATGTCAGCTCGTCGGCGCTGACCCTTATCTCGCTCGCCGCTACAGCGTTTAGAAGCGAGACGTATTCCTCAAACGTCAGATAATCTTCAAACGCAGGCTTTGCGGCACAGATAATTGAATAGTCGCGCTTCATGTGGTGGCGGTCACGCCCCAGCATCTGTTCGAAAAAAAGCGCCTGCCCCTCGTGAAACGCGCCGCTCAAGCCGCCCCACAGGCAGTTTTGCACAACATCGTCGTTGCCGCAGCTTTGATAGCAGGCATGGCCAAGCTCGTGTATTCCGCCATACAGCCCCGAGTAGAAGCCGAACTCATAGCTGACGCCAAGGCGCGAGTCCCGCGGGCCGATGAGCAGCGCCTTTGGGTGCAAATCCTCCGCTATCGGCTTTATCGGCGGATATTCCATATCGGCGAGCAGCCGCGGCACAAGCGCGCGCACCTCGTCCGGCGTAAACTGGGCGTTCATGCCATCGATGCTTTTACTGCCGGAATACGGGCGGACGGTGGCAAGCAGCGGCGGCAGGCCGCGTTTGAGCTCTTCCATTATCTCGTCGATTTCGGCTATCGTAAGCCCTGACGCGTCATTTTGCATCACCAACACTTCAAACGGCTCGGCATTCGGGTCGATCGCCGCAATCTCCCTGCGGCGCACATCTGTCATCTTGACAAGGTGCGGTGCGAACAGGCTGAAATCGTTCGAACGCTTCGCCCTTTTCCACGCGTCGAAGCTGGCCTCGTACTCCTTTGCCGACCAGGCGGCCAGGTCATCCGGAATAGCTGCGCGCTGCTCGTATCTGGCCATGTATTTGCGGCGCACAGCGGCGCGAAGGGCATCCGTCGGCGTGTCGCGGCGTATCCGGTCGTATATATCCCCGGCGCGCGGCGTTTTGAATGCCGCGGACGTCAGCTCGCTGATAAACGCTCCGCGCGCCATTTGATGCGGGAGCTTTTCCTCCGCGGGGTTACACATCGCATCCCAATCGCTAAGGTTGTACAGCGTTCTCGCCATCTCGGCTTTTTCAAGAATTACAACCGCTTCTCTGTACATTTTATGCATCCTCCGCATATTTTTATCACGTGCTAATTTTCTTGTTTAGCTAATTTTATCCCCCATGTGCAATGAAGTCAATAGCATTTTTATCACGTGCTGATTTTTTGTGAATGTTGCATATAATTCTTCTTGCGATGCATGGTTTCTCACACTCTGCAGGTGCATAATCCGTCATACCTCACAGATTTTAGCAATGACAAAACCATGCTTCTTGCAGCGTGACGTGCCTAAAGCCACAATATCAGTCGTTGATAAATCGCCTCGGCGCGGCCTCTTGCCGGGTGAAACGGCACTGTAGGTACCACGCGGATCAGTTATGCGCATATTTATTCACTGCGGCGGCTGCCAAACATACAAAAATCGCCGCACGGAATACGATATTCCTTGCGGCGCGGCGCTTGTCAAAAGCCACTAAACGCGTTCGGTTAATAAATATGCTACAGCCGGCGTTCGTCGCAAAGCCGCGAGATATTTTCGACCGTACACCTGTCGAAATAATGCTCAATTCGCTCGACAAGCTCCAGCTCGTCCTGCGTGCCGTTGAGTATGCTGAAGAATCTGCTCAGCACCTCGTGCCTGTGCAGCAGATAGCGCCCGGTCTCCAGCCCGCGCTCTGTCGGGCGTATGACGCCGTACGGCTCGAACTCGACAAGCCCGCGCTCGCGCAGCTTGGCCATCATTTTTGATACCGAGGGCGGGCGCACATTAAGCAGGGAGGCAAGGCGGCTGACGCGCACAGCGCCGCCGTCGCCGCACTCGCGGCACACCATCTCGATGTAATCCTCCATCGTATGTGATATCTCTAGCGACTCGTGCCGCTCGTATCCTTTTATCGTACGAAAATCACCGTTCATTCTGCTCTCCAATCACCGCCGGGCGTCTGTGCGAATACTATAGCCTGAGGAAACAATGTTTCCTCAGGCTAATTTTTATGGTGACAAGGTGATGGATTATGACTGAAAATACAAAAAATCTGCCAGGGATGCGAGAAAATGAGCGCGGCACGGTCATCGGCATGCGCGCAACGGATGACATCCGCGTACGGCTTGTTGATTTGGGGCTGACCGAGGGCTCATCGGTGACATGCCTTCACAAAAGCGCGCTTGGCGGCATAACGGCGTATTATATTTCCGGGGCGGTCATCGCGCTGCGCGATTGCGACTGCGCCGGGGTAACGGTGGGATGTTGAGCGCGGGCGGGCGGGCTGCCCTGCGGGAGGATTTGGCAAGCGCCCCGGTAATCGCGCTGGCCGGGAATCCGAATGTCGGCAAAAGCACGGTGTTCAACGCGCTGACCGGGATGAAGCAGCACACGGGCAACTGGCCGGGCAAGACGGTGGGCAGCGCGGTCGGGGAGGTAAGTCACGGCGGCAGACAATACACAATCGTCGATTTGCCGGGGGCTTATTCGCTTGACGCGCGTTCGGCAGAGGAGCAGGTGGCGCGGGATTTCATCCTGGGCGACGGCTTTGACGCCGTTATTATTGTGTGCGACGCTACATGCCTCGGCCGAAGTCTGATATTCGCGCTGCAGGTTCTGGCTGCGGCGCCGCGAGCCGTCGTATGCGTCAACCTTATCGACGAGGCCGAGAAAAACGGCAGACCGGTCGACCTCGTTGAGCTTCAGCGTCAGCTTGGCGTCCCGGTAATCGGCACGGCGGCGCGAAGCGGGCGCGGGCTTGATGCGCTGATGGATGCCGCAGCCCGCCAGTGCGCCGCGGCCAGCCAATGCGGAGCGTGCGCCGGGTGCAAAAGCTGCGGAGCGTGCGCAGAGGCGCGGTGCTTTGACGGGCTGGACGGCGTGCGGCGCGCACATCTGGCCGAGCGGATAGCGCAGTCCGCGCAGCGGGACGGCGGACGAACAGCGCGGGATACGCTGCTAGACCGGCTGTTCACCGGCAGGCTTACCGGCATACCGATGATGCTTCTTCTTCTCGGCTTTATACTTTGGCTGACACTGAGCGGCGCGAACGCGCCGTCCCGTCTGCTGGCGTCTGCGCTGCTTCGGGTGGAAGAGTGGCTGACGGCGCTGTTTGAGCTGCTTGACGCGACGCATTGGCTTCACGGCGCGCTTGTGCTGGGCGCCTACCGCGTGCTGGCGTGGGTTGTCGCCGTCATGCTGCCGCCGATGGCGATATTTTTCCCGCTTTTTACATTGCTGGAGGATTTTGGATACCTGCCGCGCGTCGCGTTCAATTTGGACGGCGGCTTCAGCCGCGCCGGGGCGTGCGGCAAGCAGGCGCTGACGATGTGTATGGGCCTGGGCTGCAACGCCGCTGCCGTAACGGGCTGCCGGATAATTGATTCGCCGCGCGAGCGGCTGATAGCGATACTGACGAACAGCTTTATGCCGTGCAACGGGCGCTTCCCGACGCTTATTGCGATAAGCGGCATGTTCTTCGCCTCGTCAGGCGTGCTCGGCGCAATTATTCCCGCGCTGATGCTGCCGCTGCTTATTGTGCTGGGTGTGGCGCTGACGCTGCTTTTCAGCAGGCTTCTGTCGCGCACAATATTGCGCGGCACACCGTCGTCGTTCGCGCTGGAGCTGCCGCCCTACCGCACGCCGAAGCTGAAAAGCGTAATCGTGCGCTCTCTGCTGGACAGAACGGTTTTCGTGCTCAGCCGTGCGGCTGCAGTCGCCGCGCCGTGCGGCCTGTTGATATGGACACTTGCGAATATCAATGTCGGAGACCTCTCTCTGCTGGCGCACCTGTGCGGCGCGCTCGACCCGTTCGGCAGGGCTTTGGGCCTGGACGGCGTGATTCTGCTGGCATTCATCCTCGGCCTGCCGGCAAACGAAATCATCGTTCCAATCATTGTCATGACATATATTTCGGGCGGCAGCCTTGCGCAGGTGCCGGGGCTGGAAGAGCTGAAAACACTTCTTGTCGCAAACGGATGGACATGGATGACGGCGGTATCCGCCGTGCTGTTTTGCATGGCTCACTGGCCGTGTTCAACGACGCTTCTCACAATCCGGCGCGAGGCCGGCGGGTGGAAATGGGCCGCGCTTGGCATGGCGCTGCCGACGGCAAGCGGTGTGCTGATGTGCTTTACATTCACATGCGTCACAAAAATACTCGGGCTGCGGTAAAAACGTCCGCGAGGCATTCCCCCGCGGACGCAAGCAGTGTTGGGTTATACGGCGCGTCAGCTTTGCCCGGCAGGCTTTGCGGCGCTGCGCGCGCTCAGCAGAACCGTAACCGAGCCGACAGCCGATATGACAAGGCCAATCAAAAGCACGCCGCGCACGCCAAGGCTTGTCGGCAACACGCCGCACAGCAGCGCACCAAGCACATCGCCAATCGCCATCGCGGCAACGCCCATCGACTGCCCCTTTATGCGGTCGCGGTCGTCCATGATGTCGTTTATGTAATATGTCAGCGCCGGCAGCATCAGCGCAAAGGCGAACATCTGCAAAAAGTGTGCGCCGTACAGCATCCATATCTGCGATGAGAATATTATGGCGGCCGAGCGAATGGTGTAGAAAACGGCTCCGACCTTCATAAGCTTGCCGCAGCCGAACTTGGCGTTAAGCTTCGAGAAGTTCAGCATTATCGGGAACTCGGATATGGCGGAGAACGCAACGGCCGTGCCCATGTGAGAGCTGTTGCCGCCAATGCTCTCGATGATTTTGATGAGGTATGTCGAGACCATGCGCGTGCAGAGAGAAACAGACGCGACGCCAAGGAGCATGACAAGGAACTGCCCGTGCTTTTTGATGAATGTGGCAAGCCCGACGCCGCCGCTCTGCTCGGGAAGCTCTTCGACATGCACCGCGCCTGGAGCGGGGGCGGAAGGGACCTTGAGCATGACGACGATAATGACCATAATCGCCGCAAAGCCGATGTGCACCGCTGGCAAAAAGCCCGAGCCGTGCTTTGCTATCAATACACCCAGCACATATGACGCCCCGGCGTACGCCAGCGAGCCGACGCCGCGCGCCGCGCTGAAGTCGAGAAAATAACCGCGGTTGACAAACTCCATCGCGATTGACGTGATAAGTGGTTGCATGGCCGTCGTTATAATGCACGCCGGCATCAGCAGGGCCAGAAGCACAGGCGTGCCGCGACCCAGGCAGAACAGCAGCGCAAACGACGCCGCGGATGCCGCAGCCGACATGATGAGTACCGCCAGCTTAAGCGTCAGTTTGCCGCGTCGGCTTACGACGGAGGCGACGCCCATTTGAACGACAATGGATAACGTGTTTATCGCGGCGATAACAAAGCCTACCTGCGATATCGACACGCCGTATTCAAGTAAAAATACGGTGATGAATCCCGATATTGCGCATGCGGCCATCCAATATGTGCTTTGAATGCCGGCGTATTGCGCTGTTGCTGTGTTGAAGCGATTAAGGGCAAGTTTTCGAGCCAAGAGTATCACCTTTCCTGCATGCGCGGCGCGCACCGTGGATTATTCACCTGAAAAATAATATCACACGGCATTATCGTTTACAAGTGGCATACGTTAAAATGGGAAATACAACAAAAATCTCTGAAAATGACGCATATTTAATGTCAATTCGGTAAAAACCCTCTATAAAGCACTTGCATTTATTTTTATAAGATGATATATTATACAGGTAAGTTATGGTGGTAGTGTGGAAGAGTGGGGAATCCCCACTCTTCTTTATCTGTGAGGTGCAGCGCGCCGCCCGGGGCTGGAGGTAGTATGAAAAAGAAAGACCTGCTTTTGCGGGTTAGCGAGCTTGCCGCGCCGATATGCGAGCATACCGGCGTTACGCTGTGGGACGTCACATTCGAAAAAGAAGTTCAGGGCAACGTGCTGACGCTGTTTATTGACAGGGCGGGCGGCGTGTTTATCGAGGACTGTGAGGCGGTGTCCCGCGCGATTGACCCGCTGCTGGACGCGCCGGAGTTCGACAGCCTGCCAGCGTACACGCTAAGCGTGTCATCGCCCGGGCTGGAGCGCAGAATGCGCACAGACGAGCATCTGGCATGGGCGGTAGGAAAGACCGTCGACGTTACGCTGTACAAGGCCGAAAACGGGCGCAGTGTGCTGAGCGGAGAGCTGATATCATATGATGGAAGTGAGCTTGTCATCGCGGCGCAGGCCGGGCCGAGAGGCATCGAGCGCGAGAAGGTATCGAAGATAAGCCTGCACTTCGACGGGAAAATAGGGAAATAAACCGCATAATCCGCGGTGAGATAAAGGAGAGAGTGTCAAAAATGGCTAGCGACATCATCAAGGCTCTTGACGACCTGGAAAAAGAAAAGGGCATAAAAAAGAGCTATATGCTCGACCGTATTTCCCAGGCGCTGGTTGCTGCCTACAAGGCCATATATAAAAAAGACGCGCAGAGCGGCGCGCTTGACAATGTGTTTGTCAATATAGACGAAGAGACAGGGGACATATCCATGAACGCGGTAAAAACCGTTGTCGAGGATGTGCAAAACCCTGCGACGGAGCTTAGCGTCGAGGAGGCCGAGGCCTACTCGGCCGCGCCGTCAATCGGCGACGAGATACGCCTTGAGGTCAATATGCGCGATTTTGGCAGAATTGCGACGCAGACAGCGAAGCAGGTCATCATCCAGGGAATACGCGAGGCTGAACGCGGCATGATTGCCGAGGAGTTCGCCAGCAAACAGCACGAAATACTTACCGCCGTCGCAACCCGGGTAGACCCGCGCTACGGCAGCGTTATACTTGAGCTTGGCGGCAGACGCGAAAAGACCGAGGCCATGCTGACAGCGCAGGAACAGATTGAGGGCGAGGTCATACGCGAAGGCGACCACGTCAAGGTATATGTCGTCGAAGTGCGCACCGGCGGGCGCGGGCCGCAGATTATGCTGTCGCGCACGCACCCCGGGCTTGTCAAGAGGCTGTTCGAGCTTGAAGTTCCCGAGATTTCCGAGGGGACAGTTGTCGTGGCGAGCATGTCGCGCGAGGCCGGAAGCCGCACAAAAATCGCGGTTTATTCAAGCGACCCGAATGTCGATCCGATTGGCGCGTGCGTCGGGCCGAGGGGTTCGCGCGTCGCCAGCATTGTAAATGAGCTAAAAGGCGAAAAAATAGACATAATAAAGTATAGCGATGACCCCGTTCAGTTCATTGCCGAGGCGCTGTCGCCGTCCGATGTGCTGTCGGTGCAGATCAAGGAGGACGGCAAAAGCTGCACCGTTATCGTGCCGGACGACCAGCTGTCGCTTGCCATCGGTAAGGAGGGTCAAAACGCCCGCCTCGCCGCCAAGCTGACCGGGTTCAAGATAGACATCAAGCCGGAGAGCGCTATGCAGCAATAGCACGTCGCATACGATAAGCGGAAGGAGGCGGAACCTGAAATGGCAAAAAAAATACCGGTGCGTCAGTGCGTGGCGTGCCGCGAACACCGCGAAAAACCTCAACTGGCCAGGATAGTCAGGACGCCTTCAGGCGAGGTCGTGTACGACGCAAAGGGCAAGGTATCGGGGCGCGGCGCGTATATCTGCAAGTCTGTCGCGTGCCTTGAAAAGGCAATAAAGTCCAGGGCGCTCTCGCGAGCGCTTGAGGTGCCGATACCGGATGAAATGTTCGAGACGCTGCGCCTGCAGATGAAGGAGGGCGGCGATGGATAACACATTGACGTTTATTGGCCTGATGAAGAGAGCCAAGGCGCTTGAAATCGGCGTCGACAGGGCGTTCGACGCCGTAAGGGCCGGGAAAATCCGGCTTCTGTGCATGGCGGGCGACGCCGCAAAGAACACAATCGACGGCGCGCGCGCGGCGCTGAGCCAGCGGCGCGCGGTGCTTGTGACAATGCCTTATACTAAGGCGGAGCTTGGCGCGGCACTTGGTCAGGGGGAATGCGCCGTATTCGGCGTGACGACCACAGGTTTTGCGTTGTCGCTGTGCCAAAAGCTAGGGTTTGAGGAACCGGCCGCCCAGCTTGCCGAAAAGCTTGAACGCGACAAACGCAGAAAACAAAAAAAGCCCGCGCGGCCTGAGCACTGAAGGGGGAATAACGCTTATGACAGTAAAATATAAAATTTCCGATCTGGCAAAGGATTTTGACGTGCCAAGCAAGACTATCATCGATATATTGGCCAAATACACCAAGGCGCCCAAGAGCAATTCGCAGGTGCTGACCGAGGAGGATTTGAACATTGTCTTTGACAGCCTGAGCCTGACACAGCAAATCGAAAGCCTTCAGGTTGTGTTTGCGCCTGCGGCCGAGGCAGCCGAAAAGCGCAAAAAGGCCGCTGAGGACCGTCTGATTGCCCAGCGCAGGGAGGCGGAGGAACGCATCATCGCCGAGCAAAAGGCAAAGGAGGCATTGCTTAAGCCGCCAGCGGAAGAGAAACCGGCCGAGCAGAAAAAATCGGCTTCCGCGCAGCCTGCCGCGAAACCCGCCGCCGCAAACAGGCCGCAGGAGAAACCCGCGCAGCCAAAGCAGCAGCATTCCATGGCCAAGGCGAGGCAGCAGGGTACTACGCTTCAGCTTACGCCAAAAGACGATAAAAAGCCGGCGGCGGATGCCGCAGACTCGAACAAGGCGCAGAAGGTACACTATGTCGACACCCGCGGTTCAAACGTCAACATAGAAAAATATGACGAGAGGCTTGAGACGCTTGTGCCGCAGCAGGCCGACCGCATGGGCCAGCAGAACAAGCAGAAGCTGACGAAGCAGAACCAGCGCAAGCCGTTTGTCAGTAACAAGCGCCGGCAGGAGGAGCAGGAGAAGATGCGCCGCCTCGAGCGCGAAGCGCAGCTTAAAAAGATACCTCTCAAGGTGCTCATCCCCGACGAAATAAGCGTCGGCGACCTTGCTCTGCGTCTTAAGAAGACCGCCGCCGAGGTCATCAAGCAGCTGATGAAGCTGGGCGTCATGGCGTCGGTGTCTCAAAATGTCGATTACGAGACAGCGTCGCTCGTTGCGATGGAGCTGGGCGCCGTACCCGAGCGCGAGGTCATACTGACTATCGAGGAGCGCCTGTTCGACGAGACTGCCGACACGGCCGAGGACCTCTTTGACCGCGCGCCGGTCGTCGTTGTCATGGGTCACGTCGACCACGGCAAGACAAGCCTGCTCGACGCGATTCGCCAGACAAATGTCGTTTCGGGCGAAGCCGGCGGCATCACGCAGCACATCGGCGCGTACAGCGTTTCGGTAAACGGCAGGGATATCACATTTTTGGACACCCCCGGCCACGCGGCGTTTACGTCGATGCGTGCGCGCGGCGCGCAGGTGACGGATATCGCCATACTTGTCGTCGCTGCCGACGACGGTATCATGCCTCAGACGATAGAGGCAATCAGCCACGCCAAGGCGGCAAATGTGCCGATAATCGTGGCGATAAACAAGATGGACAGAGAGGCCGCCAACCCCGACCGCATCATGCAGCAGCTTACCGAGTATGAGCTGGTGCCCGAAGAGTGGGGCGGCACGACAATTGTATGCAAGCTGTCGGCCAAGACGGGCGCAGGCATTGATAATCTGCTTGAAATGGTGCTGCTGACCGCCGATATGATGGAGCTTAAAGCCAACCCGAACCGCCTGGCAAAAGGTACCGTCATCGAAGCGAAGCTCGACCGCGGCCGCGGCCCGGTGGCGACCGTGCTGGTCCAGGCCGGCACGCTCAAGATCGGCGACATCCTCGTCGCCGGGTCGGAGTGGGGCAAGGTCCGTGCCCTCCTC
>JAVBMB010000066.1:0-10383 GCA_031552995.1 Oscillospiraceae bacterium
CAGGAGCGGCTTGAGCGCGAGTATAACCTCGATTTGATAACAACCGCGCCGAGTGTTGTGTACAAGCTGAAGCTGGTGAACGGCGAAGAGCGGGTGATTGACAATCCGCTTAATTTTCCATCCTCGGGTGATATTGAATACGCGGAGGAGCCGATTGTAAAAGCCAGCATAATAACTCCGTCGGAATACGTCGGTAACATTATGGAGCTTTGTCAGAACAGGCGCGGCGAATATAAGGATATGAAGTATATCGACACAGGCAGGGTGGAGCTGCATTATCATCTGCCGCTGAACGAAATAATTTATGATTTCTTCGATGCGCTCAAGTCGCGCACGCGCGGATATGCCTCACTTGATTATGAACTGCTTGGCTATGAGCGCAGCAACCTTGTAAAGCTTGATATACTGCTAAACGGCGATGTCGTTGACGCGCTGTCGTTCATAGTCCACACCGAAAAGGCGTATGAGCGCGGACGCAGGATAGCCGAAAAGCTGAAAGAAAACATACCGCGCCAGCAGTTTGAGGTTCCTGTGCAGGCGGCGGTCGGCGGCAAGGTTATCGCCAGAGAGACAGTCAAGGCTCTGCGCAAGGACGTGCTGGCAAAGTGTTACGGCGGTGACATCACCAGAAAGAAAAAGCTTCTTGAAAAGCAAAAAGAGGGCAAAAAGCGCATGAGAAGCCTGGGCTCGGTTGAGGTGCCGCAGGAGGCGTTTATGGCGGTGCTGAGGCTGGATGAGGATTAATGCCATATATTACAATAAAATTATACACAAGTGAGAAGCAAGCATGACAAGACGATACTGTTTTGAACATATGATGAACATGAGAGACCTTGGCGGGTATCCGGCCGAAAACGGAGGTGTGACAAAGTTCGGGCGTATTTTGCGCAGCGACGTGCCGGCTAGGCTGCTGGGTCAGGAGCTTGAACGGGTCAAGGCAATTGGAGTTACCACAATTATTGACCTGCGTCACGGCGTGGAAATTGAGCGTACGCCGTGCGCCTTTGCCGGCGCAGACGGGTTTATTTATCACCGCTGCCCGCTGATTGGAAGCACATTTGTGCCGGATGCCGAGGAGGATGTAGGTAAGTTTTATGTGGATATGGCCGGGAATACAGAGGCGATGGCCGGTGTAATGCGTATTATTGCGGCTGCGCCCGGCGGTGTACTGTTTCACTGCACGGCGGGGAAAGACCGCACGGGTGTTGTTGCGGCGCTTCTGTTGATGCTTGCGGGCGTAAGGGATGTTGATATTATCGCAGATTATCAGGTTACGGAGACATATATCCGAGAGATGACCGAGAAAGCGAAGCAAAACGGGCAAATGCTGGCTGCGTGGATGGGGCGTTCGCGGCCGATGTATATCGAAAGCTTTTTGAATGGATTCAGAGAGAGGTTTACATCAATTGCCGACTATATGAAGCTGCTTGGTATAAATGACAACGGGGTATCGGCCATAAAGAACAAGCTTACCGGGGAATAGAGACGCGATAATACATCCGGTGAGTTCGTTTTTTGTCTTGTAATTTATCGCAAATATCTGCTAGAGGATTGCTATGGAAACACTTGGGGTGTATATACACATACCGTTTTGCAGACAGAAATGCCTGTATTGCGATTTTTATTCTCTTTCTGACTGCAAAGAAGCGCTGATGGACGGTTATCTTGACGCGCTTATTTTGCAGATTAGGGAGTTTTTTGCGAGCTCCGGCAGGGACATCGTTGACACTGTCTATATCGGCGGCGGAACGCCGTCTGTTTTTGGCAGAAAGCGGCTGATTAGGCTTGTAAAAGAGCTGAACAAATGTGCGAGCATAAGCAGACAGGCAGAGATAACGGTTGAAGTAAATCCGGAAAGCGTGACACTGGATTTAATGTCCGCGTTGCGGCACGTCGGGGTGAACCGCATTTCAATGGGCGTGCAGTCGGCGGATGACGAACAGCTGAAGGCGCTTGGCAGGCTTCATACATTCGCCCAGGCAGCAAACGCCGTGCAGGTTATCCGTAAAAATTGTACAGAGAATATTTCGCTGGACTTGATGTACGGCCTGCCCGGGCAGACGCTTGACAGCTGGCAGGCCTCGCTGAGCAGCGCGGCCGGCTTGAGGCCGCTTCACATCTCGTTTTACGGCCTTAAAATTGAGGAGGGGACTCCTTTTTCCAAACTGCTGCCGGGCGATTTGCCCGATGACGACAGACAGGCTGAGATGTATCTGCTGGCCGTCGAGTTTCTGGCTCAGAGCGGCTATAAGCAGTATGAGATATCAAATGCGGCGATGCCGGGATGGCATTCACGCCACAACAGCAAGTACTGGGATTTGTCGCAGTATATCGGGTTTGGGTGTGGCGCGTCCAGCTTCTACGGCGGCAAGCGCTTTTCGGCCGTAAAGGATATTGAGAAGTACGTAAAAGCGGTCAAGAGCATGGGGAGTATCATTGCAGAGTCTGAGGAAGAGGCGTTTTTTGACAGGGCGGGCGAATACATAATGCTGAGGCTGAGGACGAATGCCGGGCTTGACAGCTACGAGACAGCGACAAGGTTCGGTGTTGACTTTTCGCCTTTTCAGCGCAGGCTGGAAAAATATGTACCGACCGGACATGCCGCTTGCAGCGGCGGAGTATGGCGGCTGACACCGAGCGGAATGCTGATTTCGAACACAGTCATAGTGGATGTGCTTGACGGCTGTTCCGTATTTTAGCCGGAGGGTTTATGGTTTTTGTAAAGTGGTTTGTCAGGGTGTTCGCATTTGTCGCCTGCGTTGTGCTTTGTAATCTTGGCGCATTGATTAAGGCTCAGCCGGCAGAAAAGGGACAGGGTTATTTTGACAACCGTAAAAATCTTGTAAGGCATCTTGTGTTTTCGGCTGTGGGGATATGGCTGGGCATACTCTTTATGTTTTTCAGCTGGCGCTGACGGGGTGAGAAATGATTGATTTTAATGCGCTGCTTGGCGGCTACGGCTCGGTTTCGATTATAGGAATGTGCAAAAATGCCGGAAAGACGACTGTTCTAAACCGGATGACAGGGGATTTCACACGCGGAGGGATCAGGCTTGGGCTGACGTCAATCGGGCGAGACGGCGAGGCGACCGACCTTGTGACCGGCACGGACAAGCCGAGTATTTATGTGCCGTGCGGTACGCTGATTGCGACCGCTGCGGGGCTTCTTGCACACTGTGATATTACCCGGGAAATACTGATAAATACAGGGATTCCGACGCCGATAGGCGATGTTATTGTGCTTCGCGCGCTTAGCGACGGAAATGTGCAGATTGCGGGGCCTTCGATGGTCGATCAGCTTGTCACGGTCTCGGAGTTATTTAACGGCCTTGGAGCGGAAAAAGTGATAATAGATGGCGCTATCAGCCGAAAAACGCTTTGTTCACGAGCTGTCAGCGAGGCGACTGTGCTGTGCGCCGGGGCATCTTGCGGAAAAAATATGCAGGCTGTTGCCGAGGATACGGCACATCATTGCCGGATGCTAAGACTTCCGGAGCTGAACGACAAACGGCCGGTTTCAATGGGCGTGACAGGCAGAATTACTATTTTTACCGGCGAGGCTGCCAGTGCGGCTGACGGGGCGACGCTTGCCGAATCGCTGAGAACGCTGCCGGATGCCGACCTGGTTTTTTTTGACGGAGCGCTTAGTGATCATGTGATAAAGTCACTGATAACATCAGGTGTAAAGCTGAAAGGCATTACGTTCGCCGTGCGTGATGCCAGCCGGATATTGCTGTCGAAACGAACAGCGCAGCGTCTGGAAATCAGCGGGGCGAAGCTTCGAGTGCTGGAAAATGTTAACCTTACCGCCGTGGCGATAAATCCGTTCTCGGCCTATGGCTACAGCTTTGATAAAGAAGCGTTTTTTGAAGTGATGAGCGGCGTTTTAGATTTGCCGGTAATCAATGTGGAGGATGAGCAGTGATTGATATCAGTTACGGACAAAAAGAAAATATCGGATTCAAATATGTTGTTGATCTGCTTGAGCCCTGTTCTGCTTACGGCGCCGACCGCGTGCGCAAGCTTAAGCCTTTTGCGCCTGGTGCGGTCAATAGGCTTGAGGAGGCGTTCGACAATATTGCGGCTACAATTGTACTTTTCGCGGGCTTTGAGGATTGTTTTGTCAGGCTGGAGCGCGTGATGAGGCAGGTCAAGGATATCCGAAAATCGTTAAATCACTGCATGATTGGGGTATTGGGCGAGGTTGAGTTGTTTGAGATTAAGCGTTATTTGCTTCAGCTTGAAGAGATATATCCTATTTTTGCGGCGCTGAATGAGAATGGCAAGTACAGCGGTATAAGCTTTGAGGCTACAGTGAAAGCGCTTGAGCTTCTTGACCCCGAGGGGAACGGTATCGCGACATTTTTTATCAGCGGAAGGTATTCTGCAAAGCTGACGGCGATACGCGCGGACAAACGCGAAATTGAGGAGCGCATCCGCCGCGAAAGCATAAAAGAGGAAAAGGCGAAGCTTATGGCGCACCGCCTAGAACTTGCTGCCGCAGAGGAGGAAGAAGAGGCGCTTGTAAGGAAGGATTTATCTGTAAAGCTAAGAGACTTTATCCCTGCTTTGTTACACAATGCGGAGGCTATTGGCGAGCTTGATTTAACAATTCAAAAGGCAAAACTGGCGAAGCGGTTCAACGCGTGCAGACCGGTGATTACAAGCGGCTGCGTTGAGTTTGAAGAGATGATTAATCCGCAGGTCTGCGCCGTGCTTGAGAGGCAAGACAAGAGCTTTACACCGGTGTCTTTAAGGCTTGAAACCGGTGTGACGGTGATAACCGGAGCCAACATGGGCGGAAAAAGCGTGGCGCTTAAGACAGCCGCGCTGAATGCTTTGCTTGTGCAGTATGGATTTTTTGCATTTGCAAGGCTTGCGAGAACCGTGCTTTTTGATTCGGTTAATATTATCAGTGAGGATCTTGAAAACACAGACAGGGGACTGTCGAGCTTCGGTGGAGAGATTGTAAGGTTTAATGAGGCCGTCAAAGCTATGAACGACGGGTTTTCGCTTCTGCTGATGGATGAGTTTGCGCGAGGGACCAACCCCGATGAGGGAGCTGCTATTGCACGCGCAGTGGTTCAGTTTTTGAAAGATAAGGACGTTATTGCCTGTATGACCACCCACTATGACGGTATTGCGTCACAGGCGACGGCACACTATCAGGTTATGGGGCTGAAAGGGCTTGATATTGCCGGGATGATGAATGAGATGGCGGGGCTTGGAGGCGAAGACAGTGTTGGGCTGATAGCGAAACATATGAATTATGGGCTATATAGAGTGACGGGGGTTGAGCCGCCGCCACGGGATGCGCTGAACATATGCAGACTGCTTGGTGTGGAAGGCGAGATTTTGAACCTTGCCGAAAATAATTATTGACTTTTTACATTTGAGGCGCTATTATTATTGTAGATAAGTGGGTGATGAGTGCATTAGGCGATTTTCTTGATTTGTCTATTCTGCTTACTTAGCCGGATTTACTGTGTTCTATTACAATAATTCTGTGAGTTGCGTCAACTGAATATTACAAGATAGAGGTTGCGAAAAATAAGGTAAACTTGTCTGCCAAGGGTAGGCCGCCCAAGGACGAGCGGAATGTATTTTTTGCCGAAAGAAATCGCATGGCCGATGTGTATTTCTTGGTGGCTGTGCCTAGTGCGCTTCCACTGTCATGGTGACATGAAGCGCTATTGACGTAGGGTATATGCCTTTATGTCAATAGTGTATTTTGTTTTTTGGCATACGGCGCGCCAGCGCCGAAGCTGCCTGCCGTGAAGCGCTATCGGGATGATTTGGGTCATCTCGGGCGCTTCTTTGTTTTTTTGTCATCAATAATACCAATAATAATATGTGGAGGGTTATGCATGGAATCTATTATCAGGATGCGCATGAGTGCGCATGACGCTCACTACGGCGGAAATCTTGTTGACGGCGCGAGGATGCTTGGGCTGTTCGGCGATGTCGCAACAGAGCTGCTTATCCGCAATGACGGCGACGAGGGACTGTTTAAGGCTTATGATATGGTGGAGTTTTTTGCGCCTGTTTTTGCCGGAGACTATATCGAAGCGGTCGGAGAAATCACCCACATCGGTTCTTCATCGCGCAAGATGAAGTTTGAGGCGAGGAAGGTTATCGTACCGCGCAACGACATCAACGAATCGGCATGTGATGTGCTGGAAGAGCCTATTGTTGTCTGCCGCGCGACCGGAACATGCGTTGTGACAAAGGACAAACAGCGCAACAAGGCGAAGGAACTGTAAGAGCGCAGAGCCTGTTGGAATCTATCCGCTGAAAATAATTTTGGAGGTTGGTACCATGGAAAAGCTTATTATCACATGCTGCATCTGCGGCGCTGAGGTAATGAAAGAGAACAACCCGGCCGTTCCCTATACCGTGGATGAAATTGTTCGTGAGGCGAAAAGTGCCTATGACGCCGGCGCGTCGGTAATCCATTTGCATGTCCGCGAGGATGACGGTACCCCCACACAGAGCGCCGAGCGTTTTAAGGTGTGTATGGATGCCATAAAGAAAGCATGCCCCGATGTTATAATTCAGCCGTCGACAGGCGGCGCGGCGTGGATGACAGCCGACCAGAGGCTTCAGCCGATTACGCTTGACCCCGAGATGGCAACGCTTGACTGCGGAACATGCAATTTTGGCGGCGACGAGGTGTTTACAAACACCGAAAACATGATAAAAGAGTTCGGCACGCGCATGATTGAGCGCGGTATCAAGCCGGAATGCGAAGTGTTTGACAAGGGCATGATAGATATGGCTATCCGCCTGAATAAAAAGGGTTTTATTAAGTCTCCGATGCATTTTGACTTTGTTATGGGCGTCAACGGCGGTATCTCCGGCGAGCCGAGAGACCTGCTGTTTATGCAGGAGAGCATACCGCATGACTGTACGTGGACTGTCGCAGGTGTCGGGCGTTTTGAGTTCCCGATGGCCGTTATGGGCATAATAATGGGCGGGCATGTGCGCGTGGGCTTTGAGGACAACGTCTACCTCAGCAAGGGCGTGCTTGCGAAGTCGAACGGCGAGCTTGTTGAAAAAGTTGTGCGTCTTGCTAAAGAGTTTGGTCGCGAGATAGCAAGCCCCGCCGAGGCAAGAGCTATCCTTGGCCTGGCACCGCTTAAATAAGTATACGTAAACCAGCCGGTAACACCGGCCGACATATAGGAGGAATAATAATGGCTACAAAAGGAAACAAGTATGGAGTCCATCGTGTTATCGAGCCGAAGGGCGTTTTGACCCAAGCCGCTTACAAAATCGACAATGACATGACAAAGCGCTATTCGAATGAGATTATTTGCGATGTCATTTCGCTGAACATTGACTCGGCTTCGTTCACACAGATTGAAGAAGCCTGCGGACATGACCCGAAGAAAATCGGCGAAATGATTCTTGGCATCGTCGCCGAGCGCGGCAAGCAGCAGAACCCGGTAACAGGCTCGGGCGGCATGTTCATCGGCAAGGTCGCCTATATCGGTGAGGACCTGAAAGACCGCGACCTTAAGGTCGGCGACAAAATCGCGTCGCTCGTCTCACTTTCGATGACTCCGCTTAAAATCGACAAAATCAAGGAAATCCACATGGACATCGACCGCGTCGACATCGACGGCCAGGCCGTGCTGTTTGAGAGCGCAATCTATGCCAAGCTTCCTGATGACATGAGCGAAGCCCTTGCGCTGGCCGCCCTTGACGTAGCAGGCGCCCCTGCGCAGGCCCGCAAGCTGCCGAAAGACGGAGACAGCGTGCTTATACTCGGCGCTAACGGAAAATCCGGCGTGCTGTGCGGCTACGAGGCGATGAAGAAGGTCGGCCCGAAGGGCAATGTCGTCGGCGTCGTGCGCAACCCCGCTCAGGTTCCGGCTCTCATGGAGCTTGGCGTGTACCACAAGGTCATCGTGGCTTCGGCTACCGAGCCTGTTGCGGTGCTTGAAGCCGCGCTTGAGGCAAACGGCGGCAAAGAGTATGACGTCTCGATTTCATGCGTCAACATCGAGAGCTGCGAGATGAGCGCTATACTGCCTGTCCGCGATGACGGCATCGTATACTTCTTCTCGATGGCGACAAGCTTTACAAAGGCCGCTCTCGGCGCTGAGGGTATCGGTAAGGACGTAATGATGATTGTAGGAAACGGATATACAAAGGATCACGCCGAGATCACCCTTAACGTGCTGCGCGAGAATCCCAAGCTTCGCAAGCTGTTTGACGAGAAATACGTATAATTTGATTTACGCAGCGAGCCTGTGGAGTTCACATGTATCCGCAGGTTCCTGCGTATCTAAGCAGACAATTCCTGGATTTTGCAGGCGGGGGGAGGGCCCCGCCGAAAGGAGAACATCATGGACAAACGACGTATTTTTGCCGATGTGCCGGCCAGCGACTGGAATGACTGGAAATGGCAGGTCCGCAACAGGATAGAGACACTTGACGACCTGAAAAAGTATATCGACTTGACACCCGAAGAGCAGGAGGGAGTCAGCAAGTGCCTCAGCGCGATGCGTATGGCTATTACGCCTTATTACCTGTCGCTTATTGATTTGGATGACCCGAATGATCCGGTGCGCAAGCAGGCGATTCCGACCGCGTTTGAGCTGCACAGGGCGGAGGCCGATCTGCTTGATCCGCTTCATGAGGATACTGATTCGCCGGCGCCCGGCCTGACACACAGGTACCCCGACCGTGTTTTGCTGCTGATAACCGACCAATGCTCGATGTATTGCCGTCACTGCACGCGCCGTCGCTTTGCCGGGCAGACCGATTCGATGATTTCGATGACGCAGATTGAAAAATGCATCGAGTATGTGCGCAACACCCCCAGCGTGCGCGACGTACTGCTGTCCGGCGGGGACGCGCTGATGGTAGCTGACGATCAGCTCGATTATATCTTTACAAAGCTTCGCGAGATACCGCACGTTGAGATTGTGCGCATCGGTTCGCGCACGCCGGTTGTTATGCCGCAGCGCATCACGCCGGAGCTGTGCAACATGTTCCGCAAGCACCATCCGCTGTGGTTCAATACACACTTCAACCACCCCAAGGAGATTACGGCAGAATCCGCTCAGGCCTGTGCCATGCTGGCTGACGCCGGCATTCCGCTGGGCAACCAGTCGGTGCTGCTAGCCGGGGTAAATGACTGTGTGCATATCATGAAAGACCTTGTGCATCAGCTGGTCAAAATCAGAGTTCGTCCGTACTATATTTATCAGTGCGATCTCAGCCTTGGGCTAGAGCATTTCCGCACGCCTGTGTCAAAGGGCATAGAGATAATAGAAGGACTGCGCGGCCACACCTCCGGCTTCTGCGTGCCGACATTTGTCGTGGACGCGCCGGGTGGCGGCGGAAAGACACCGGTTATGCCGAACTATGTGATATCGCAAAGCCCGGGCAAGGTTATACTGCGCAACTTCGAGGGCGTTATCACGACATATACCGAGCCGACACACTATGAAAACAACTGCGGCTGCAAGGATTGCAAGGGCGCCGGCAATGATATCGTCGGTGTTGCGCGTCTTGAGCAGGGGCTGCAGCTTAACCTTGAGCCGAAGGGCCTTAAAAGGCTTGAGCGCGGACATCACGACTGATAAGCTAATTTGTGTCACGCGCGTGATATAACGCGCGTGACACATGTAATCCCCAAATCCGGGCAGTAATGTGCCGGTTTTGCAGAGAGGTTTGAGATATGGAGAGCAAACTTAACCTGAATCAAGAGCTTGTGGCGAAGGCAAGAGCCAGCGCATATAAGGTGGCGCTTGAGACACAGGACTTTATTGATGTACACACTACGACAACCGTTGAGCGCGCGGTGTGCCGTCTGCTTGGAATAGACGGCGTAAATGATGTTGAGGTTCCGCTGCCCAATATAGTTGTTGATCACCTGTCGGACAAGGGTATTTTATCCGGCGGCGCGTCGTATTATATCGGCAACGCTATGGCTGAGCTGGGGCAGACGCCGCAGCAGATTGCGGAGCGCATTTCGTCGGGAGAGCTTGATCTTTCCAAACTTCCGACGCACACCCGCGAGGAAATTGATGCCGAGATAATGCCTATCGCAAGGCAGGCTGTTGAGCAGATACGCTCGAATGTCATGCAGCGCAACACGTACCTTGACCAGTACGGAGACAAAGAGGGCCCGTATCTTTATGTAATCGTAGCAACCGGAAATATCTATGAGGATATAACCCAGGCGAAGGCTGCGGCTAAGCAGGGAGCCGATATAATAGCTGTAATACGCACAACGGGGCAGAGCCTGCTGGACTATGTGCCGTATGGCGCCACGACTGAGGGCTTTGGAGGCACGTATGCGACGCAGGAGAACTTCCGCCTGATGCGCGCGGCGCTGCTCGAAGGGATCGCCAAGCTCGCCCAGCAG
>JAVBMB010000095.1:0-8555 GCA_031552995.1 Oscillospiraceae bacterium
ACGGCATGATGATTATCGTGCTGAATATGTCGAACACGAACTTGACCGCAAGCGCATAGGCAAACTTTAATGGCAGCGAGAAGTTCGGCGCGGTAAACATCAGAACGCAGAATATGGCGTAAAATACGGGAAATACCCTTAGATATGGCCTCACCTTTTCACCGTTTTTAAACTGGTGATTGTCGGCATAATAGCCGATAAGAGGGTCGTTTACCGTGTCCCACAGCTGCCCAATCAGCATAAGCGTACCGGAAAGGCCGGCGCCTATTCTCAGGACATCGGTGTAAAAGTATAGCAGATAACTCTCCAGTGTCTGCTGCATCGAGTGATAAGTGACTGAAAAAACGCTGGTGCCTATGGCCTCTGACCGTGTAATCATGCTTTTAATTTCGATTTCAGTTTTATCCATTGCGACACTCCTTTCTCTTTTTGCCAACAAAATGCCTGCCTCCTATTGATATTTTACCAAACGTTTGGTAAAATATCAATAGTTATAATCCTTGTTTTCGTATAGGGGTGGATATATTGCCAACTGACTCGCAGCTTCGCATATTCGGGGCAATCGACGAGCTTTTCAAAACCGGAGGCATAGAGCAGGTGACTATGTCGCGCATCGGTGCGCTGTGCGGCATGCACAAAGGAAGTCTGCTCTATCACTTCAAAACAAAGGAAGCCATGCTGCTCAGCTATTATGAGCACTATTTAAAAGAACATGACGCGGCATTTTTCGACGAGGTTGAGCGCATCATCGCGGACGGCGACGGCGGTGTCAAGAACTTCTGCCTGCTTATCGACCTTATATTGTCCGTCAACGTCAACAAACCCAGCCTGCGGGATATCGCGACAAGCGATATTGTCTATCTCGCGTCAAAGGATTCACAAATCGCCGAGCTTTTGGATGCGAAGTTTCACAGGATGGAGGCTTTTTTGCGTCAAAAGCTGCTGCTGTTCGGCACATTCGGCATACTTGACGAGCTGCGTTTTGACGACAGCATAAGCGACCTGCTGTTTAATCTAAGTGCCGTACTGTACTTTGCGTTGTACGGCATAAGCCTGCCGCGCCATCCCGAGACGGTTCGGAGAGCCGTCACAAGGGTGAAGATGTCATTTATCAAGGATGCTTTGCATCGCGATATTATTTAGGAAAGCGCCGGTTTTATCCCACGGAGGTGTCTTTGCGGGCTTGTTGCGCCGGGATTAAATCAGCGCCGGCCCGGCTTTGCCCGCAATGATACCGCGCAAGCCGCAGGGCACCTCATCACCCGGGCTTTGTAACAGGCCGATAGCTGGAAAGGAGCATTTGCATGAAAGATTTTGAACAAAAGCTTGCCGCCCTTGCCGCGGCGGAAGGGCTGCCCTCGCTTGTTGTGGGGCTGCGCCGCGGGGGGGATTTTACATTCTACGGCGCAGGGTTTGCAGATATAGAGCGCGACCATGCGCCGGATGAGCACACAATATACCCTATCGGCTCGTGCTCAAAGGCGTTCATAGCCGCCGCGCTGTGCATCGCGTGCGATGACGGGCTGTTGACTATTGACACGCCTGTGCGCGATATCGTCAAGGATTTTCGCATGTACACCGACGAGCTGACGAGGACACTCACCGTGCGCGACACATTGTCGCACTCGGCGTGCATATCGGGGCATAACCTCGTGTGGGAGTATTCCCGTCCGGATATGACGATGCGCGACATCGTATATATGCTGCGGTACATGGAGCCGGTTGCGCCGGCTCGCTATCGCATGTACTACTTAAATAATATGTTCACTCTGGCCTGCGTCATTCTTGAAGACGCCGCAAAAATGCCGTGGTATACATTCGTCAAAACGCGCCTGCTTGACCCTCTGGGCATGACGCGCACATTTTTCAGCCCCTCCGAATACGAATCCGACTTGAACCGCGCGCTGCCTTACAGCCGCGGCGGGGACGGAAAGCCGGCAGGCATACCGCCGCATGATGTGTTCCGCTCGGCCGGGGCGGCGGGCTGTCTCAGCTCGACGGCGCATGACATGGACATCTGGCTGCGGCTGCACCTCGGACGCGGCGAGCTCGGCGGCGTCAGGTGTTTTTCGCAGCGCAGCGCGCGCATGATGCATTCGACGCAGACGGTCATCCGTCCGGGCGAGTTCTATCCGTTCGACTTCCCGGATGAGCTGCGCGACCAGGGCTACGGCCTCGGCTGGTGTGTTCAGAACATGTACGGCAAAAGGCTTGTCGCCCACGGCGGCGTTATCCGAGGCTTTACGTCGCTTGCGGCGTTTGCGCCGGATGACGGCTTTTGCTACACTGTGATATGCAATATGAACGGCGGCAACATGCCGAATGTTCTCGGCTATGATATCGCGGCAAAGCTGTTTGGCAGCGATGATGACTGGGTTGCAAAGGTCAGCGCGGCTGTGGCTCCGCGCATGGAGGCCGCGGCAAAGCAGGAGGCTGCGCGCATGGAGGCGCTCGACACGAATGCCGCGCCGCCTCTTCCGCTTGAAAGATATGCTGGCGACTACACAAACGATATATACGGCATCATGCGTATCACGCGGGAAAACGGCAAGCTTGCGGCATATCTCGAAGATATGCGTCTCGATATGATATTTCTGGGTGACGAGTTCCTGACTGTTGAGCCGCGCGGCATAAAGTATCCCCTGGCATTCACGCAGAGCGGCGATGCTGTGGCCGGTTTTATCTGGAACCCCGAGGTGCCGGTCGAGTTTACGCGTATCTGACATTTTGGCCTGCCCGGATCCATTCCTCATTTTCAAAACGCCCGCCGGGCATCCGCTGCCCGTCGGGCCTTTTGCAGGTCTCCGGAATAATTGTATAAGGTTGACAAATGTGGGAAAATATGCTAAAAGGATATAGCGCCTGTGCAAATCTGTGCATTAATTGTCTGCCTGCAATTGCATATTGATTGGACAGGCAGATTCAGCATCGCAACTGCGCAAAATCGCACTCCCCCATTCAGGGCACATAACGGCTGAAAGGATAATGCGCATGACTGCATATATTCGCAACGCGCTGTTCCCGCAAATGCGGCTGCAGCCTGACGACCGCGACGCTTTTTTCCGCGAGCTGCAAAAGGTGAATGGCGAGCGTGGCTTTATAGCAACGCTTGCGGCATCTGTGCTGATGGGAGTCTTTCTCATCTTCTATCTCATCGAGGGTCATTACAGCAGCGCTGCTGATTCATTCCGCACGGGCAACGCTGTATTTCATGTTGCCATCATCATATGGATGGCGGTCAACAGCGTGCTCATCCGCAGATGGCTGCGCGATGTCGTAAAAAACGCGCGCAAGCTGCACGCCAGCGCCTGTTTATGCTGCCTGTTTGTTCTGCTGTGGACGCTGGTTTTTCTGCGATATACCTCGCACTCGGTGGCTGCGCCGCGGTTCGAGATTTATATTACCATGCTGTTTTTGTTTTCATTTCTTATATATCCCCAGCCAGGCGCGCGTTTTGCGGTCTATTTCGGCTCGTATCTGATTTACCTGCTGCTGTTCAGGCGGATAATATTTGCCACGCAGGAGCTGTCCGCAGTACTGCGCAGCCTGCAAAGCGTCACCGTTTGCATCGTTTTGTCGGTTGTAACCGGGGCTCTCAATTACAACGGACAGGTCAAAAGCTTCCTGTACCGCAAGCAGCGCGACCTTGACGTCGCCGAGCTGAAGCGCCTGTATGAGGTTATCGAGCTTCAGTCCATTACCGACGCGCTGACCGGCATATACAACCGCAGGCGGTTTGACGCGCTGCTTGCCGAAGAATGGGCGCGAGCCGCCAGGACGAACCAGCCGATAGCGCTGATAATTATCGATGTCGATTTCTTCAAGCAGTACAATGATATTCACGGTCACGCCGCGGGGGACGCCTGCCTTAAAGCTGTTGCCGAGGTAATGGGCAGCGCCGCGAAGAGGCGGTACGAATCGCTGTTTCGCATCGGCGGGGAGGAGTTTGCGATTGTCGTGCCAAACGCCGCCGCAAAGGATGTCGCTCATCTGTGCGCCGACGTGCTTGAGCGAACCGAGGCAAAGCAGATACCGCACGGCGGTTCGTCTGTCAGCCAATATGTCACAGTAAGCGCGGGCGCCGCGCTGATGTACCCCTCGGCCGACAACACGCAGGACGTGATATTTGAGCTTGCCGACCGCCGGCTGTACGAGGCAAAGAACGGCGGTCGCAACCGCTTCTGCTTTGCGGAGTAGCTTATGCCTTAAAACCCGGGTGAAATACCACCCGGTTTTTTTATATTCACATCCATATAAAATGCATATGCATTCTATAAAAAATCGATATTTTTCTTATGCTTTCACACAACTTATAATTAAGTAAAGCGGCAGATGGCTCATATCTGTCTGAGTATCGGAGTGACATGATGAAAAACGCGTTTGAGATAGAGCTCAACATCAAATACTGCAAATCATGCGGTATTTGCATAGAGTTTTGCCCAAAAAGGGTGTTTGAGTACGCCGAAAACGGAAAGGCGCGCGCCGCAAGGCCGCAGGATTGTATTGGCTGCGGCCAGTGCGAGCTGCGTTGCCCGGATTTTGCGATTCGCGTCGGAAAAGAGCGTCAAAATGGCTGACAGAAAATCGGAGATAATGACAGGCAACGACGCGTGCGTGCGCGGCGCCATAGCTGCCGGCATGAGGTTTTTTGCCGGATACCCCATAACGCCGGCGACAGAGATATCCGAGCAGGCGTCGGAGCTGCTGCCAAAATGCGGCGGCAAATATATCCAGATGGAGGATGAAATCGCCTCTATGGCGGCCATCATCGGCGCGTCGTTCGCCGGGGCAAAGTCAATGACGGCGACGAGCGGCCCCGGCATCTCGCTGATGCAGGAGAATATCGGCTTCGGTATACTGGCCGAGGTGCCGTGCGTCATCGTTGATGTTATGCGCCAGGGCCCGTGTCAGGGCGTCGCCACCATACCGGCCCAGGGGGATTTTATGCAGTCCCGCTGGGGGACGCACAGCGACCATCCGATGATTACCGTCGTGCCGTGCTCGGTGCCGGAAATATATTTCGAGACGGTGCGCGCTTTCAATTTGTCCGAACGCTTCAGAACCCCTGTTATTATACTGTCCGACGCCATTCTGGCGCATATGAGCGAAAAAATAACGCTGCCCGAGCCGGGTGAGCTTGAGATTATCAACCGTATAAAGCCGGACAGGGCGAGCCGCGGGTATATGCCCTACGCGCCGGATGAGCGCGGAATCCCGCCGATGGCGACATTCGGCGACGGCAACCGCTGGTTTGTCAGCGGGATAATTCACGATGAGCGCGGCTTCCCGGACAGCGGCGACCCGCAGCGTATCTCGTCTCTTGTGACGCGGCTGCACAGCAAGGTGAATAATTACCTGCCCGAAATAGAGAAATACGAGGAGTACAGGGCCGAAGACGCCGATGTGCTGTTAATTGCGGCCGGAGTTGTGGCCCGCTCGGTCAAGGCGGCCGTAGATTCACTGCGCCTTGGCGGTATCAAGGCCGGGCTGTTTCGCCCGGTCACGCTGTGGCCGTTCCCCGAAGCGCGGCTGCGGGAGCTCGCTAAAAACAAACGGCTGCTTTTGACGTGCGAGATGAACGAGGGGCAGCTGTACGGCATAGCGCGTCAGTACGCCGGCGACCTTGCGCCGGGTGCGGCGATTACACAGAACAACGGCAGGCTTATCGAGGCTGGCGCGATAGCGGCCCGAGCAAGGGAGGCGATTGAAAATGTCAGATAAGCATGTGTTCGACAAATATCTCATCCCGGGCAGGTTGCCTATGATGCTGTGTTCCGGCTGCGGCAACGGCATCGTCTACAACGCGCTGCTGCACGCCATCGACAGGACGGATCTCAATCAGGATGAAATCGTCATAAGCGCCGGGGTAGGCTGCTCGGGCCGGGGCAACGGATATATGGACTTTTGCGGAATCCATTCGACGCACGGCAGGCCGATTGCATATGCCACAGGGATAAAACTGCATAACCCCAAACTTAAGCTGATTGTCTTTACCGGCGACGGCGACTGCGTATCAATCGGAGGCAACCACTTCATCCACGCGGCCAGACGCAACATAGACATGACGGTCATAATCCTCAATAATCTTAACTACGGGATGACAGGCGGGCAGAACTCGCCGACGACCCCCGAGGGGCTGCGCACAAAGACGACGCCGTACGGCAGCATCGAGCCGCCGTTCGACATATGCAAACTGGCCGAGACGGCCGGAGCGACATACGTGGCGAGGTCAAGTACATATCACGTCAACTTTCTTGTTTCATGCCTGACGAAGGCGCTCAATCACAAAGGCTTCGCCGTTGTCGAGGCCCAGTGCGACTGCCCGACGCTTTTCGGCAGGATGAACGGCCAAGGCGGCCCCGCCGATATGATGAAGCTTCAGCGCGAGCGGTTTGTTACGATAGAGCAGGCGTCAAAGATGACGCCCGAGCAGCTGAGCACAAAGACGGTTATGGGCGAGTTTGTCAATCGCACCGGCCGCGAAGAGTATACCGAGCTTTACTGCAGACTTGCCGGCGCGGCGGAGGAGGGCTGAGTATGCATTACGAGATACGTTTCAGCGGATCGGGCGGGCAGGGTATGATGCTGATGGGCGATATCACCGCCGAGGCCGCCGGCAACACCGAGGGGCGTGAAATCGTGCTTACAAAATCCTACGGCCCCGAGTCACGCGGCGGCGCATGCCGGTCTGAGCTTATCATCGACGACGGCGCTATAAACTACCCCGTCATGACGGCGCCGGATTTCGTGCTTGCCATGACGCAGCAATCCTGCGACAAGTATTCGCGTGATTTAAAGCCGGACGGTATATTGCTTGTCGATACCAAGTTTGTCGGCAGCATACCGCGTCGCGACGGGCCGGTGTACGCGCTGCCGATAACCGAAACTGCCGAAGCCGCTTGCGGCAGCGCGCTGCCGGCGAACGTCGTAGCGCTGGGTATTATATCCGTAATAGGCGGGTGCGCCGCCTCCGAGTCGATGCGCGACGCGGTGAAAAAACGTTTTTCAGGCAAGCTGGCCGCAATAAACGAAGCCGCGTTCGAAGCGGGTGTCAAAGCCGGGGTGAAAGCCCGCGCCGACGCGAGGATGAGAGGATAATGCGATGCTGATACACGAATACCAGGCAAAGGAACTCTTCCGCGAATACGGCATACCCGTCGCGCCGGGAGCTGTTGCATTCAACCCCGACGGCGCGCGGAACGCGGCGCTTACGCTCGACGCCTTCCCCGTGATGGTCAAGGCGCAGGTGCACGCCGGCGGGCGCGGCAAGGCGGGCGGGATATTATCCTCCCAAAACGCCGGCGATGCCGCGGCCGCGGCCGAAAAGCTGCTGGGCACAACGCTTGTGACAAAGCAGACCGGGCCGGAGGGCAAACCGGTCAGTGCCGTCTATATTGAAGGTATGACGGCGCCGAAGCACGAATATTACCTCAGCGCGCTTGTCGACGCGTCGGAAGGCTGCGTCGTCATCGTCGCCTCGGGCGAGGGCGGTATGGATATTGAGGAGGTCGCCGAGCGAAGCCCGGGCAGCATCGTCAAGCTGCCTGTCGACCCGATGCTCGGCCTGAAAGCCTATCAGGCATATAACATCGCGGCGGCAATCGGCATCCCCGCGGCGTATATGAGGCAGTTCGCCGACATACTCGATTCGCTCTACACGCTGTTTTGCCGCAGAGACTGCTCTCTTGTAGAAATCAACCCGCTTGCGCTGACCGAGCGCGGCCTTATAGCGCTTGACGCCAAAATAGAGCTCGACTCGTCCGCCGACTTCCGCCACAGGCAAAATGCCGCGATGCGCGACCGTTCGCAGGAGCATCCGCTTGAGGCGCTGGCCGCCGACAGCGGGCTTGGATATGTCGTGCTCGACGGCGACATCGGCTGCCTTGTCATCGGAGCCGGGCTGGCGATGAGCACGATGGACGCCGTGCAGTATTTCGGTGCAAAGCCCGCAAACTTCATGGACTGCGGCGCAAAGACAAGCGCGGCAGATTCTAAGCTGGCGTTTGGTATCGTAATGGACGGCAGCGGGGTAGAGGGCATTTTGGTGAATATATTCGGCGGTATCACGCGTACGAATCTTATAGCGCAGGGCATAATAGAGTGCGTCAGAGAGCGCAAACCGCAAGTCCCTGTCGTCGTCCGGCTGGAGGGCACCGGCAGCGAGGAGGCCAACGACATGATACGCAGTTCCGGCCTGCCTATTCATCTCGCCTCGTCTCTCAGCGAGGGGACGCAGCTTGTCATCGCTCTCGCGGCTGAAAGGAGGCGTGCGCAGTGAGTATATTCGTCGGAAGAGATACGCGCGTGCTTGTACAGGGAATCACAGGGTATCAGGGGGCGTTCCACGCCAGGCTGATGCTTGAATACGGCACAAAGGTCGTCGGCGGCGTGACGCCCGGCAAGGGCGGCGCCGCGGTTGAAAACCTGCCGGTATTCGACACGGTTCGTCAGGCGGTCGATGCGACAGGCGCAAACGCGTCCGTAATATTTGTGCCGCCGCCATACGCGCCGGACGCAATACTGGAAGCCGCCGACGCCGGTCTGGATATCTGCGT
>JAVBMB010000069.1:0-5910 GCA_031552995.1 Oscillospiraceae bacterium
GTCACCGCAAGGGCCTGCCCGTGCGCGGGCAGCGCTCGAAGACGAACGCAAGAACCCGCAAAGGCCCGAAGAAGACACTCGCCAACAAGAAGAAGTAAGGGAGGGACGACAGATAAATGGCTAAAGCACAGAAGAAAACAGTTGCGCGCACAAAGCGCCGCGAACGCAAGAATATTGAAAAGGGCCAGGTTCACATCCGCTCGTCCTTTAACAACACCATAGTTACAATCACCGACCTCAAGGGCAACGCCATCTCGTGGGCGTCGGCCGGCGGGCTTGGATTCCGCGGAAGCCGCAAGTCAACACCGTTTGCCTCGCAGTCGGCCGCCGAGACAGCCGCTAAAGCCGCGATGGAACACGGGCTTAAGTCGGTCGAGGTGTATGTCCGCGGTCCCGGTTCGGGGCGTGAAGCCGCGATCCGTGCGCTTCAGGGCGCCGGGCTTGAGGTCAACATGATTAAGGATGTTACGCCAATCCCGCACAATGGCTGCCGTCCGCCCAAAAGAAGAAGAGTCTGAGGAGGTATACGACTATGGCAAGATATACTGGCGCGGTATGCCGCGTGTGCCGCCGCGAGGGCGACAAGCTCTTTCTTAAGGGCGACAAGTGCTACACCGATAAGTGTGCTATAGCAAACCGCAGCTACGCCCCCGGCCAGCATGGCCAGGGCCGCAAGAAGCAATCGGAATACGGCACACAGCTTCGCGAGAAGCAGAAGGCAAAGAAGTACTACGGTCTGCTTGAGAAGCAGTTCCATCACTACTTTGAGCTGGCCGAGAAGATGAGCGGCATGACGGGTGAGAACCTGCTTAAGCTGCTTGAGAGCAGGCTGGACAATGCCGTTTACCGCGCGGGCTTCGCTATGAGCCGCCCGGAGGCAAGGCAGCTTGTTTCGCACGCTCATTTTACCGTAAACGGAAAAAAAGTTAATATCCCCTCCTATCTGGTTAAGCCTGGCGATGTAGTCGCCATCAGAGAGAAGAGCATGAGCTCTGATAAAATCAAGATGATTCAGGAGGCCAATGCCTCGCGTCCCAGCCTCAACTGGCTTAGTGTCGACAGGGCAAGGGGTCAGGCGACCGTTGTCAACCTGCCCGAAAGAAACGAAATAGACCTGCAGGTCGAAGAGCATCTCATCGTCGAGCTCTATTCGAAGTAATGCATATTGCGGACGGCCTCCGCAGCGCGTTACACTGTTTACAGCCCATATGTCTTATAGATAGAACCGCACAAACAGGGTTATGGGTGAATAATGGGGAAATCTGCATCAATATTTCGCGCAGTGCGACAACGAACATAGGAGGGTAATGAATGATAGCAATTGAAAAGCCCAGTATTGAATGTGTCGAAACCCTTGAAGACGGCTCGTACGGCAAGTTCATTGTCGAGCCATTAGAGCGCGGTTACGGCACTACCCTCGGTAATTCCCTGCGTCGTATTCTGTTGTCATCGCTACCGGGCACGGCTGTCACCGCGATAAAAATCGCCGGTGTCCAGCACGAGTTTTCCACGATACCCGGCGTGCGTGAAGATGTCACGGAAATCGTTCTCAATGTAAAGGGAATAATCGCTAAACTATACAGTCAGGGCGAAAAGACGGTCACGATCGAGACCTCCGGAGCCGGCGAGGTAACTGCCGGTGATATCAGGTGTGACAGCGAGATCGAGATACTCAATCCCGAGCATCATATCGTAACCCTTGTAGAGGACGCAAAGTTCAGCATGGAGCTGGTTTTTAATCACGGAAGAGGATATGTCTCGAGCGATAAAAACAAGCCGACCCAGCCGATAATCGGCATGATTCCGGTCGACTCTATCTACACGCCAATTTACAAGGTCAACTATATGGTGGAAAACACGCGCGTCGGCAACATGACTGACTTCGACAAGCTGACGCTTGAAGTTTTCACCAACAAAACTATCACCGCGCGGGACGCAATAAGCCTGTCGGCGAAAATACTCACCGACCATCTAAGCCTGTTTGTCGACCTGTCGGACGAGATTGGCTCTAAGGCGACGGTCGTCGAGAAGAACGAGACGACGCAGGATAAGGTGCTCGAGATGACTATCGAAGAGCTTGACCTGTCGGTGCGTTCGTTCAACTGCCTCAAGCGCGCAGGCATCAACACGGTTGCAGACCTTGTCAACACAACTGAGGAAGAGATGATGAAAGTACGCAATCTTGGGCGCAAATCGTTTGAAGAGGTAGTCAAGAAGATGGCCGATATGGGCCTGCTCTTAGCGAAAGAAGAGAAATAATTTAGGCTGAGGCCGGGTTTGGCGCACGTGCGCCAAACCGAGAGGGCCTTTGATAAGGAGGAAAATCATATGCCCGGAACACGCAAGCTCGGCAGGCCGACAGATCACCGCCGCGCGATGCTCCGTGCGATGGTGACATACCTGCTTGAAAACGGCAGGATAGAGACTACGGTCACCCGCGCAAAGGAGGTCCGCCCGCTGGCTGAAAAGATGATCACGCTCGGCAAAAAGGGAGATTTGACCGCCAAGCGTCAAGCTATGGCTTTTATCACAAAAGAGGGTGTCGTCAAAAAGACATTTGACGAAATTGCCCCCAAATACAGCACACGTAACGGCGGCTACACCCGCATCACAAAAATCGGCCCCCGCCGCGGCGACGGCGCCGAGATGGCTGTCATCGAGCTGGTATAACCAAAGATGTAATGCGCCGCAAAGGACGAACTGACCCGGCGCACGAGCAGCAGCCAAAGGGCTTATTACGGAGTAGATGCCTCCGTAATAAGTCCTTTATTTTTTGTTGCATGCCGCGGCACAGCTGCTGCCTGCCAAATAGTACGCCCCCCGGTGCAGTATTTATTTTCCTGCATCAGGGGGCTTCTTGTCCATTTTCTCTTATTACTGGTCAAAAGTTATATTTTCACCAGAGGGTGTTATTCCGGTCGGTGTCAGTAAAAATGGAACACATATGGTGCGTACTTATTTATTACTACGTCAAAATATCTTCTTGTCCTTGTCGCCAGAGGTCTCCATTTCCATCATTTTCATTAAAATCTGCTGTTTCAGCATGGCGACCATGTCTGTGACGCCAAGCGCCTGGGCGCCGCCGGAAGTGCCTCCGGAAAAAACTGATGTGCCCGGCGCGGTGACACCTCTTCCCATGTAGCGCATTACGGTCTGAACATAGTTTTGTGTCTCGGCAAACGGCGGAACACCGCCGTATTTGTCAACATTCGGATACCCCGCATTATATGCTGCCAGCGCCAGCCGCACGTCGCCGTCATAGCGCGAAAGCATCTGCGAAATATACTTCGCACCGCCCATAATATTCTGCTCGGGGTCAAAGCTGTTTGTGACGCCAAGCTCACGCGCCGTTCCCGGCATAAGCTGCATCACACCAACAGCCCCGCAGCGGGATACCGCGTTCGGGTCGAAATCCGACTCGGCTTTGCCGATTGCGGTAAGCAGCTCGACGGGCACATTATATTTTTCGGCGGCTCTTGTAAAAATATCATCCATTCCGCCGGTTGTCGCCATAAGGGCTGAGAATGCGCCTGAACTGCTTTTCGAGCGGACAAGAGTACTGTCAACCGAGCTTTTTAGCGTATATATGGAAAGGTCAACTGAATTAGTCACATAGTTCTCCAATCAACGAATAAACTCATCTATACATAGATATCGTCACATTATGCGGAGACATTACAGCAATAAGCAAAAAATCTTCTCGCGGTATGGAAAAACACAACCGCGTGGTGTATAATGACGCTGTACGAAAAACCCCGGTGTAAGCTTATATGCCCCGCGGGTGATATCCCGGTGAGCCGGAGCATGGGAGGAAAAAATGCAGCGGTACAAAATAGCGGTTATCCCTGGTGACGGAATCGGACCCGAAGTCGTTGCCGAGGGTATAAAGGCGCTCGAATGCGCCGCTCGGCTAGACGGCCGATTCGGTTTTGATTTTACATACTTCCCTTGGGGGTGCGAATATTGGCTTGAGAGCGGCCATATGATGCCGGACGACGGATTGGACCTCCTGCGCGGGTTTGACGCCATATTTCTCGGGGCCGTGGGGTTCCCCGGCGTGCCGGACAGCGTTTCGCTTCCCGGCCTGCTGCTTAAGATACGCAAGGGTTTCGACCAATATATCAATCTGCGTCCCATCAGGCTTTTGCATGGTGTGCGTCATGCACTGGCCGATGCCGAGGCCCAAGACATAAATATGATATTCGTCCGCGAGAACAGCGAGGGTGAATACGCCGGAACAGGCAGGCGTGAGAATGTCGGAACACCGGATGAGCGGGCCGTGCAGGAGGCAGTGTTCACAAGGCGAGGTTGTGAAAGAGTTATGCGGTACGCGTTCGAGCTTGCGCGGGAGCATAATAAAAAGCTGACAAGCATCAGCAAGGGCAACGCGCTGGGATATTCGATGGTCTTTTGGGATGAGATATTCAAGCAGCTGTCCTCGGAGTATCCCGATGTCAAAACTGAAACGCTGCTTGTGGATGCCGCGGCGATGTTCATGGTAAAACAGCCCTCACGCTTCCAGATTGTTGTGGCTTCCAACTTGTTTGGAGATATTTTGACCGACCTGGGCGCCGCGATTGCGGGCGGCATGGGTTTTGCGGCCGGCGCGAATCTCAACCCCGGGCGAAGCTTCCCGTCGATGTTTGAGCCTGTTCACGGTTCGGCGCCCGATATTGCCGGCAAAGGGCTGGCTAACCCGTTTGCCGCCATTTGGGCGGCGTCGCAGATGCTTGACCACCTCGGCCGCGCCGATTGGGGCGCCCGTTTTATATGCGGTATCGAGGCCATGCTTGCCGGAGGAAAAGTGCTGACGCCGGACCTTGGCGGCAGCGCAACCACGTCGCAGGTGGGCGATGCGTTCATCAATCGACTTTCCCATGTGTGAGATAAGAAAATGATATACAAAAAAACCAGTCGACAGGAGAGAAGCTATGAACAATCATTTTAAAGCGACAACCGATGCCCTGATGAGCCAGACCGGCCTTGCCGGCGGTGCTTACGCCATCATTGAGGACGGAAAAGTGACCGAAGCCGAATGCTTCGGCTATGCCGACCCCGCAACGAAGCGCCCGGTCACGATTGATTCTTTTTTTGACATCGCATCGAACTCCAAAGCGTTTACGACCATGCTTGGCGCAATAGCCAGCGACGAGGGGCTGTTCGACTGGGATACTCCGGTAAAGACATACATGCCGGATTTTTCCATGCCGGATAAGTATATGACCGACAATGTCACAGGGCGCGATCTCGCGTCGCACAGAACCGGCGTGCCGCGTCACGACCTCGTGCGCGACCGTGTCGTCGGCACAAGGCTCGACACGGTCATGCGTTCGGCGTTTATGGAGAGTACATATCCCTTCCGCACAAAATATCAATACAACAACCAGCAGTTCATCGTGCTGGGTTATGTTATCGAGAGGATATACGGCAAAACGTGGGAACAGCTCGTCGCCGAAAAAATCGCCGCGCCGCTTGGCATGGAAATGCGCTTCCGCGGCCCCGACTGTGATTTAAGTGGCCTTGACTGCGCGCTTCCGCACGCCACGGACGGCTTCGCGCCGTATCGCGTCACCTATGCCAACAGCCCGGTATCCGGCCCTGCGGGCGGCATAAGGACAAACCTGAAGAGCATGATTAAATGGGCGCGCCTGATGGCGAACAAGGGCGAGGTCGACGGCCTTCGCCTGTGTTCCGAAAAGGCGTGGAACGAGCTTATCCGCCCGGCAATCTATTGCTTTGACGAAGTCGAATGTGAGCGAGAAAAGGCTAACTGCTACGCGTGCGCATGGCACCGCAGCGTCTATAACGGCGTCGATGTCGTGCACCACAGCGGCTCGATAAACGGCTTCAACTCGCGTGTCGGCTTCCTGCCGGGCAGGAACACGGCGTTTGTCGCGCTTCTCAACACCG
>JAVBMB010000117.1:0-17548 GCA_031552995.1 Oscillospiraceae bacterium
GCGGCAGCGCAGCACGTTTATCTGCATAAAACGGTCAAAAGCGGGGCTGTCTATAAAGCCGCCGGCGACATAGTCGGGGCTGACATAGGCCGGCTCGGCGCATATCTCCCCGCCAAGCCGCGGGGTGAACGTATCGAGGCAAAAGCTGTCACCCTCGTGCAGGGCGTGAAGCACAACGCCGCTGTAATCGCCGGCTTTTGCGCGCGTCGCGTTACGGCAGTCGGCGACATACACGCCGCCGGCGCCCATGACGGTAAAACTTCCGCCGATGCATATCATGGCAGTGTCCTCCGACACGCCAAAGCCGATTTTTACGCCCTCGCTGTTTACCATGCACGCTTCAATCAGGCGCAGCAGACGCGGGCGGTAGTTGAAGTGCTGGTCGACGACGCCGCCGGTAAAGAAACTCAGGCCGCGTGTCAAAAACAGCGGCTCGACAGGGTCTTCCTTAGCCATTTCCTGCTCGTAGGTGTCGTAGCCGAACACAGTGGGGCGAGCGATGACGCCGCGGTTGTTGCCGCATGCAATCATAACGCGGCTCATTATCGCGGCGCCGGCGCTGCTGCCGCCGATTGCGCCGCCGGTGTTGTAGATTTCGTGCAACATATCAAGCGCGCGGGTCGGTGTGCCGTCCGGCCTCAAAAAGCATTGCGATGTGTAGAACTGGTCGCCCCCGGTAAACCACACGCCGCGCACGCCGTCAAGAATAGCTGGTATGCACTCATGGTCCCCGGTCATGGCGTTAAAGCCGCGTTCATCGCGGTACTCGTGCCCGTAAAGCGGGACAAGCACCACATTTTCGGCATTTACGCCAAAGCGTTCAAAATCGGCGACATACGAGCGGAAGGTGTCGTCCGGGTCCTCGCCCGAGGCCGAGACGACAAGCGCAAACTTGCTGCCAGGGCCGCCTGCGGCTTCGATAAGGGCTTTCATAATGCGGTCATAGTGGCGGCGTGTGCCGCCGCCGACAATAAACAGTGTCCCCTGCTTCATTTTGCCTCCGATGATTTAATTCTGGCGCGGTATTCATAGGCCTCCGGCTCGCTGGCCCACACATAATGCTTGGGTGAAATCTCCACCCAGCTCGGCTGATATTTGCTGTAGTCATGCACGGCCGGGTCGTACACCTCAAAGCTTTTGCCTTTCTCGATATCGGGGTCGGGCACCGGCGCCGAGTGCAGCAGGCTGTTTGTGTACGGATGCAGCGGGTGGGCAAACAGGTCGTCAGAGCCGGCAAGCTCAACAATCCTGCCCTTGTGCATGACGGCGATGCGGTCGGAGAAATATTTAACGACGCTGAGGTCGTGTGCGATAAACAGATATGTCAGGTTTTTCTCGGCTTTAAGCTGGTTAAGCAGGTTGATGACCTGCGCGCGAATCGACACATCCAGCGCCGAAATCGGTTCGTCTGCGATGATAAACCGCGGCTCGACGACAAGGCTGCGCGCAATGCCGATACGCTGGCGCTGGCCGCCGGAAAACTCGTGCGGGAAACGGGTGGCATACTCATCCATAAGCCCGACGCTGCGCATTGCCTGCGCCACCTTTTGCTGCCGCTCTTTTTCGCTGCCGAACAAGCGGAAGTTATAAAGCCCCTCGGATATTATATAGTCGACCTTGGCGCGTTCGTTCAGCGACGCCATCGGGTCCTGGAATATCATCTGCACGCTTTGCCGGTACTTCCGCATCTCGTCACGAGGCAGCTTTTCGTTTACCTTCATGCCGTTATAGTATATATCGCCGCCGTTTGTGTGGCAGGTCTTCATTATGGCCTTGCCGATGGTCGTCTTTCCGCTGCCCGATTCCCCGACGAGAGAGAATGTCTCGCCCGGATATATATCGAACGACGCCTCCTTGACGGCGCTGAACTCCTTGCGGGCAAGCTTGAAGTTTACGGTTAGGTTGCGCACCGATACGAGAGGCTCGCCGGAATGCGCCGGCGCCGGCATATCCATAGATTCGGACATGTCCATATTCTCGATGGCGGCGCGGTGCTCGGCCGCTTTTTCGTGCAGCAGCCATGTCTTTGCCCAGTGTGTATCGCTGACCTGGAAAAACGGCGGCTCAAGCTCGAAGTCGATTTTCATCGCGCCGGGGTTGCGCGGGGCGAACGCGTCGCCCTTTACCTCGTAATACAGGTTAGGCGGAGAGCCCTTTATCGAGTGCAGCGCCTTGCCGCGGCTGCCCAGCTGGGGTAGCGACTGCAGCAGCGCCTTTGTGTACGGGTGCTGCGGGTTTTTAAATATCTCGTTCACAAGCCCGTGCTCAACAATCTGCCCGGCGTACATGACGGACACCCTGTCGGCGACGTTGGCCACGACGCCAAGGTCGTGCGTGATATAAATGACCGACATATTGAGCTCTTTTTGCAGCTCGCGTATCAAGTGAAGTATCTGCGCCTGAACCGTGACGTCAAGCGCAGTAGTCGGCTCGTCGCATATCAGTATCTTCGGGCGGCAGGCTATGGCGGCGGCAATGACGACGCGCTGCCGCATACCGCCGGAAAACTGGTGCGGATACTGCTTATAGCGCGCTTCGGCATCATGGATTCCGACCATTTCCAGCAGGCGGACGGCCTCTTTTTTGGCCTCCTCCTTGTCGGTTTTAAAATGCCATGTTATGACCTCGCGTATCTGCTCGCCCACGGTTTTAACCGGGTTGAGGGACATCATCGGGTCCTGGAACACCATGGCGATCTTTTTGCCGCGTATCTGAAGCCACTGTTTTTCGGTAGTATATTTCGATATATCGGTGCCTTCAAACATCATTGTGCCGCTTTTTACCCGGCCGTTTTTTTACAGCAAAACCAAAAAGGCCATTGTGAATACGCTTTTGCCCGAGCCGGACTCGCCGACGATGGCGAGCGTCTCGTCTGTATACAAATTCAGCGACGCGCGCCGCACTGCCGTAAGCAGCCTGCCGCGCAGGTTGAACTCTATCTCTATATCGCGGGCTTCAAAAATCAATTCTCTCATACTCTGCGCCTCCTATATATGGTTTTTCGGGTCGGAGGCGTCGGCGAAGCGATTGCCTATGATATAGAACGAGACGGTTATGACGCACAGTATCCCCGTCGGGAACAGCATCTGGAACGGATAGACGAGGAAGGCGCTGCGGCTTTGGTTGACAAGGTTGCCCAGCGTCACCATATCCGCCGGGATGCCCAGGCCGATAAAGCTAAGGAACACCTCGGAACCGATGGAATACGGTATTGTCAGCGCGGCGTCCATGATGATAAGGCTCATGATGTGCGGTACGATATTCCGGCTGATTATCCGGCGCATCGGCGTCATCAGGCAGCGCGACGCCGTGTTGTAATCGGCCTCGCGCAGCGCCAGTATACGGTTGCGGAACCAGCGCGCCTCGGTTATCCACCCGCTTGAGACCAGCGCGATAATTACAGTCCAAAAGCTTGGGCGGATAATATAGGCTATCAGCACGAGGTATATGGTGGAAGGGATATTGGTGATGGTGTTATAAAGCGCGAAGAACAGCGGGTCGAGCCGCTTGTTATAGCCCCATATCGAGCCGAGGATGACGCCGAGGCCAACCTCGAAAATCGCGACGACAAACGCAAGCACAAGCGACGTGCGTGTGCCGTACCATACGCGCGCCCAGATATCGCGCCCGACGCCGTCGGTGCCAAACAGAAACTCCGAGCTCGGCTTTTGGTTCCAGTCGCCCGGCGAAAGAGAGACTGCGTAAGGATTGATATTCGACACCATCGGGTAGATGAAGGTAAACAGCACAAGCGCCGCGACGACGCAAATCATCACCTTGACGATATGGCTTTTCATAAATGTGCGCACTGTGCTGCGCCAGTACGAGTAGTTGGAGTAGCCAATGTCCTCCGACTTGCTGGCGTCCCACTTGGCGGCCTCGAACAGCTCGCCCGGCAGATCGTCATATTTTACGTTTTGCATAACGTCCACCTCACTGCGGGTCGGCTTTCAGCTTGATTCTGGGGTCGACAAACGATACTAGCACGTCGCCCAGGAATACGCCGATAACCGAGAGTGTAGAAAAAATAAGAACCAGAATCTGAACAAGAGGATTGTCCAGCTTTCGGATTGACGTGATTAGCAGCCCGCCCATGCCGGGCACCGAATACAGGCTTTCGGTAATCAGCGCGCCCGAAATAAGCAGCAGAATTTCGGACGGGAAGTTGATTGCGATGGGCACTATCGCGTTGCGGAAGACATGGCGCACCATGATATAGTTCTGGCTAAGGCCCTTGACGCGCGCAAACTTGATATAGTCGCGGTTTTCCTCGTCGACGATATAGCGCCGCAGCCATATGGCCGTGCCGGCGATAGAGCCGAGCGACAGCGAGACGACCGGAAGTATCCACGATTTTGGCTGGTCAAGATAAAACATCATCGGCAGATTAAATAGCTTCGACAGACCCACCTGCACAAAGAAAAGCGTGATTATCGACGGTATCGACCGTATGGCGATGACGTAGGCCGTGCCTAAATTGTCGACAAGCTTGCCCTTGTTGCGCGCCATCGCTATGCCCAGCGACAGCCCCAGCACATAGCAGACGACAAGGCTGATTGAGTTGAGCAGCAGCGTATACTTGATTTTGTCACCCAAGATGTCCTTTATTTGGGATTTTGGGTAGACCGTTACCGATCTACCCAAATCTCCATGGAAAAGGTTAACCACAAAGTTTTTCAGCTGTACAAGCGTCGGGTCAAGCACGCCTATGCTGCGCAAATAATTGTTGCGCTCGGTCTCGTTCATCTCCTTGTACTCCTCTTTCGAGAAGTAGCCGTTTGTGGGCATGAAGCGGAGAAGGGTGAACACGACAAGCACGACGAGCACAACGGTGACTATCGTCTGACCCAGCTTGGAGAGGTAATATTTTCCCATGGCTGTATCCCGGGGCTACTTTTGCAGCTCTGCTATTTCTTTTTCGTGCGCGGCCTTCAGCTCGTTGCGCTGCTCGAGCGTCACAGGGGTATCCTGCACAAGCGCGCCTTTGTACCTGTAGCTGACCATACCGAACGCGCCCTCCGGCGTGCTGTACGGCACGAGGTTGGACATCTTATAGCTTCCTCCGCCGCTGACATACGGGATATAGTATGCGTGCTCCATCATCCATGCCTCGGCCTGAGAGTATTTTGTAAAGCGCTCTTTGACGTTGTATGTCGCCGCAGCGTCGGCTATCATGGCGTCATATTCCGGTATATCATACAGGCAGTCGTTCAGGTCATAGTCCGTCGTGATGCGGTCGAGGTTGGCCGACGGGTCGGCAAAGCGGAAGCTGAACACGTCGTCGACGAGATCCCACGCGCCGGTGTTCCACACCTCATCGGTGAAGCTGTTGTTCGAGTATCCGAGGATGACATTGACATTCTCCTTGCCGAGGTACTCCTCAAGCATCTCCTTGACAAGCAGGGACTTTTTCATCTCGCTCTCGCTGCTGCCAGACGTATACAGTATGTCAATCGGCAGCTTGCCGTCGATATTCCACTCGCTGATAGGCAGGCGGTCGACTTTCCCGGCAGCGACGCCCTTAAGCGTCTGGCCGTCGGACTCTGTGAGCTCGGAAACGGCCTTGCCGATATATTCCTTTGCCTTGTCGGCGTCGAACTGTACGTTATCCTTATAGGGCTTCAGCGCCGGATAATCGGTGTAGTCGACGAGGTCTTCGTCAAACATTGCGCCCTCGGGCAGCAAAGTGTTGCGCACAAACGCGTCGGGGTTGGTCTCCTCCCATATGGCGGACAGCGTCGTGCGGTTGATGGCGTAGTATATCGCCTTGCGGAAGTTCTCGTTGTTGACGGCGGCGATAAACTCGGGGTTGGCGGCGCCGAAGTTGAAGTAGAACCAATAGGTCGACAGTGATTTTTCCGTCAGATAGACATACTTGCCGAAGTCGCCGCCGCGCACGGCCGCAACATCCTCGGATGACAGGCTGACGTTATGTATTTCTCCGCGCTGGAACATCTCGACGGACGAGACGCTGTCGGATATCTTCTCGAACTGAAGGGTCTTGAGGGTGATTTTGTCCTTATCCCAGTAGTTTTCGTTCTTTGTCAGCACAATCATCTTATCCCGCTCCCACGACGACATGTAATAGCCGCCGCAGTACAGCAGGTTTTCAAGGCTCGTTCCGAAGTCCTCGCCCTTGGCCTCGACAAACTCGGGAACAAGCGGCACAAATGTCTCGAGCGTCAGGAACGACAGGAAATATGGGGTCGGGCCGGTCAGTGTGTACTCAAGTGTGTACTTGTCCACAGCCTTGCAGCCGACAGTCTCATCGAATGTCGCTTCGACATCCTCACGCGTCCTTGTCGTGTCTGTTCCGTCATCGACGTCCGACAGGGCGTAATAATAGTCCGCCAGTCCGGTGATGACATTGCGTATCAGGCTCAGGTAGTTGGCATCGTTCACAGGGTCGGCGACATAGCGAAGCGCCTCCACAAAGCTCTGCGCCGTCACCTCGTACTCGGTCTTTGCGCCGGTGTGGTCGATAAAGAACTGGCCGGGACGAATCTTGAACGTCCAGACGGACATGTCATCACCGCTCGACCAGCTCTCGGCAAGCGCCGGCTGATAGCGGCCGTATTTGTCCGTCTCAATCAGGCCGTCGATGAAGTTGGCGACCCATGTGTAATAGGTACTGCCGTCCAGCGTGTAAGGGTTAAGCGACTGGATGTTGCTTGTAAACGTAATTTTGTAAGTGTCCAGGTACTTGACATCCGTGCCTGTCTGATTATCGCATCCGGCGAAGACGCCGATAATCATAATAACGGCAAGAACAAGAGCGGTAATTTTCTTCATTTTTTTCACCTCAAATGGTATTTTGATGCTTTTTGGTGCGGTGTAATAATATAATGCTATGGTATCACAGCGTTTTTTGAATGTAAAGTAAAAACTATCAAGATATAGAATATTCATTAACATTATACTAATGAATTGTCTATTGTTTATATGAATTGACGATATAATTATGCTTGATTTGTCTAAATGTATAGTATAGAATAGAGTAAAGTAAAGCGGACGCTTTACTATTATGTCATTTCTTGATGATTTATAGGCAGAGAGCGGGACATCTGCCCGTCTGCCGTTGGAAGGAGCGTGCCGCGCTTGGAGGGTATGCGCATTATATATGAAAGGTATCCAGACCTGACGACAAAGCAGCAGTCGGTAGTCGATTATCTGTTGGCCCACCCTGACGACGCATGTTATGTCTCGCTTAAGGAGCTCAGCCGGCGCACCGGCGTGTCGGAGGTCTCGGTTCTGCGCACATGCGCCGCGCTGGGTTTTGACGGCTATGTGCGGCTTAAGGAGGCGTTTCGGCGCTATACGCCGCAGATAGTGCGCGGCATGCCGGCGCCGTGGAAGGCGCTTGACGATATTGACCATCCCAACAGCGCAAAAATCAGTATGCTGCAAAATATACGCGATGAGGAAATCGCCAAGCTCGCCAAGCTGTCGGTGTCCGTCGACCCCGAGTATATTTTTGCAGAGGCGCGTGATTTGCTTGCCGCAGAAGAGGTCGTTATATTTGCGCACGATGTAACAAAGGTGTTTGCCGATTATTTCTTTCACCGCCTGACGTTCTTGCATATAAAGGCTTCGTCTGTTATGCTGGGAGAAAACAGCACGGTCCAGTCTATCCTTGGCCGCATGAAGCACAACGACCACGCAATCGTATTTTCGTTTCCGCCGTACTTCCTGCCGACGATGAACACCGCGAAATACGCGCAGCGCCACGGCGTCAATGTTACTGTCATCACCGACAGCGCGGACTCCCCTGCTATAGTCGACGGCAGCAGAGTGTTTTTGTGCGACACAAGTACGAGATTTTTCTATAATTCCTACACACCTATACCGATGCTCATCAACATGATCGCTTCATGCGCCGCAATGGAGATGGGCGAAAAATATGACAGTGTGCTTGCCGAAGAGCAGGTTGTTGCCGGGTTCATGCTGGACGGCCGACCGATTGGCGAGCATGCAAAACACGAAAAACGGGAGGGCAAAAATGATTAAACTTCTTAAAAACGCCGATCTGTACACTCCTTCGCACGTCGGCAAGCGTGATATCCTGATAGCCGGGGAGAAAATAATGGCAATTGAGCCGGTTATCGAGGGATATGACAAGCTGAAGGGCGTTGAGGTGTTTGACCTTGGCATGGCGCGGGTTGTGCCCGGCCTTGTCGACCTGCATGTGCATGTAACCGGCGGCGGAGGAGAACAGGGCCCTGCGTCGCGCGTACCCGAAATAAAGCTGACAGACCTGACGCTTAACGGCGTTACGACAGTTCTCGGGTTGCTTGGCACCGACGGCATAACCCGCAGCGTCGAAAACCTTGTGGCCAAAGCGCGCGCGCTGACCGAAGAGGGTATAACCTGTTACTGTCTTACCGGCTCGTATACATATCCGTCCGTCACGGCAGCGGGTGGCGTGGCGCGGGATATATGCCTGATTGATCCTGTTGTCGGCGTCAAGGTGGCGATGGCCGACCACCGCAGCTCCGGAATCACCGGGCAGGAGCTTATCCGTCTGGGCAGCGAGGCGCGCATGGGCGGGCTGATGGCGGCCAAGGCGGGGCTTGTCGTCATCCATATGGGCACGAGCAAAGATTATATGAATAAGCTGCTTTACGTCATGGATAACTCCGACGTGCCGGCCAAAACATATCTGCCGACGCACTGCGAGCGCAGCCACGAGCTGATAGCGCAGGCGATGGAGTTTGTCAAACGCGGCGGCACGGTTGATTTTACAATGGGCGAGGAGGGCGATACAGGCGGCGCCGCCAAAATACTGTACAACGCAGTCGAAGGAGGGGCCGACCCCAGCCGCCTGACGCTCAGCAGCGATGCGTGCGGCAGCCTGCCCAGATTCGATGAAAACGGCGAGTGCATCGGCCTGACATACGAGACGCCGGCCGGCCTGCTTGCAGAAATACGCAACCTGGTAAAGATGGGCATGCCGCTTGAGACCGCGATGTTGTTCCTGACGAAAAACCCGGCGCGCGTGCTGGGTAAGGCGGGAGTCAAAGGAGAGCTGACAGTCGGCGCCGACGCCGACATCCTGGTGTTCGACGACACTCTCGCCGTCAAAACGCTGTTCGCCCGCGGCGCGCTGGCCGTGCGGGACGGCAAGGCCGTAATGAAAGGCCGCTTCGAGATATAAACCTGCAAACATAATAAGCGCAGCATATCAAAAGAGGGTGCCTTTAGGGGCATCCTCTTAGGCTGTCAAAGAAAGGTGTTCAGGTTTTTTGCATGAAAAGTAACGTGATTAAAAAGTTCCTAAAACCCCTGCTTATAATCAAAAATTCCGGGAATTCATTACCCGAAAATTTTTATCAAAATTTAAAATTGCCCGAAAACCCTCAATGGAGTGGGTTTTCAGGCAAGCTGAGAGGATGCCTTTAGTGGCATCCTCTTTTTGTTCACACCGGCGGCAGCGCCTGACAAAGGTATGCTTGCCGTCTTTTTCGGCGCGCATGATATGGCGCACGCCGGATAATAATAGCGCTAAACGTCGCTTTATAATATAATTATTTTACCGGAGGCGCGGCTGCCGGCTTCGGGCAACGCCCAGGCCGGCAGGTTTTTTCGTTGACATATCGACCCGCGTAATTCATAATAATTATATCAAAAACGGTTTTACAACGAAGGGAGCATCGTATTGCAAAGTATGTTTTCCCGCTGGATGGGCCAGCAAATCAAAGTAGCCAAGCGTCTGATGTCTCAGATGGACGTTACGATAAGCCGCGCCGCACAGGATAAAATAGGAAGCCTTTACGCCCGCGTGATATCAAGCGCGGTGGAATATACGCCGGCTGAGGGCTGGTGCGAGGATGTGGCAGCATGGGCCGTGCCCAAGGATAACTGCGGCGAGGGAGCGGTGCTGTATCTGCACGGCGGCGGATATGTCGCCGGCTCGCTTAGCTATTCCAAGTTGTTCGGCGGCGCTCTGGCGTATGTCGGCCGAAAAAAAGTGTTCTGCCTCGGGTATTCGCTGGCGCCGGAATATCCCTATCCCGCCGCGCTGAATGATGCGCTGCGCGCGTATGAGTATCTGCTTGAGCGCTTCCCTGCCGAGCGAATCGCTCTTGTCGGCGAATCCGCCGGCGGAGGGCTGATTTTATGCCTGACGCATCTGCTTAAGCAGCGCGGGATAGCGCTGCCGCGTTGCGTCGTGCCGATTTCTCCGTGGAGTGATTTGACGATGTCGGGCAAATCGTATGTATATAATAAAGACTGCGATGTCAACCTAACAATAGAGCATCTGCAATACTTCGTCACATGCTACGGTCCGCTAAACCTGAGAGATGAGCTTGTCTCCCCCGCGTTTGGGGACTTTGGTGATTTTCCGCCGGCGCTGATGTTTGCCAGCGGCGACGAGATATTGCTTGACGACGCGCGTATGGTGCACCGTAAATATCTGGCCGCGGGGCGTGAATGCAGGCTGATTATCGCCTCGGGCATGTGGCACGCGTATCCGCTTTATCCCGTGCCGGAGGGAGAACGGGCAAAGCTGATGATCGGAGAGTTTATAAAAAAACACATAGGTGAGTGAGTTTGGAGGCGGCGTACAGGTGAGTGCCAACGAAACGGCCCCGACCCGCCCGGCGGGCGGGCGGAAATGGATGAAACTTGACAACGCGGCCAACATATACCCTGCGGCGATGTCACGCGCGTGGATGGCGATATTCCGCGTCAGCGCCACGCTTCGCGAGCCAATTGAGCCGCAGTTGTTACAGCGAGCCGTCGATGAGACGCTGCCGCGCTTCCCGACGCTGTCCCAACGACTCAGCCGCGGCCTGTTCTGGCATTATTTCGAACCGATAGACACCGCGCTGAGCATCCAGCCCGATGTCGGCAACCCATGCGTCCGCATGGATTTGCGGCAGAACAACGGGTACATGCTGCGCGTGAGGTACCACGAGTGCCGCATAGCGGTCGAGTTCTTCCACGCGCTGACCGACGGCTTCGGCGGAACAACATTTTTGTGCACGCTCGTGTCGAGATATCTGAAGCTAAAATACGGCGACGACATCCCGGTCGGCGGCTATGTACTCGATTGCTTTGAGCCGCCGAAGAAATCGGAATCGGCCGACAGCTTTTCCAAGTTCGCCAGGGGCATGGCGCGCAGCCGCAAAGAGCTGCCGGCCTATGTCATCCCGGGCACTGATGTCGAGCATTTTCTGCACGTGACAACCGGAATCATCGATACAAGCGAGGCGCTTGCACTGTCTAAAAAATACAGCTGCACGCTGACCGAGCTGCTTGCATCGACGCTGATACTCGCCATCGACGACATACAGCTGCACAGCCACCCGAACAGACGGCGGCACAAGGCGATAAAAATCAGTGTGCCGATAAACCTGCGCGCTTACTATAAAACAGACACGCTGCGCAATTTTTCATCGTTCATAAACCCCGGGATAGAGCCGAAATACGGGCAGTACAGCCTTGAGGAGACTATAAAGCAGGTGCGAGGCTTTATGACAAGAGAGACGGACGAGAAGCTCATCAACGCGCGCTTTACGGCAAATGTTCAGGCCGAGCGCAATCGTCTGCTGCGCGTAATGCCGCTTTTTATCAAAAAACAGGCCATGAGAGCATCGTTTTATATCAATGGGGACAGGCAGTCGTCCAGCACGCTGACGAATCTGGGCAATATCAGCCTCCCCGGCGGAATGCTGGAGCGTATCGACCGCATGGATTTGATGCTGGGGCCGCTGAAATACAACCGGGTCGCCTGTGCGGTGCTTAGCTGCAACGGCAAGCTTGTTATAAACTTCTCGCGCAAGATTATGGAATCAAGCGTCGAGAAGAACTTCTTCACACGGCTTGTAAAGCTTGGCCTGCACGTCAAAATCGAAAGCAACCAGAGGTGGTAGCATGTCTTACTGCGTGAACTGCGGCGTCGAGCTGGCGCCGTCTGAGCCTCGCTGCCCGCTGTGCGGCGTCGAGGTCGTCAACCCCGCCGACCCGTGGAAGGAGCCGCGCTCGCGGCCGTACCCCGCCTATGTTGAGACTGTGCTGACCCGGGTGGACAAACGGTATTTCAGCCTTGTGGCGGCGCTGATAGCCACGATTCCCGTTGTGCTGTGCATCATAATAGACTTGCTTTCAAGCGGTGAAATAGTTTGGTCGGGCTATGTGGCCGGTTCGATAGGGACGCTGATGACATTCGTCCTTGTCCCGATGGCTGTGGGCAAGCAGAGACCGTTTTTGTATCTGACGCTCGATGTGCTTGCGGTACTTGGGCTGCTGCTTTATATCGACCTTGCGTCGGGAGGCTTCGACTGGTTTCCTCTGCTCGGCGTGCCGATAACGCTGTACGGAGGCGTGCTTGTCGGCGTCATACTGCTGTACTTTCGCGGAAGGAAAAGAAGCGGCATCCTCAACGCGCTGGCCGTGCTTGTCATCGGCATCGGCGTCTATGTCATCGCAGTCGAGATATGCATCCGCGTCTACAGAGGATACTCGCCTGTGCCGCACTGGTCTCTTTACGCCTTTGTGCCGTGCCTGCTTACCGGCGTGGCATTTATCGTGCTGAACCGCCGCAAAAAGTGGAAGGAAAGTGTCCGCAAGCGCCTGTTTTTCTAGGGCGGCGCGCGGATATATAACAGACAAACGGAGGGACTGCTATGCTGAGTGAGATACTTTCGCGGGTCAGCGTTAGGAATTATCTGCCGACAGATGTGCCGGACGGGCATATAGAAAAGCTGATTGAGAGCGCTCGCCTTGCGCCGTCTGGCAGCAATACCCAGCCGTGGCATTTTATCATCGTGCGCTCGCAGAAAACGCGCCGCAGATTGGCGGAGGTGAACGGCAACCAGATGTGGATGACAAGCGCGCCGGTGCATATCGCCTGCGTTGCCGACATACGCTGCCGTGTGAAAACCGGTGATATAACGCTGGATGAAAACAGCGGCAGCCTCGAGCTGAAGCGAATTATCCGCGATACGGCGATTGCGGCCGAGCACATTGTGCTTCAGGCCGAGCATCTTGGCCTTGGCACATGCTGGACTGCGAACTTTGTGCAGAGCGACGTGCGCCCCGTGCTGAATGTGCCGGAGGACAAATATGTTGTGTGCGTGCTGACGGTGGGCTACCCCGCCGAAAAAAAGCGCCCGCCGGAAAAGCGTGAGACGGCATCGATGCTGCATTACGAGCAGTGGTAGCAAGGCCGCCGGGGCGGATAAAACGGCCGAGGTATGGCCGGCACTAAACAGCGGATTTTGCAGGGTAACCAGGTTTGGCGCGTGTTTGTGTGCCGTTTTAATTTTATACTTATAGTGAAGATAATTTATATTTTGGACAGGAGGTCAGTATGGACTTTTATCATGGAACAACAAGAAAGAACCTAAAAGAATTAATTCCGTTTGCATCAGAGCATTCAAATCTAAAAGAGGCTTGTGTTTATCTGTCTACCAGTAGACAAGTTGCTTTATTTTACATATGGGATTCTGAAAAACTACCAATTAGAACGCCAATGATGGACATTAGGGAGAATATGGTTGTATTTCAGGAAATGTTTAGCGGAGCTTTGGAATTATTCTACAAGGGATTAAGTGGTTACATTTATCATTGCGTAGGTGACTACGAGATGAGCGAAAGCCATGGTGTCAAGACCTGCGCAATCTCAAGAAGCCCTGTACTTGTTCAGGATTTTGAACAAATTGATGATGTTTATAAGGAAATCAGCAAATATCAAGAACAGGGTATGTTCAAATATGAAAAATACGAAGAATTACCTCAGTATCGTCATGATATTATACGTGGACATGTTATCCGTGAAATAAAAAGAGACAATATACTAAATAATATCAACCATCCTCATTTTCTTTTGTTTCAAGAAAAATATCCGCAATACTGGAGAGAAGCCGAAGTTCTTAGTTAAAATGGATTATTGTAACCCAACAGTATAAGCATTTTCCGTAACACGTTCCATGCGCGCCAATACACAAAAAACCTGCAAGCGTCACTACGCTTGCAGGTTTTGTTTTCCGAAGGTCCCCGGCCAGTTGCAGAAAATGCCTGTAGGTGTTCAGCTTTCTATTTGTTCGCTGTACGGTTTTTTATCCAAATACTGTTGAATAGCCAGCTTTCTGCACTCAATTATATCGTCTGGCAGGTTGTCAATGTCAAACCATTTCAACTCAGAGCATTTATAGGGCTCCATAATGCCCGGTGTGCCGCTGAACGAGCTCACCACAAAATAGATATCATAGTAGGTTCTATCTTTTGAGAGGCGATGAGACAAGTGTGCAAATGTCAAGCTATCCGTGGACACATCTATTCCCAATTCTTCCTTGCATTCGCGGATTACGGCTGTTTGTGCAGTTTCGCCCTTGTCAACATGGCCGCTTCCCGATATATCCCATTTGCCGTCCTGATACCCGGTGTTTTGGCGGCGATGCAGCAATATTTGAATGCCTGCGCCAGTATTTTTTATTATGAGCGGAAATATTGCCGAGAATGATTTAAAGTGTTCGCTCAACCGGGTTCCCTCCTCCGCAATATATTACCCGCCCCTGCGCCCCGGGCGTCGTTTTACGCTCAGCCGCACCCTAAGCTTTTTACCGCGAGGCAAAGACCTGCTCCGCAAAGCGCACCGACGCCATCGCGTCGCGCACATACCGGTCGGCGCCGATTTGCATGGCATAATCTTCGGTAAGCACGGCGCCGCCGCACATGATTTTGCAGGAGGGCGCGCGCCGGCGCACGGCATTTATTGTCGTTTCCATTGCGGCCACCGTCGTCGTCATCAGCGCCGACAGCCCCACAAGCCCGGCGCCGTGCAGCGCCGCGGCGTCGGCAATTGTGTCGGGCGGCACATCCTTGCCCAGGTCAATCACCCTGAAGCGATAGTTCTCCAGCAGCGCCTTGGCTATGTTTTTGCCGATGTCGTGGATATCTCCCTCGACGGTCGCGATGATAATCGTACCGCGCGGCTGCCCGCCATCCGCGCCAAACGCCGCGCGCACAGCCTCGAAAGCCGCCTTTGCGGCTTCTGCGCTCATCAGCAGCTGCGGCAAAAACAACGTGCCGCGCTCGAACTGCCGCCCGGCGTCATTCAGCGCGGGTATCAGCTGTGTTTCGATGATCTCAAGCGCCGGCATCTTTTCAAGCGCGGCCTTTGCCGCCGCGGCGGCGTCTAGGCGAAGGCCTTTTATCACGCAATCGAAAAGAGGCGGCGCTGACCGGGCGGCAGGGCGAGGCTTGATGTCGGCCTGCGGCGCAAACGCTTCGATATATTTTTCGCACTGCGGGTCGCGCGCCATAAGCGCCCGCGTGCAGGCCGTTGCCTCCATAACGGCGGAAGAGTGCGGATTGATAATGGCGGCGTCCAGCCCCGCGCCGAGCGCAAGTGTCAAAAACGCGGCATTCAGCTTTTCTCTTTGCGGCAGTCCGAACGAGATGTTTGAAACGCCGAGAGACGAACGCGCGCCAAGCTCGTCGCGCAGGCGGCGCACACACTCAAGCGTGACAGCGGCATTGCCGTCGCCGGCGCTTAGCGCCATGGTCAGCGGGTCAAAGAGAAACTGATGTCTGCCGATGCCGTGCTGCGCAGCGCGGTCGATGATCTTCCGCGCGACGGCCATCCGCCCGTCGGCGCTCTCAGGGATGCCGTCGTCGTCAAGCGTCAGGGCGATTGCCAGCGCCCCGTATTTTTTCATCAGCGGCAGGATATGCGCAAGCGAGCGCTCCTTGCCGCTAATCGAGTTGATTACAGGCTTGCCGTTGTATATGCGCAGCGCCGGTTCAAGCGCCGAAAGGTCCGCCGTGTCGATTTGCAGCGGAAGGTCTGTGACACTTTGAAGGTGATAAACCATCTGCCGCAGCGCCTCGGCCTCATTGATGCCGGGCAGCCCGGCGTTGACATCCAAAGCCTCGGCGCCCTGCTCTTGCTGAGATATCCCCTCGCGCATGATATAATCCCACTCTCCGTCGCGCAGCGCCTGCTTAAGGCGCGGCTTGCCGGTTGGGTTTATACGTTCGCCGATGACGCGAGCCGTGCCGTCGAAATACAGCGCCTTGCCATACGATGACGCTACGGTCAGAGCCTTTTTTGTTACGGGCGGCACGGATGCACCGCGGCACGCCGCCCTAAGCGCCTCGATGTACTGCGGCGTTGTGCCGCAGCAGCCGCCGAGCAGCCACGCGCCGGCCCCGGCCGCCTCGGCCATAAGCGCGGCAAACGCTGCGGGCCCGACATCATATACCGTGTTGCCATCGACGCGCCGCGGTATCCCGGCATTTGGCATAAGCAGCAAGGGAAGCGAGCTGAGTTGGGCAAGCTGTCTGAAAAACGGCAGCAGCTCGGCGGGGCCAAGTCCGCAGTTCAGGCCGATGACATCGACACCCAGCCCTTCGAGCAGCGCGCACACCGTGCCGATATCGCCGCCTGTCAGCAGCTTTCCGCGGCTGTCCGGCGTCGCGCTGGCGATAATCGGCAGGCCGCAGCTCTCCTTGACGGCGAGAACAGCCGCTTTCAGCTCATACGTGTCGGACATCGTCTCAATTATCACGGCATCGGCTCCGGCTTCCGCCCCGGCGCGTACACTCTGGGCAAACGCCTCGACGGCGGCGTCAAAGTCCAAATCCCCCAGCGGGCGCAGCAGCTTGCCGCACGGCCCGATATCGAGCGCGACAAAACAGCGCCTGCCGCACGAATCCGCGGCCTGACGCGCCAGGCGCACGCCGGCTGCCGTAAGCTCGGCCGCCGTGTATCCCGAGCCGTGCAGCTTAAATCGGTTGCTGCCGAATGTGTTGGCCGAGACAATATCGCATCCGGCGGCAATATACATTTCGTGTATGCCGAGCACAATGTCCGGGTGTGTGATATTCCACGCCTCGGGCAGCTCGCCGGGCTTTATGCCGGCGCGCTGAAGCATCGTGCCGTTCGCACCGTCAAAAAACAGCAGCTGTCTGCCAAAAAGCTTACGCATAATATGTCTCTCCGTATAGTAAAAGAATCGGTTCTCATTTGTCCCGTGCGCCGAATATCGCCGTGACCGATTTAAGCGGCGTCAGCATATGAGAAGAGGTTTCATAGAGTCCAAGTGTCCGCCCGGCATCAATGATGCGAAGCAAATCGGTCTGCACCGAGAGGTCAAAATCGCCGTACCCCGGCGAAAAACGCGGCGTTGCCGTGCAGCCGCGCCACGCAGAGTCCTCCATGAGCCGTATAACTGCGTCGTCGCAGACCCGCTCGATAAGCTCGGCGGCGCACGCCTGCAAGCACAGCGCCGATGAAATGTCCGACGCGCTGTGCTTTGCCATCAGCCTGTCTACACCGGCGCCAAGCGTCGCGGCGAATACAAACGCGCCGCGGCAGCCCTCTAAATGTTCGGCAAGCCGCGCGCTTGGTATATCCAGCCGCAGCAGATGAACATGCCCGCCGCCAAGGCTCAGCTCGCCGCCCAGAGAGCTGAAGCGCGGGGCGGCGGCCTCATGCAGCATCAGGCTGCACCGATGCACGAGGTCGATGATATCGCGCTCGCCGCGCGTCTGCCCCATATACCGAAGTATTTCGTCAAGCCGCTTGCCGCATGGCGGC
>JAVBMB010000107.1:0-12497 GCA_031552995.1 Oscillospiraceae bacterium
ATGGTATGCCCGCGATATATCTAAAAAGCGGCGCATCAGCAACAAGATTAAGGGCGCAGCCGGTGAGCCAATGGGACAACCGCCCTACGGGTACATGAAAGACCCGGCGAACCCCAAACGCTGGATAGTGGATGAGGAAGCCGCCTTTACCGTTCGTCGGGTATTCAGCATGACGCTGGACGGCTACGGCACGGAGCAAATCGCCGCCGCCCTATCTGCCGACAAAATCCTAACCCCTATTTTCTACTGGCGCAGCAAGGGCTACAAACGCGCCGGGAAGGTGAGCGACCGGGAGCCGCACAAGTGGAACAGTTCAAGCGTTGTCAAAATCTTGTCTTTGCAGGAGTATTGCGGGGATATTATCAACTTCAAGACCTACTCCAAATCCTATAAGAACAAGAAACGTCTTGAAAACGCCCCCGAAAACATGGCGGTTTTCAAGGACGTTCACACCCCGATTATCGACCGTGGAATATGGGAACAGGTGCAGCAGAAACGCGGCAGGGCGCGAAAGCGCGTCACCAACGAGGGTGAAAAGAATATGTTTTCCGGCCTTTTGCGGTGCGCCGATTGCGGAAAAAACTTGTGGTATCACTTCAACCAGGGCAACCCCGAAATCAAGTATTTCAACTGCTCCAATTACAAGGGCAATCGCGGCACTTGTTCCAGTACGCATTATGTCCGCGTTGACTTTCTGGAACAGGTTGTGCTTGGCGAAATACGCCGTCTGACGCAGTTTGCAAGCCGGTATGAAACCGAGTTTGTCAAGGCGGCAATCGGGCAGTCGCAGCAGAACATAGAAGCCGAGCGACAGTCTATGCAGCGGGAGCTTAATGCCCTGCAAAAGCGTGACGCGGAGCTTGACACCCTGTTTGAAAAGATTTACGAGGACAACGTATCCGGCAAAATCACCGACGAGCGGTTTTCTAAAATGTCCGCAAAATATGAAGCGGAACAGGCAGAGCTTGCGGAGCGGTTGAAAGCCTTGAAAGCAGAGCTTGAAACGGAAATCGACAAATCCATGTCAACGGATATGTTCATTGCCCGTGTTCGTAAGTACACCCGCGCAAAGAAATTGACGCAGCGAATGTTAAATGAGCTTGTGGACTATATCGAAGTCCATCAATCCAAGAAGATAGACGGCGTACACGTACAAAAGCTCAAAATACCTTACAACTGCGTCGGCTCAATCGAGATACCGAACGTGTTGCCACTTCCGCAGCCGGAAGTTTTGATACAAACGAGAAAAGGAGTAGCAGTAAGCTACTCCAAATCTCAAAAGGCCGTTAACCTTTAGTTTTGAGTGTTCGGCACTTGAGAATGGTTGTGACATTCTCAAATGCTGTAAGAACACTCCGCATGGTACGGGTGAAGGGACTTGAACCCACACGTCTTTCGACACAGGAACCTAAATCCTGCACGTCTACCAATTCCGTCACACCCGCGTGTATGCTGAGGCAATTGCAGTTTTTGTACTGACACTTCTGATGCGAAAACTTGTTAATTTCTGCGGTAAGTACAGCGGAAATCAAAAAATATTCGCTGCAAAAACATAATGCACAAAGTGAATATTATCACAAAACGCTTTTTCAGTCAATCGGATACTTGAAAGTAAACGCGCAATTTTATATAATTTATAATGACAAGCGGCTTGTTGATGCACGGATGTATCATGGGTGCGCAGTATATAAAATATAACCCGATACGGCCGGAGAGAAAAGGAATGCAATGCTTGAAATAGAGAAAAATGCGGGATTTATCAGTGTGCGCGGGTGTGATGTGTCGCTGGTTCATACATTCGAGTGCGGGCAGTGTTTTCGCTTTAACGCGGATGAAAATGGTGTCTACAAAGGCATAGCTTTTGGCCGCGGCATTTCGATGTGGCTCGATGACGGGTTGTGCATCGGCTGCGACGAGAAGGACTTTGAGCTGCTGTGGCGCTCGTTTTTGGATATAGACCGCGACTACGGGGCAATCACCGCGGCACTGCCGAAGGACGATTTCACCCGCGCAGCAATGAAGCACGGGTACGGGCTGAGGATACTGCGGCAGGAGCCGTGGGAGGCACTTTGCTCATTTATAATATCGCAGTGCAATAACATACCCAGGATAAAAGGCATAATTGAGCGGCTGTGCCGCATGTTTGGGCAACCTGTGGAATACAGCGGCGACACGGTATACACATTCCCGGATGCGCAAACACTGGCGGCGCTTAGCGCCGAGGATTTGGCGCCGATCCGCGCCGGGTATCGCGCGCAATATATTATTTCGGCAGCGCGGGACGTGAATGACGGCAGGTTGGATTTTCTGGAGCTGGACAAGCTGGAAACTGCCGATGCGCGTAGGGCAGTGACGCGGGTAAACGGCGTTGGCAACAAGGTTGCCGATTGTTTTTTGCTGTTTGGCATGGGGCGGCTTGACGCTTTCCCGGTGGACACATGGATGAAAAAAGCCTCCGGTTTTTACCCGGGCGGGTTTTCTGCCGAAGTGTTCGGGAAATACGCCGGAATTGCGCAGCAGTATATTTTTTATTATTCCAGGGCAAATAATGTCAACAGTGGTTGACATTGCGCGTAATTGGTAGTATAATTTATCTAATTTTAATCTTTTTTGCCGTGAAATCACAAAAAAGCTTTGATATCGCCTGTAACAGTAATAATTACAGGACACAAAGAGGATTTGATTTTACGACTGGCCGCGGCGGGGCTGCCGCACGGAGAGGGGAGTTTTATTATGGTCAATTCTAATCAAGGCGAGAAGTTCGTCAAGATGGGCATCACATTTGATGATGTGCTTCTGCTGCCTGCCGAAAGCACGGTAACGCCGGATCTTGTCAGCCTTGCCACAAAGCTGACGCGCGATATCACGCTTAATATTCCGCTCGTCAGTTCGGCGATGGATACCGTTACCGACGCGCGAATGGCTATTGCCATTGCACGCGAGGGCGGCATAGGCATCATCCACAAGAGCATGAGTATAGAAGAACAGGCCAATTGTGTCGACCGTATCAAGAGATCTGAGAACGGCGTCATTAATAGGCCTTTTTATCTGTCGCCAAGTCACACACTGGCCGATGCCGATCAGCTTATGGCACGCTACAGAATTTCGGGTGTGCCGATATGCGAGGGCGGCAAGCTTGTGGGTATTCTTACAAACCGTGATTTGATGTTTGAAGAGGACTATACCAAGCTGTGCGGCGATGTGATGACGAAAGATAACCTTATTACCGCGCCTGTAGGAACAACACCCGATGAGGCGAAGAAAATCCTGGGCAAGCACAAAATCGAAAAACTGCCGCTTGTCGACAGTAATTTTGCTCTAAAGGGCCTGATAACGATAAAGGACATTGAAAAGGCAGTCAAGTACCCCAACACGGCGCGCGACGCGCAGGGCAGGCTGCTGTGCGGCGCCGCTATCGGCGTCACCGGCGATGTGCTTGAACGCGCCGACGCGCTGATTGAGGCCGGCGTCGACGTGCTTGTTCTCGATTCGGCGCACGGGCATTCGCGCAATATAATCGAATGTCTGCGAAAGGTCAAAAGCCACTACTCTGTGCCGGTTATTGCCGGAAATATCGCGACGAGCGAGGCTGCAAAGGCGCTTATCGACGCCGGCGCGGACACGGTCAAAGTGGGAATCGGCCCCGGCTCGATATGTACGACCAGGGTTGTCGCCGGTGTAGGTGTGCCGCAGATTACAGCTATATACGATGTCGCCTGCGAGGCGCAAAAGCACAACGTCACAGTCATCGGGGACGGCGGAATCAAGTACAGCGGCGATATCGTCAAGGCGATTGCGGCAGGCGCCGACAGCGTCATGATAGGCTCGCTGTTCGCCGGATGCGAGGAGAGCCCGGGCGAGACAGAGATATATCAGGGAAGGCAGTTTAAGGTCTATCGCGGCATGGGCTCTATCGCCGCGATGAATCAGGGCTCGGGCGACAGGTACTTTCAGTCCGGCACGACAAAGCGCGTGCCGGAGGGCGTCGAGGGACGCGTGCCGTACAAGGGTCCGGTCAGCGACACGGTGTTTCAGCTTATGGGCGGCCTGAGAAGCGGCATGGGATATTGCGGCGCGGCGGATATAAAATCGCTTCAGCGCTCGGCGCAGTTTGTGCAGATTACGGGAGCGGGGCTGAAAGAGAGCCATCCGCACGATATTTACATCACAAAAGAGGCGCCGAACTATTCGGTCAACCCGCTTAATATTTAGCACTATGTAGTAATAACGCCCGGAGAACATTGTTCCCCGGGCGTGAGCTTGCCTGAAAACCCACTTCGTTGAGGGTTTTCGGGCAGTTTTCAATTTTGATAAAAATTCCGGGAAATGAATTCCCGGAATTTTTGATTATAAGCGGGGGCTTTATGAACTTTTTAATCACGTAATTTTCATGCAAAAAAACCTGAACACCTTTCTTTGACAGCCTAACGCCCGGAGAACGGTGTTCACCGGGCGTTATTGTGTTCTGTCCTTTTTAAATGTGTGCGCTATAACGTTACTTTATGGAAGCTTTTTTTGCCTTTGCGAATGATGAACTCGCGCTCGCCGATATCCTGAGGGGTGAACGATTTCATGACATCGTCTATTTTGTCGTCACCGACGAATACGCCGCCTTGCTGAATAAGCCTGCGCGCCTCGCCCTTCGAAGGGGCAAGCCCTGTCTTGACAAGCAGGTCGAGTATACCGATTGCGCCGTTTTCAAAATCGGCGCCGGCAAGCGCGGTCGTCGGCGCGCTGCCCGCGGCGGAGCCTGCGCCGAACAGAGCACGCCCGGCTTCAAGCGCCTTTGCGGCCTCTTCTTCACCGTGAACCATCGTCGTTATCTCCGTCGCAAGGCGCTCCTTGACGCCGTTGAGCGCGCTGCCCTCAAGCTTTTCCATTTCGGCAATCTCGCTTAGCGGCACAAATGTAAGCAGCTTCATACAGCGTATAACGTCGTTGTCGGCGACATTTCGCCAGTACTGGAAGAACTCAAACGGCGAGGTCTTTTCGGGGTCGAGCCACACGGCCCCCTTTTCGGTCTTGCCCATTTTTTTGCCCTCCGACGTCGTCAGCAGCGTAAATGTCATGCCAAGCGCCGGCTTCTGGTCGACACGGCGGATCAGGTCGGCGCCCGAGATGATGTTTGACCACTGGTCGTTGCCGCCCATCTGAAGCATGCAGCCGTATTTGCGGCTGAGCACCAAAAAGTCGTAGCTCTGCATCAGCATGTAGTTGAACTCGAGGAAGCTGAGGCCGTTTTCCATGCGGGACTTAAAGCATTCAGCCGTCAGCATGCGGTTGACAGAGAAATGCACACCGACATTGCGCAGAAAGTCGATGTAATTCAGCTCGAGCAGCCAGTCGGCATTGTTGACCATTATCGCCTTGTCGTCGCTGAAATCGACAAGCCGGCACATTTGCTTTTTAAAACATTCGGCGTTGTGCATAATATCCTGCTGGGTCATGATTTTGCGCATGTCGGTCTTGCCGGTCGGGTCGCCTACCATAGTTGTGCCGCCGCCAAGAAGGCATATCGGCTTGTGCCCGGCCTTTTGAAAGCGCGACATGACGACAAGCTGCAAAAAGTGCCCGACATGCAGGCTGTCGGCAGTGGGGTCGAAGCCGATGTAGAATGTAACCTTGTCGTTGTTGAGCATATTTTCGATCTCGTCCTCGTGTGTCATCTGCGCGATAAGGTCGCGGGCCTTAAGCTCCTCAAAAAGTGTCATTGTGGTTCCCCTCCGTATATGATGTGTTATTTTTTTATGTTGCTCTGCCGTGCAGTGAAGGAACAAAAACGCCCTCCATCCCGGGTTGTCCGGAACGGAGGGCGGCATTAAGCCGCGGTACCACCTCGTTTTGCGGCGCAACGCGCCGCCTCACAGGCCGAAGAATCAGCCGAGCGCTGTAACAGGCGCACCTGTGGCGGCCTACAGGCGCAGTGCGCTTTCGGGGCCAGGCTCGCGAATGTATTTCGCGCGTGCCGCCTCATCCGCTTTCACCACTAAACGGACTCTCTTTGGAGGGTCGACACAGCTACTTCTTTCGGTCACAGCCTTTTGATATAAATTATATTGTATTATATTCAATACACAGCTCGATGTCAAGCACAATCTTGTCAGGCCAGAAGCTCATCGGCCTCCGCCATGTTTTTGATTATCGGTACGCCGAACGGGCAGCGGCTTTCGCAGCCGGCGCACTCTATGCACTCGGCGCCGGTGTGGGCAAGCTCACGGTAGTGAGAGCGTATCGACGGCGGTACGGCGGATTTGTCAAGCCGCGCGATATCGAGATATTTGTTCACCGTCGCGATGTCGATTTCGACCGGACACGGCTGGCAGTGGCTGCAATAGACGCAGTTGCCGGCAAAGTCGTTGCGCATCGTGCCCAGCAGCGGCGTATAGTCGCGCTGCTCGTCGGTCACGGTAAGGTACTGCAGCGCCGATTCAATCTCCCGCGGGCTTTGACAGCCGAGCAAAACGCTCGAGACCGCAGGGCGAGTCAGGGCGTAATGGATGCACTGCGCGGCGGTCATCGCAGACGCGAACGGCGTATGCTGAGCCGACAGAAGCTTGCCCGAGCCAAAGGTTTTCATCACTGTGATGCCTATTCCTTTTTGCTCGCACAGTGTGTACAGCGCGGCGCGTTTCGGGTCGACACCGCGAAGCGCGCCGGCGTCGAAGCCGGATTCGAGCGTGTCGAGCACATCCGCATCTGTGGGGTACATATCAAATGCCATATTTATGCTGAACATCATCATCTCGGGCAGGCCGGTTGCGATAACGCGCGACGCGATGTCGGGGTTATGGGAGCTGAAGCCGATATGGCGAATGTCGCCGTTCGTCTTGAGCTTTTGCACATATTCGGCAAAGCCGGTCTCGAACACACCCTTATAATCCTTTTCGGAATCGATGAAAAACATCATTCCAAAGTCGATATACCCGAACAGCCGAAGCATGTCTTCGAAGTATCTGGTAATGGTGGGCAAGTCGCGGCTGATGTCGTACTGCCGGCGGATATCGGTAGAGCCGATGTGCCCTTGAATCATCACGTCGCCGCGGCGTTCGCCCAGTGCGCGGGCGATATTCTGCCTCACTTCAAGCCCGGGCATGAACACATCCATGATGTTTATCCCGCCGTCAAGCGCGGCGTCGATGACGCTTTTAACCGTCTCGTAGGGCTTGCCGTCAAGGTGTTCGCATCCGAGGCCGATGATGCCGGCGCTGCGGCCGGTTTTGCCGATATCGCGGTATAGCATAGATGTGCACTCCCGTCGTTTTTTTATTTTGTATATACAGATGCCGTTTTTATTATTATAACAGACTGTGTATGGGATGTCGAGCGGGCGAGCCGATGCCGATATAAAACCTCTGTGTAAAACTTTTATTAAAAGAGCAGATTTAGCTTTTCAAATACGACGTTCTATATTAAAATATAAAGGATGAATTAAATACGGATGCGGAGGCAGTTTATGGAAGAGCCGAAATATAAGCGGGTTTTGCTTAAGATAAGCGGCGAGGCGCTGGCCGGTGAAAACAGGACCGGGCTGAACTTCGACGTGCTGGAGGGAGTGGCGAAAGCCATAAAGGACTGTCTGGATATCGGGGTAGAGATTGGCATTGTCATAGGCGGCGGCAACTTCTGGCGCGGGGTCAAGGACGGCGGCGGCAGGATAGAGCGCACCAGGGCCGACCATATGGGTATGCTGGCAACGACAATAAACGCGCTTGCACTTGGTGACGTGCTTGAGAGCATCGGTGTTGAAGTGCGTGTGCAGACCGCGATTGACATGACAAAGATTGCCGAGCCGTATATCAGGCTTAAGGCTATCAGGCACCTTGAAAAGGGCAGGGTCGTCATATTCGCCTGCGGCACGGGGAATCCTTATTTTTCCACAGATACAGCGGCGGCGCTGCGTGCGGCCGAGGTAAATGCCGACGCGATTTTATTGGCGAAGAATATCGACGGCGTGTATGACGCTGACCCGGCGAAAAAAGCCGACGCGCACAAACTTCACAGAATAACATATGCCGAGGTGCTGCGCCGCGGGCTTGGTGTTATGGACACAACGGCGACGGCGCTGTCGATGGATAACGACATCCCGGTGCTGGTTTTTGCGCTTAAAGACCCGGGGAACATCAAACGTGTGCTGCTTGGCGAGGAAATCGGCTCATACGTAGGCACGACACTAGACGAAGCGTGACAGGCATTTCAAATTATTGATTAAATATAAAAATCAGGAGGAGTCGCATTATGGATCCCAGATGTGAAGCATATAAAGCGAAAATGCAAAAATCACTTGAGGTTATGAAGCAGGAGCTGGCGACAATACGCGCGGGACGCGCGAATGCCGCCGTGCTGGACAGGATTACCGTAGACTATTTCGGCTCTCACATGCCGATAAACCAGTTGGCGTCGGTCGCCTCGCCCGAACCGCGTATGCTGACAATTCAGCCGTGGGACGGCAATGCCCTGAAGCTGATTGAGAAGGCGATTCAGTCATCAGATCTCGGTATAAACCCTCAGAACGACGGCAAGATAATCAGGCTGGCCTTCCCGCAGCTGACTGAGGAGCGGCGACGCGATTTGACAAAGGAAGTCAAGAAAATCGCCGAGGACACAAAGGTGGCCTGCCGCAACATCCGTCGCGACGGCATTGATGCGTTTAAGAAGATGCAGAAGGCGAGCGAGCTAACCGAGGACGATTTGAAAGACCTCGAAAAGGATTTGCAGGATTTGATGGACAAGATTACAAAGGACATCGACGCCGAGGCGTCAAAGAAGGAAAAGGAGCTGCTGGAAATATAACGCGGCGTTTGCCGCCGGCTTTACCTTGTGGGGTGGCGGGACCGATTGCCGTCACAGTAAGAACTGCATCAAGGCTCAGGGCGCGGCGACGACCTCGTCGCGCCCGCTTTGTTTTGTCAGGACTGGAAGGATGCTATGCCGCTTTTTTTTAAGAGAAAAGAAAAGATAGAGCTTGACCGGACTAATATTCCGGCGCATATCGCCATAATTATGGACGGTAACGGCAGATGGGCGCAAAAGCGCGGGCTGCCGCGCGCTGCCGGGCACAGCGCGGGGAGCGAGACATTTCGCCGTGCCGCCGAGCACATGAACGAGCTTGGCGTGAAATACTTTACCGTTTACGCGTTTTCTACCGAGAACTGGTCGCGCCCGAAGGATGAAGTCGACTCGATTATGCAGCTGCTGGAGAAATATCTGCACGAGGCGATACGCGATATGGAGAAGAAAAACATCAGCCTTCGGTTTTTCGGAGATGTGCTTGCGCTGCCGAAATCGCTGCGCGCGCTCGTCGACGAGACATCGAGGATATCGCTGAAAACAGACGGCTTGCAGGTGAATGTGTGCCTGAATTACGGTGGTCGAAGCGAGCTTGTCCGCGCGGCGCGCATGCTGGCGGAACAGTGCGCGTCCGGCAGGATGAATGTGACCGATATCGACGAAAACGCCATGGCAAACTGTATGTATTCCGCCGGGATACCTGACCCCGACCTTATGATTCGGCCGGGGGGAGAGGTGCGGCTGTCGAACTTCCTGCTTTGGCAGAACGCCTACAGCGAGTTCTATTTTACGGATACCCTGTGGCCGGATGTGGATGAGAGAGTACTTGACGGGGCCATTGCCGAATATCAGCGGCGGCGTCGTCGCTTTGGAGGGGTAAGGTGAAGACAAGGGTCATAACCGGTTTTTTTATCGGGCTGATGTTCGCGGCGCTGTTTTTTGTGCTTCCGCCTATATGCGCGACAATTGCTTTCGCGGTGTTTTGCGCCGTCGGAGTATGGGAGCTGCTGCACACTGCGGGTAAGCTTGACAGGCACCCTTACCTCTATATTTCGTGTGTGGCCGCGCTGTGCGTGCCGTTTGCCGCCGGAAGTACGACAGGCAGTCTTTGGCCTGTTATGGCGCTTGTGTATGTGTTTATGATGGCGACATTTGCCTGCGGTGTGTTTGACCACCGGCGCATCGGCTATGCCGAGATGGGACGAGGTTTTCTGGCGGCGATAGTGTTGCCGCTGATGCTAAGCTCGGTTTTGCGCATATTTGCCATGCCGGACGGCAAGTTCATCATGTTTATTCCTTGGTTTACCGTGTGGATGTGCGACAGCGCGGCATTGTTTATCGGCAAGGCATTTGGAAAGCACAAGCTGGCGCCGTATGTCAGCCCGAAGAAAACGGTCGAGGGATTTGTCGGCGGGCTGCTTGGAGGCATAATCGGCGCCGCGGGTTATACATTTGTTGTGACGCGTTATTTCGGCGTGGATATCGCCATACTTCCGGTGGCGGCGTTCGGGCTTGTCGGCGCCTGCGTCGGGCAGCTTGGGGATTTGGCGCTGTCGGTCATCAAGCGCGAGGCGGGAATTAAAGATTACGGCAAGCTGTTCCCCGGTCACGGCGGCGTGTGGGACCGCTTTGACAGCATCACATTTGCCGCCCCGCTGTTCGAGTTGGCGCTGCTTGCGATGGGTATGATGAAATGAATACGAAAAAGCGCGTCGCCATTATCGGCTCGACCGGGTCAATCGGCACACAGGCGCTTAAGGTCATTGCGGCCAGCGGGCACAGCGTTGCGGCGCTTGCCGCCGGCAACAATGCCCGGTTGCTCTATGAGCAGGCCGCGGCATTTTCGCCAGGCGTCGTCGCGGTGGCGGACATTGAAGCGGCGCTCTGGCTTAAGGAAAAGCTGCGCGGCAGCGGCATCGAGGTTTTGAGCGGCAGTGACGGCGTGTGTGCCGCCGCGTCGGAGCAGAGCGCCGATGTCGTACTTAATGCCGCTGTGGGCATCGCCGGGCTGCGGCCGACGATGGCCGCAATAAATGCCGGCAAAACATTGGCGCTGGCGAACAAGGAGTCGCTTGTCTGCGCCGGAGACATAGTTATGGCGGCGGCGCAGCGGAACGGGGTTGATATAATCCCTGTCGATTCGGAGCATTCGGCGATATTCCAGTGTATGCGCGCCGGACGGCGGCACGAGGTGGAGCGCGTGATTCTGACGGCGTCGGGCGGCGCGTTTTTTGGCATGACGAGAGGTGAGCTTGAGAATGTGACGCCGCAGCAGGCGCTTGCGCATCCGACATGGAGCATGGGCAGCAAGATAACGATTGATTCCGCAAGCATGATGAACAAAGGCTTCGAGATGATTGAGGCAAAGCACCTGTTTGGGCTTGAGCCTGACATGATTGACGTTGTAATCCACCGAGAGAGTATTGTGCATTCGCTCGTGGAGTTTCGTGACGGCGCAACTGTTGCGCAGCTGTCGCCGCCAGACATGTGCTTGGCTATCCAGTACGCGCTGGACTGGCCGGAGCGCCTGTACAGCGACAGGCGAAGGCTTGACCTTGCCGGTATAGGGAAGCTGACATTTTTTAAGCCGGATGAAGATGTATTCCCGGCACTCAGGTTATGCCGCGGTGCGCTTGCCGCGCCGTCAGGTTACGGCGCCGCGATAAACGGCGCAAACGAGCAGGCTGTTGCGATGTTTTTGCGCGGAGAGATAGGGTTTAACAGGATTTTTGAGCTTGTAAATGACGCAGCCAGCGCGATATCGCGCGGCGGTGCCACCCTTGATGAAATTTTTGAAATTGACAGAGACGCGCGGGAGTATGTTATACGCGCTTCGAGATAGAATAATAGCAATCTTTGCGAGAAAGATGGTGTGATGTATGCTCTTTTCGATTCTGATTTCGGTCGTCGTGTTCGGCTTGATTATATTTGTGCATGAGCTTGGGCATTTTGTCGCCGCTAAGCTTAGCAAAATCGTTGTGCTGCAGTTTAGTATCGGCTTTGGTCCGGCGATTTTTAAAAAGCAAATAGGCGAGACACTGTACGCGATAAGGATAATTCCTCTGGGCGGCGCGGTGATGATGAAGGGTGCGGACGACGAGGAGAAACTACTCGTAGGAGACACATCCCCGGCGCAAAGCGGCGCGGAATATAACGCCAGACTTGACCCCGCCAGCGACGTCGGCAGCTATTTCAGTGTCGGCAAATTGAAACGGTTTGCGGTGTGCATTGCCGGGCCGCTGATGAACTTTTTGTGCGGCGCGCTTGTTCTGCTGATACTGTTTGCCCCGGCTCAGCAATTTGTCGGCACGTCAATCGGCGGATTTATGGAGGGCTTTGCGCACGAGAGTGAGAGCGAGTTTTTGCCGGGCGACAGGTTTGTAAAGATAAACGACATGCATATTTTTGTGTACAGCGACATCCCGACCGCGCTTATGTTGGGAGAAGGGAAGCCGTTTGATTTTACGGTTGACCGCAACGGCAGGACAGTAAAGCTGCGTGATGTTGTGCTTGAACGCGACATATTTGACCCGTCGACCGAGAGCTATAAGTACGGCTTCCAGTTTTCGCTTGACGAGGCGACGCCTCTTTACAAGGTGGGATACTCTGTAAAAAGCTCTGTCAGCTTTTTACAGCAGGCAGTCGTCAGCCTTAAGATGCTGATTACCGGGCAGGCAGGGCCGAACGACATGATGGGGACGGTCGGTATC